>JAKJCY010000116.1 GCA_022706235.1 Candidatus Hydrogenedentota bacterium | reverse complement strand
ACAGATCCTTCTGTAGAAGATTCACCCTGGTCCTATCCGTATCTGTCCTGGGTGTTGGTCAGTGCGATTCCGGAACTGGGATGGAAGTTTGACCATTGGGAAGACGATTTGGAAGGTTCTGAAAATCCCACGTATGTGTTGATGGATAGTGTTGAGAAGACCGTGACCGCCGTGTTTGTGCCTGACACGGGGTACAAGGCCTATCTGAAATCCACGTCCGGAAAAGGGCGTGTTGCGTCGGGGAATTGAATATGACTGGGAAAACGGAAATGAGTAGTGACAGCCGTCCCATGCGGAAAAGGCTGAAAAATCCGCCATCCATGCACTATTTTATGTCGTCTCTGTTACTGTGGACACTGTGCGTAATGGCGGCGGTTTCTTCCCGGGCGGAAGTTACCGTGAACATTTCCGGCCCCGGCGGCAATTTGAAGCAAAGCCTGCCGGATGGAGGGGGCGCGTTTGCTCTGGACTTGCCCCTGACGAAAAACGCCGTGAACAATATTTCCGTGACGGCATCGGATATCCATGGCAACCTCGCACAAAAGGACTTGAGCATTACCCAGGTGTCCCTGGACAACGTGGTTATTTCGGAATTCACTTCTGAACCGCTTTCTGTAGAACGGATTGAGCAGCTGGTGAATGACGGGGTTATTGACCTGGAAGACCCGGAAAACTATAACGTTTCGATGTTCACAGTAGTATTAACCATAGGCAACAAGCCCGTTCCGATATCCGTTCCGGTCGCGACACCTATCAATAATCCTGAAGTTACCGGCTACGAAAATATACGGTTACCCCGCGGCGGGGATTCAAGCGGCAATCCCAGCAACAAGCCTGAGCTGGAGATAGTGATTTTCGAGGAGCCGATACCTGCTGGACCGGGTGAACCTGCGCTCCCGCCGGTCCCCGGTATTCTCATCATTGAAGGGCGCATTAAAAGCCTGAAGGAATTTTACAGTTGCCGGTTACTCCTGATGAACGCCTCGGGCATTTTCACGCTGACGGATATCACCGCCACCTTAAGTTTTCCGGATGGCGGGCTCTCTAATATACTGCCTGTGGACGGGGTGGTGTCCTTCGGCAGCATCCTGCCCGGTGACGGCGCCGTGCCCGGACAGGTGGAAAAAGAGTTTATTATCCGGGGCGATGAAATCGGTGTGCGCCGCGTGCAGGTGAATTTCGGTGGTCTGGTCACTGGTCCCGGTATTCCCGACGAGGACGCTATTCCCTTCAATGGCAGCGCCCTTACCAGTGTGGAGGTCAAAGGGCCGCCAACGTTCCAGGTTGAGGTATTCCATCCCGATTATGTGGTGAAAGATGAACCCTATGAACTGCGGGTGGACATTACCAACACGGGGGATATGCCTGCCTTGTATACCAGCTTGGAACTTGATGTGGGCGGTGACGGGCAGATCGTCCGGTGCGAACTGAAAGAGGAAACGGGGGAAATTGCCTGTGAACCCATCGAAGGGCCGAGCGTGCGGAATTTCGGCCATATTCTGCCGGGGCAAACGGTCAGTGAAACGGTATTGGTCAATCCCTTGCGCGACGGACGTATCACTTCCTGTATGGGTATTTCAGACCAGAATATCAATCTGCAGGTTTATGTGGGCGACATCGGCTGCCTGACCGGCCATTATCCGCCGATAGAAGGTTCGCCCGATGGGCGGCCTACCGTGACCGTATTGCCTTATGCCAATGCCCAGGCCGTGGGCCTTGATTCCCCCGTGGCGGCCTTTTTTAGTGAAAAAATTAACACCGGAACGGTTACCACAGGAGAGGATGGTTCGTTTAACGTGTTTTCCGAGTCCGGTGACCTGTTGCCCGGCGTGCTTCGGTTGGAAGAAGTGATGGAGAAAACGGTTGTCCTGTGGCAGCACAATCTCGGCGGTGGACGCCTGCCCGCGAACACGGAATTGACGGTAAAACTCGACCAGACGATTACCGACTTGGATGGCAACTTTTTGTACAACGAATGGACCAGCACCTTTACCACGACGGGTGAATATTACGAGGATGATGACGCCCCCACATTGGCGCTTACGGTGCAGCCCCCGACCGACCCAAATTATGTCCTGCCCGGCGAACTGGTGCGGGTTAATGCGTACGCGGCGGACCAGGGAAGCGGCGTGGTACGCGTGGAGACGCGGCTCAAGGACCTGGATGATCCGGAATCCACGTTCACGCTGCGCGACCAGCGCAGTGTGCTGCTAGGTGATGAGCCGCCCTATATTTTTTCCATCGATACCATCGATCTTGTTATCGGCCATGCCTATCTTCTGCAGGCAATCGCCTACGACTATATGGGCAATATGCGGGAAAGTACGCTGGCGTTGACCATGGCGGATTCCGCCGACCCGCCAACAGTGGTATTGCCGGCCAGTCCATCGGAGGAAGCCGCCCTCCAGGGCATTTCCATAAACGTCACCCCCATCTCTTATACAGGCGGTGTCCGTGAGATACGGTATTATCTGGATGGTGCTATGGAGCCGTTTTCCACGGCCTTCCTGCGTCCTTACCAGACCTTCGTCCGCACCCTGGCGCTGCCGCTGGGTGCCCATGAGGTGCGCGCCGTGGCGGTAGACGGCCTGGGACAGACGGGCGAAGCGTTCTACACCTTCGAACTGGCGGAAAACAAGAATATGCCAGTGGTCAACTTTGGCCCGGTATCCGATGGCGTCCTGTATACGTCTGGAAGTGTTTTCGTCGTCAATATCGGCGTGGATGACCCCGTCGGCATCGCGTCTGTTTATGTGTATCTGGACAACAGCAAAGGCGACCCGATTACCTCGGGCACCACGCCTTTTGTGGTGGATACGAATACCTTGTCCCTGGGGGCGCACCATATCACCGTGGTCGCCACCAACCTACTAGGTGTGTCTAATGACCCCGGCGACCCCGACTCCATATTGGAATTCTCCGTGGTGGAACCGCCTCCGGGCGACCCGCCCGCCGCGCCTGTTGTTGCCAATACGCCTCTTTCCGAGAATGGCATGACAACGGTGGAAGGGACCACGGTTGCGGGGGCGCGCGTGGATGTGACCAATACGACACTAGGCCTGACACTTACCGTATACGCGGATGGCGCCGGCCGTTTCTCTGTGAACACCCAGGCCGATCCAGAGGATGTTCTTGCGCTGGTTGCCTATGATTTCAACCAGTCCGAGGAACCCAGTCCGGCTGTAACGGTCACCGTAGGCCGGGTGCCGGTGCTTGACCACATTGAAGTTCAGCCGTCAACCGTGACCTTCACTTCCTTCGCGCACTACCAGGACCTTATCGTGACAGGCCATTATGAGGACGATTCCACGAAGAACCTGACCTCTCAGGCAACGTATTCGTCCAGCGCGACAGGCATCGCGGGCGTAAGTGCCGCCGGGCGCATCGCGCCGATTGCTAACGGGACGGCCGTGATTGACGTCACCGTTGGGGACAAACAAGCCCAGGTCCAGGTTACCGTGAATGTGATAATACTTACGCACATTACAGTGACGCCGGACCCGGTAGTGCTTGTCGCGATAGCGGAGACCTGCCAACTTTCCGTAACGGCCCACTACAGCGACGGCAGCAGTCGGCCTGCGGGAGCGGGGGTGTCTTTCGTGTCCAGCGATGTCTCTATTGCCTCCGTAAATTCCTCGGGCGTGGTCACCGCCGTCCGGGAAGGGGACACGGCCGTTACCGTGTATCTGCCCGGTGCGGCGCCTGTGGTCGTTTTGGTTTTTGTGGACACTACGGGGGATACGGCGCCCACGGTGGAAATACTGAGTCCGGCAAACGGCACACAGGTGGAGCGCGGGCAATCCGTCTCCATAACCGTTCAGGGTGTTGATACCGTCGGCGGCGTGGCGCGGTTTTACCTGGAACTCAGCGGCGCTATGACGTATGCGGAACAGGTACAGGTGGTGCCGCCCGCCTTGACCGTGGTCAGATCAATTCCGGTGCAGATTGCCTCCGATGCCGTCCTGGACGGCGTTATTATGGTTGCCGTGCGCGCCGAAGACAGTGGCGGCAACCTGTCGGGAACCGTTCAGGTTATCCTCACTGTGATGGATAAAACGGCCCCGTCTGTCGCCATTATTGAGCCTGCACCCTTGAGCGCCTTTAACTATGGCGATTTGGTGACTGTGCGCATGTCTGCCGAAGACATTGTTGGCGTCAGCGAAATCCGGTATTACACCGAGGGTGCGTTGGAATACAACGATACCCGGACCTTCGCTCCCCCGGCAACCAATGCAGAGGCCGTTTTTACCTTTGTCGTTCCGTACGGGGTTCCCTCGCCGGATGTCCGTATCCGCGCATTCGCGAACGATGCCGCCGGCAATGAAGGCCGTGCGATTCCCGTGGACATTACCATTACCGACGCGGATATTACCGCGCCCCAGACCGTGGCTACTGCCGTGTCCGATCCAGGAGCGTCCACGATTACCGTGGTGAACTACGAGGTGACGGATGGGCTGGACGATTTTGATCACGTGGAATTGTATTTCCGACGGGACGGCTTCGGCACGTTCAACCGGTACACGAATGCCGCGGGAGGCAATCCGCTCGGCCATTTTGTGCCGCAAATCGGCGCGCTGGGAACCATAGCGTTTGATTCTACCCGCATGGGCGGTGATGGCCAATACGAAGTCTACACGGTGGGCGTGGATCAGGCCGGTAACCGCGAAGCCCCGCCAATGGAGTTTGTCCCGACCGAAGGCGAAGGTGAGGGTGAAGGTGAAATTGAAGGCGAAGGTGAAATTCCGGGCGAAGAAGTTGTGGTCGCGGATCAGAGCGTGGAAATACACGCCGGGACGGTGTGGGTGGAAATTACCGAGGAAACCATACTTGCCTCCGAAGATACCGATTATGACGGGAAAAATATCCGGGTAATCGGTGTGCCCCTTGTCTTGAGCGGCCATCATGGCTTTCACAACATGGAACTCATCGGCGGGGCGACCCTTACCCACCCGGAAACCGATGCGGAACTGGAATATGCCCTTGACCTGGATGCCTGGACGCTGACCATTGATGCGGATAGCGCCGTGGAAGTGTCCGGTCGCGGATATCTTGGGGGATACAGACCGGGTATCGACAGCAGTGGCAGAACGTTGGGAAACACGGCCGGTTCAACCTATCGATCGGCGGGCAGCTATGGGGGCACTGGTGCGGCTGACGGGGGTACGCCCAACCCCCTTTATGGCAATCTGGTGCAACCCGCAGACCTCGGTTCCGGTGGCTCCGGCGGCGGTTACAGTTACGCCGGCGGAGACGGCGGTGGTCGGATTCAACTACAAACCATCAACATCATGGTAGACGGATACATCGCCTCCGGAGGGGAAAACGGAAGAGGTTACAGTGCCGGTAGCGGCTCCGGCGGCGCCATCTTCCTGGCGATTTCAACCCTTTCCGGAATGGGCGCGATAGGGGCCAACGGCGGCGGCGGTGAGGTGGGTGGCGGCGGTGGACGTGTCGCCGTTCATTATGTGGACTTGGCAACCATGGACACCTCCCTGATTACCGCCCTGGGCGGACAAGGGGGACGCGACGGCGGCAACGGCACCGTATTTCTCAAGGGGATTGACGAGGATAACGGCACGCTGGTCATAGATGGCCAGGGCGTGAGCTCCGCCTTTTCGACCCTGCCCATTCCGCCCGGATATATCTTTGATAATATCATCATCCGCAACGAGGCCCGGGTCGTGGTGGATGTGCCTCTCGAAGTCAACGATACCCTGAGTATATTGACCGGCAGTATCTTGACCCATACGCGGGGCAATGAGTCAGGGCTCCAAATCATTGCGGACCATATTTACGTGGACGAAACCAGCAGCATGGACCTCAGTGCCAAGGGCTACCGGGGCGGCTATCGCGAGGGCGGCGACAGTGCCGGTCTGACCCTCGGTGGCATTGCCGGGGCGCAACATCGTTCGGGCGGCAGTTATGGTGGTTATGGCGGAGTGCTTGACGGTCCCGGTTCCAACTTGCCTTACGGTTCTCCGTTGGAACCCGTCTATCTTGGCTCCGGCGGTTCAGGCGGTTCTTATAGTTACGGTGGCGGCCATGGCGGCGGAAGAGCCGACCTGACGGTCAGAAAATCCCTGCATGTCGACGGCGCCATACGTGCCGACGGGGAACCCGGTTCTGGTTACAGTGCCGGAAGCGGCTCCGGTGGTTCTATCCGTATCACAACCTCCCTGCTGAAAGGAGGGGGAGCAATAACAGCCAACGGCGGCGCCCATGAGGTGGGCGGCGGTGGCGGACGTATTGCTATCGCTTATGATTATGTCAGTTTCAGCGGGGACGATTTCGGCGGATTGCGGAATATTACCGCCCATGGTGGGCATGGGAGTAACCGCTGGGGAAGCGCCGGGACGATGCTGTTGCGGCGCAGTGACCAGGCGCGGGGTGATCTGTACGTGGATGACGGTCTCGCGGATGCCACATCCTCAGTGTATACCCCGCTTACGCCTATCGGGTTCGGGAACATTGTGGAGGTCACCGAAGATACCCTTACCGTGGACGGTGGTGTAACGTATATGCCCAACGGGCTGGTGGGCCTCGAGATCAACCCGAACACGAACCAGGCGGAGACCTATCGCATTACAGGAAATAACGAGACTACGATTACCGTGGATATCACCGGAAAGTCGCCTCTCAACGTGGTGGCGGAAATCGGCGACACCTATGTCGGTGTGTATCGTTTTGACAACGTCTATTTCCGCCGAGGCGGTTTCCTGGTGCTGGGAGACAGGCTGGAAGTCTCCGATACACTGCGGATCGACGAGTATGGCGTACTGACTCATTATGACGCCCGCGCTCAATGGGAATCCCGCCTTGAGATTACCGCTTCCGCAATTGAGATTGGCGCGACCAGCGCTATCAATGTGGACCAACGGGGTTGTCTGGGCGCCAATCGTGTAGATAACAGCGCTTCCTACGGGCTGGTTCCGGGCGGTGGCGCTGGCGCCACGTGGCGCTCAGGTGCATCCCATGGTGGTCTCGGCGGCCGACTGGAAGGCGTGCCGAATCCTGTTTACGGCAATATTACGGCTCCGGCCGCCTTGGGAGCGGGCGGTTCCGGGGGCAGTTACAGTTACGCCGGCGGCGATGGTGGCGGCTGGATACAGGTTTGGACGGACACATTGTCTTTGGAGGGTAATATCTCCGCCAACGGAGGCGCTGGGACCGGGTATCACGCAGGCGGCGGGGCCGGAGGGTCCATCCATATTCACGCTGGAACTTTGTCCGGTGGTGGGAAGATAAGCGCCAACGGCGGCGGCAATGAAATAGGTGGCGGCGGCGGCCGTATTGCCGTTCATTATACGGCGCTATCCCTGGACGCAAGCCATATCATGGCCCTGGGGGCTCAGGGTTCCAGCCTGGGATATACTGGTGGCAATGGCACCGTGTTTTTGAAAGGACCGGGTCAGTCTTACGGCGACTTGGTGATCGATGGTAATTTCCAGGCGACCCCCTTGGCATCCTCGCCGATTCCAGATGGGTACACCTTCAATAATATTTTCTTGCAAAATCAGGCCTATGTGGTTGCTGACACGCCTGTTCGGGTCTTGAATACCCTCCGCCTGGCCAATGGCAGCGTGCTCACCCATTCGGCGCAGATGGAATCTGGACTGGCAATACAGGCGGACATCCTGGAAGTAGACGCCGGCAGTGCCATTGATGTTACCGGCAAGGGTTACCCCGGAGGCAATACCGCTGCGAACGGGGCATCAACCGGCCTTACGCTTGGCGGTTTGCCCGGGGCGCAACACCGCTCCGGCGGCAGCTATGGCGGATTAGGGGCTGTCGTGGATGCGGGTGCCCTGACCAATCCCATTTATGGGCACCCCGCAAACCCGGTGTATCTGGGTTCCGGCGGTTCCGGCGGCAGCTATAGCTATGCCGGAGGAAATGGCGGCGGCCGGTTGACGATTACGGCAGGCACACTCCGACTGCAGGGTGCTCTCTATACCAACGGCACCATAGGCACCGGGTATAGTGCGGGCAGCGGCTCCGGCGGATCCATCCTCATAGAAACCAGCCGCCTGGAAGGAACAGGTGTCATTACCGCCAACGGCGGCAGTGGTGAAGTGAGCGGCGGCGGCGGACGCATCGCGGTAACCTATGCCACCCTTGGCGGCGTCGGCAATGATTTGAATGGCCTGGCCAATATTACCGCCTATGGCGGGTCCAACCGCAGCGCGGGGACGGTACTCGTTAAGCAGGCCTCGCAGCCTTATGGCGACCTGTATGTAGATGCCGGGTTAACGGATACCACATCAGACCCGTATACGCCGCTTACCCATATCGGGTTCGGGGTCATCCAGGCCCTTACCGCCGATACCATCACGACGGACGGCATCGTGCGCATGGTGCCAAATGGTCTCGCCGGGCTCGAGATTAATCCCAATCTCGAACAGGAGATCGGTTACACCGTCTTGTCAAATACCGAAGCCACTATCACGGTAGACCCAAATGGCAAGCCCGCCTTGGATACCGTGGCGGCGCCGGGCGATACCTACGCGGGCATCTACCGGTTTGACAATGTCTTTGTACAAAACGGCGGCTTCCTGGTTATGGGCGATCGCTTAATAGTCCAGGAGGACTTGCTGGTGGATACCTATGGCCGGTTGACCCACTTTGACGCTTCCTCCAACTTCGAATCCCGACTGGAAGTATATGCGGGTGCCGTGTACATCGCGGAAACCGGTTCCGTGAATGTGGATTCCCGGGGATATCTGGGTGGCGGCAGCGGCGCTAATGGCGAGAATTATGGGCTTACCTTGGGCAATATTCTCGGGGCGAGTTACCGCTCGGGCGGTTCCTACGGCGGTTATGGTGCCGCGCTGGAAGGGATACCCAATCCTGTTTATGGCGATCCCTTGTATCCTGCCGCGCTGGGTTCCGGTGGTTCAAGGGGTGGTTATAGCGCTATCGGTGGTGACGGGGGCGGCTGGGTCTATATGGAAGCGGACACTGTCGCCGTTGACGGCGCCCTTTCCGCTAACGGTGGGAATGGGGGCAGTTACACTGCGGGTAGCGGTTCAGGAGGCACCATACGAATTGTTACCGGCGACTTCCTCGGAACGGGTGCTATTCAAGCCCACGGCGGCGCCAGCGAAACGGGCGGCGGCGGCGGACGTATCGCCATTGATTATGTGACACTGGGTAACGCCGGCGAGGATTTTGACGGCCTGCGCAACATTACCGCTTTCGGCGGCCAGACACCCAGTTATCCCGCCAGCGCGGGAACCGTGGTGCTGCGCCGGGCGGACCAGGCCCGGGGTGATTTATATATTGATGACGGCACAGTGGACGCTACAGCCAGAAGGTTTACGCCCCTGCCGCATATCGGTTTTGGAAAAATCCAGGAAGTGACTGAGAACACTTTGGTGACGGACGGGCTTGTGCGGATGCTGCCGAACGGGCTGGCCGGACTCAATCTGAAACCCGACTTGGAACAGGAGTATATATACGCTATTAGCGGAAACACGGACACGGCCATTACTGTGGACTTGGGCAGCAATCCGGCGTTGAATGCCGTTGCCGTACCCGGAGACACTTACTCTGGCGTGTATGTTTTTGATAATATGTATTTCCGTCGAGGCGGTGCGTTGCTTCTTGGCGATCCTTTGCTTGTCCCGGGCTTGGTGATGCTGGATGAATACGGCCGGATTACTCACTATAACGCGACTACCCAGTTCGAGTCCCGGCTTGAAATCACGGCCGGTGCGATGGTTGTCGGGGAAAGCGGCGCCATTATCACCGATGGGCGGGGGTACCTCGGCGGTTATAGCGGTGATAATGCCAATAATTACGGGCTTACTCTGGGCAATCTACCGGGTTCCACCTATCGTTCCGGCGGTTCATACGGCGGTTTGGGTGGTTCAGCAGGCGGTGTACCCAATCTCTTGTACGGGGATCCTTTATATCCTGTCGGACTTGGTTCCGGAGGTTCTTCCGGCGGGTATAGTACAGCCGGCGGCAACGGCGGCGGTTGGATTTGGATTCATGCCGGTGAGTTACAATTGGAAGGCAGGATAAGCGCTTCCGGCGCCGCAGGAGGAAACTATGAGGCCGGTAGCGGTTCTGGCGGCAGTGTTCTGATCTATGCCCCCGAAGTGTCCGGGGCGGGGGCAATTGCAGCGGATGGTGGCGGCAATGATGTGGGCGGTGGCGGCGGCAGGATAGCCGTGTACTATAAGGAAGCGTTAAGTGATGTGTCGACTATTACAGTGACCGCTTCCGGTGGCGCGACAGGCGCCGACAGCGGGCAGGATGGTACGGTAAATCTGGTTCCGGGCGAGGTTGCCCCGCCGGAATTTGACAAGTAGGTTGGTCTGATCGGACGGATCGGTCCGATCATTTTAAAGGAAAGTGTGTATGTTTTTTTTTAGAGTATCCAGTGTAATGCTTGCGCTGGTGATACTGTTGGCGGTTCCGGCGCCGGCCGAACTGCAGTCCGTATCCGTGGGCGGCCAAATCCGCGTCCGGGGCAATTACTGGCGCAATGCGTTCAATACCCGTTCTGCCCCCGCTTTGGTGGGGAACAATATCCGTTGGTCAAGCGATGCCTTTTGGGGACGGCCCATCGGCGATCCTGTAGGGGGTCAGACTATCATCAGTTTTTTCGATTGGGACCATGCAGGAAAAGATTATGCCGTTATCGAACAGCGGACCCGGTTGCATCTTTGTGCGGAGTTTACCGACCGTGTGGCACTGGTGGCGGAGTTTGATGCCTTTTCCGTGTGGGGAGAATCTTTCCGCTCCGAGTACCTGACCGGGGCGGACCAGCGTAATGGAGAGAACGACAGCATTCAACTTCATCAAGCTTATGTGGAAGCATCGGAGGCGTGGGGCCTGCCCGTGCGCATTCGTATCGGCCGCCAGGAACTAATTTTCGGCAAGGGATGGCTGACTGGAAACAACGATGCCCTGCCTGAGTTCGCCGGGCTTTCTTTTGATGCCGCACGAGTGACCTATACTCCCGGCGCATTGACCCTGGACGCGTTCTGGTCAAAACTGGCGGAACGTTTCGCGGTCGAAGCGGACGGGGACACCGACTTTGCCGGAGTGTACGCCTCCTATGCCGCATCGAATGCGTTGAATCTGGACGCGTATTGGTTCTTGGTGCGTGATGCCGCACACCTGGAGGATACACAGGACGCCCTCATCAGCGATTGGCTTGAATCCTTGTTTGGCCGCGACGATTATGGCGCCACCCAATTGCATACACTGGGCATGCGCGCGTCCGGGGCGTGGGGGAGATTGGACTATGACCTCGAGGCGGCCTGGCAGTTCGGAGAAGCCGCTGCCCCGGGATTCCTGTTCAAGCCTTTCATTTATGGGGATGACGAAGCGGAATTTGATGCCTGGGCGGTGGAGACAGAACTGGGCTACACGCTGGAACTGTCCTGGTGTCCCAGACTATATCTGGGCGCCGCGTACTTTTCTGGTGAAGACAACCGCGACTTGTCTTTCTGGGGATGGCTGAATCCGCTGACGGCGGTGAAACGCCCGGAATCCAGCGTCAGTTTCAACCGCCTGTTTTCCAATACGGTACACAGTTATTTCATGGATGAGATGGGCGAGCTGTCCAATTTCTGGACGGTGTGTGGCGGGTTTAGCATTCAGCCGGCAGAAACCCTGGAAGCGGGTATGGACCTCGCCCTGTTCCGGGTCGTCGAACCCTTCGAGATGCCTCTGCACTTTTGGCTGGACGGTCGCCGGGTGCTCCTGACCCGCGACCTCAGTTATCTGACCCGTACCGCCGACAGGGACATGGGCTGGGAACTGGGAATATGGGGCCGGTACCATTACTCCGACGACCTTATCTTCGAGGCCGGATGGTCCCACCTGTTCACGGGAAAAGCCTTGAGAGACGGTAATTTTGTCGACCTGAACGGGCTGGCCTATAACGGGGGCACCGATCAAAAAGATGCCGACTATTTCTATGTTGAGACCGATATCCGGTTCTGAATACGAATTGTCACGGGTATTTCTGAGCCCAGTAGGCTTGCGGGATAATCTGTCTTTCACCTTTACAGGGGCGGGTTTCGTAACAGGCGCTGGGCTTTATTTAATCAATGCGTGTTGTTGTTATCATGCCCCAACGCCCAGAGCACCAGTCCTTGATGAACAGCAGGGTGTTCGTCGTGAAGGTACAGGCTGCCCACGGGATATCCCATGACCACGTGTTTCGGGCGATACGCCAGCAACTTTTTGTTTTCCAGGGTAAGCGCATATTCGTATTCAGGCCCAAGGGGGGATAAATCCTGCGGGCCTATGGGGCAGGCGGATGTGGAGGTCCGTATTTGGGCGAGTCCCTCGGTGGGTGCTTCGCCTGTTGCTCCGGGTTCGGGGATATCCATAAAATCTTCAATAATCAGCAGGGGGAGTGTCGAGAATTTTTGTTGTGCTGACGCGGGCATGGGGGGGCGCGGTGAAAAGGCCGCGTACAAGGCGCGATAGCCGGACAGGTCTTCCCCCAGGTTGTCTTCGTTAATGATGCGCACCGTTATTTGTGCGTCTCGAAATAATTTGTAAACACCAAACTGGGCCTCATGGAGCCATTCCGTGGACTCCCGATAGGTATAGTTTGCCCATCTTGAAAAGAACAGAAGGACAGTATCCTGGCGGGGAGCGAATTCGTGCCGCTTCCAGTTATGCCGCCAGATACCAAGCAGTTCCCGGAACAGGGGTTGTTGGGATGGAAGTGTTTTGGAATAAGAATTGTTGGCAAATTTCAGACCCGCCCCGGCGCCGGCAGCGGCCTGCCCCAAGGCGAGTAGATATGGAATGGAATACCCAAGTCCGAGCATAGTGGGGGTGCCGTCGAACTCGAACAGCACGGGCAGACCGGTGATGCCCTGAAAGGCGTCAACGCTTGCGGCCGCCATCCAGGCAGGGTCTTTCGCGTGCCAGAAGAAATCGTAGGAATGGACTACCTGCGCGGCGGCTCGGGTCAGGCCCCAATAATCCAGGTTGGCCATGGACGCGCTCTGGCGTCGGTAACTCTCGCCCAGCGGGGCGGAAATCCGGGCGTCCGGGTCGCCTTGTCTGATGGCCTTTTCGAAACGCTGCACGGCTTCGCGCCAACACTGTTCCCGGAAAGCAATGAATGCCAAACTTGCGGGGCTGGTGTCTGGAACACCCTGCGTTGCCGGTGGAATTTCAGGTCGTTCTGGAAGGGGGAGTTCCCCCGCTACCTCCCGAAGCCATGCCGGGCGGGGGGCTTGGATAGCGACGCGCCAGGCGGCCAGGGTCGCCTCGTCATAACTCCACCAGTCCGGAATGGCACTTAATTAAGCCTTCTGTCTTTCATTTTCTTCTTTTTCGCTTTGCTACGCCTACGGTTTTTCTTTCAAGTATCTCAAGCGATAACTGCCGCATTTCTTCAATAATTCCTTCCATTTTGCGGTGTTCGTCTATAGCACGCTGATATGTTTTGGCCTGCTTGGGGGATAGATTCACCGTAACGGTTTTCCCCTTGTTCTTAAAGGTCCACTGATAGTAGGGCCCATATACTTTTTTCTTACCGGGTTCAGTCGCCACGTCTCGCTCAATGGTGCGCTCGGTAACGGTACCCTGCACCATGACCTTAAGATTTGCCAAGCGTGCCGCGAGACGGCGGTATTTTCTTTCCGGTTGCACTAATTCCATGTTCATT
The DNA here is from genome assembly GCA_022706235.1 of Candidatus Hydrogenedentota bacterium. Lineage (GTDB taxonomy): Bacteria > Hydrogenedentota > Hydrogenedentia > Hydrogenedentales > CAITNO01 > JAAYBJ01. The sequence goes on along the minus strand of JAKJCY010000116.1, from coordinate 14 downwards.
CTCCTTGTCAACAT
>JAKJCY010000115.1 GCA_022706235.1 Candidatus Hydrogenedentota bacterium | reverse complement strand
CGTTCTTATCGGCAAGGGTGCGTATTACGGTCCCATCGCTCTTGCCAGGCACCGATTTAATTTCCGCCACGGCCTTCTCCAGCGAGAGATGGCTTGGCATGGGCACCGAAGGCGGCGAACCCAGCGTGAGGGATACCTCCGGACCATTACCCGTAAAAGCGACTTTTTCGAATACAGTGGCAGCAAGGGCACCGTCCTTAGTCCACGTGTAAAGGATGATGGCTGTGAAGGCTTTATCCTTCGGAAGATTAAAGGAAACGTCCTCGACTGTCCGGGGCGTGTCAAGCCACCCGCTGCTAAAACACGGGCGATTGTTTTCGTCCATTAGGTCTACAAAAAAACGCGTATTCGCCGTTCCGCGGACGCGAAGCGAGAGCTCGGCGTAGTCCGCCTCCAAAGGAAGATCCAAGGCACACCGGAATCCGTTGGAAGATCCAGCCTTCCCCTCAATTCGCATGATGCCCTTCGTCCCGTCTTGCACAAATTCATTCAGCGTTCCCTCTGCGCGCACAGCCTCCCACTGCGCTGGTTCCTTTTCATCGCCGGCTTCATGAATACCGCTCTGCAGCACCACTTCCGCACACTGAAGGGGGCACGGAAAAGGGTGGGCATGATACGAATCCTGACCGTCATAGGCCTGCCCGTCGGGCAGAATCCAGTTGGCATCGCCTCCTTTCGGCCATCCTTCGGCCGCCAGCGCTTTCAGCCGTTTGACGGTGGGCAGGGGCGGGTCCTTCTCCGTGAGCAGCCTCGCGTCCCACACATCGTTCTTGGTCAGCGAAATCACCACGTTCCCGCCCCGCGAATATACCAGGGCGTTGATATCGCCGTTGCCCAGGACCATGGCATTTTCCAGCACATCGTCAAGCCGCTCCTGCCGGATATCGGCCCGCTGCAAGGCCGGTGGAAACGGAATGGCGCTGCGGTCCGTGTCGGCGGCTAGCAGGCTCAAGGCAATCAGTACCGTGCAAAACATAACATGGCCTCCTGAAGTAGTAATTTCCTGTTCAGAAACATGATATACCCGCACCACACCGTGTACAAAACACGACGGTTATTCCCTGTGGTACGGCAAGGCAGAGCCGCACCTGGCTCCTTGTCCTGTCGTCTGCAAAACCACTATACTGCGAAGACACCAATAAGAACGGTACAAGACAACAGTTTAAGGAGCAAATAACATGCTATGGTATAGTTTGCAGCCGTGTAAGAATAGGACGACACTGTTGGTCGCAGGTTTTGTGCTGTTGCAGGTCTCATTAGGCCTTACGGCATTCGCCACCGAAGACCATCCGCCGGTATTACGGTCCCTCAGCCCGGAGGACGCCCTTTCTAAACTGGACCTCGACCATCCCGGTCTCGAAGCCGCTAAATCAACAGAAGCGCAGGTAAACCATACGAAAGTCCTCGACCGCTCTTGGCGTATTACCGTGAGCAGCATCCGCTGGACAGGACGACAGGCGGCCTGTCCGATGCGGACCGTGTCGCAGCGGACAATATCGTAAACCATATTTTTCAAAGGGAGCCGTATTAGGTCGCCATTTTTTTTCTCTGTCGTTTTGACTGACTTTGGGTTGCGGGCAAGACTTGCGTCGGTATAAACATTCTACAAGGAGACCAATATGAATCGCAGACATTTTCTGCAACACCTTACCGCAGGCGCCGTGGCCCTTTGCTGTGCCCGGTCCCTTATGGCGGAGAAAGGAACGGCGCGCGCGCCCAACATCGTCCTGATCATGGCGGATGATCTCGGCTACAAGGAGCTGGGCTGTTACGGCCAGGAAAAGATCAAGACCCCGAATATTGACCGCCTTGCCGCCGAGGGCATGAAATTCATCCAGTATTACGCAGGCTCGGCCGTATGCGCGCCTTCCCGCTGCAACCTGATGACCGGCATGCACGGCGGGCATGCGTACATCCGGGACAACTTCGGCATGAAAAAGCCCGCGCCCAACCGTTTCGGTGGGCAGCTGCCTATCCCCGAGACGATCCCTACTATCGCGAAAACGCTCAAGGAGCAGGGCTACGCCACCGGCTGCTTCGGGAAGTGGGGGCTGGGCCCGCAGGGCTCCACGGGCGACCCGCTCAAGCAGGGCTTTGACCATTTCTATGGGTATAACTGTCAAAGCAACGCCCACAATCTATATCCCGAATACCTTGAAAACGATAACGGTATCCATGAACTCGAAGGTAATGACGGCGGTTTGACAGGAAAACACTACGCGCCGCAGTTGATCGCCGACCGGGCCCTGGGCTTCGTACGGCAGAACAAGGATCATCCCTTTTTTCTGTATTACCCGACCGTAATCCCGCACCTGGCACTGCAGGTACCCGAAGCGGACCTTACCGAATATAAAGGGCTGTTTCCAGAGACGCCCTACAACGGGAAATCCTACCTGCCCCACGATACGCCAAAAGCATGTTATGCGGCCATGATATCCTTCATGGACCGTCAGGTGGGCCGCTTGATGGCGTTGCTCAAAGAACTGAATCTGGATGACAACACGGTCGTGTTGTTCACTTCGGACAACGGCACCACCCACCTCAAGGAGCAGGTGGACGCGGACTTCTTTGACAGCGTCGGGCCGTTGCGCGGCTTGAAGGGAGAACTATACGAGGGCGGCATCCGCGTGCCGCTGGTGGCGCGTTGGCCCGGCAACATCGCGGCCGACACCAGCAGCGAACACCTTGCCGCCCATTATGACCTGCCCGCAACACTGGCCGACATCGCGGGCGCGTCCTTTGACAACGCAACTGACGGCATCAGCATGCTCCCCTCGCTGCTAGGCCAGACGGACAAGCAGAAAGCACATGACTTTCTGTTCTGGGATTTTGCCGGCTACGGCGGCCAGACCGCAGTGCGCATGGGCGACTGGAAGGGTATCAGGCAAAACCTGCAAAAAAATCCCGATGCGCCCCTGGAACTATACAATCTGAAACAGGATATCGGCGAACAGCATAATGTGGCTGATGAATTCCCGGAGATTGCGGCAAAAATAGAAGCCATCATATGCCGGGAACGGACCGTTCCGGAGGTGGAGAAATTTCGTTTCGGCAAGTACGGCAACACAACGGAGTGACGGATGTTGAATTTTCGGATCAAGCATGTAGGACGTATAGGTCGTATAGGACCTATAGAACGGCGCAAGCAGGTTGTGTGACCTTTAAGTCCTTTAGGGTAACAGCGGCAAATACAACCCCCCTTGGGAGAACACTATTATGACCAATACACCACTGGACCGCAGAACCTTTCTGGAACTCCTGGGTGCCGCTGTGAGCACGGTGGCCTTTCCGTGCGCAGCACGAGCGCAAGCGGCTGAGGCGCGCCCCCCGAATATTGTCCTCATCTTTGCGGACGACATGGGTTACGGTGACCTGGGTTGTTATGGACATCCCCTGATACGCACGCCCCACTTGGACCAGATGGCCCGGGACGGGGTGCGGCTGACCTCATTTTATGCCGCCGCGCCGGTCTGTTCGCCGTCGCGGGCGGCCCTGCTGACCGGGCGTTACCCGGTGCGGTGCGGCATGCCCGGCAACACGGGGCCGGGCAGCGAAAAGCATCTGCCGGAATCGGAACTTACCATTGCGAACCTGCTCAAAAGCCGGGGTTACCGCACTATGGCGGTGGGCAAATGGCACTTGGGCCACCAGCGCCCTGAAGTACTGCCCACGGGCCGCGGCTTTGATGCCTGGTACGGCCTGCCCTACAGCAACGACATGCGCAAGCCCTTCGTGCAGACGGACGAGCCGTTGAAACTATACCGGGATACGGAACCCATTGAATACCCGGTAAACCAGAACACCTTGACCGAACGGTATACCGAAGAAGCGGTGAAATTCATCGAGGCCGGGGACGAAGCGCCGTTTTTCCTGTACCTGGCCCACAGCATGCCCCATCTTCCCGTCAGCACCTCAGAACAATTCGAGGGGAAATCCGACGGCGGCCTTTACGGCGATGTCATTGAAACGATCGACTGGAGCGTCGGGCGTATCCGGGAGGCGCTTGCGAAAAAAGGCGTGTCGGACAATACGCTTATTGTGTTCACCAGCGACAACGGCCCCTGGCTGGACCTGCCCGACCGCATGCTGAACGAAAACGTTGAACGCTGGCATGGCGGGTCGCCCGGGCCGCTGCGCGGCGCCAAGGGCACTACCTGGGAAGGAGGCATGCGCGTTCCCATGATTGCCTGCTGGCCGGGATGCATACCCGCAGGTACACGAAACGCCCAGGTCGCATCCACTATGGACATCCTGCCAACGCTGGCAGGCATTGCCGGGGTCGCTCCGCCGACGGATCGCACCCTGGATGGGCAAGACATCCTGCCGCTGCTGCAAGGCGAAGCCGAATCGCCTCACGAATATTTCTACTATTTCCGGGGCGAACATCTGCAAGGCGTGCGCCACGGTGCTTGGAAGTTGCGCCGGGAAGATAAAGATGGGGATGCTGAACTGTTTCACCTGGGCCGCGACCCCCGTGAACTTTACAATGTGGCCGAAGCGCACCCGGAGCTCACGAAAGATCTGCTGGCCCGTATGCGCGGTTTTGAACGCGAAGTACGGAAGCCATAGGGAGGGCGGGGCTTTTCGTGGCGGGGTACCCCGAAAAAAAACTGTCGGACCTCGTCAGACACCGTCCGACAAAGTCCGACAGCCCATACTGACATAGAATATCCGGGGCGCCTTTCTTATTTCAGGGCAGGAAAACCCTGAACCATCAGGCGGTACCCCGAAGTTCTTCCCCCAAAAAAAATGGGTTACGCCCAGCCTTCAAAGCATTTGAGCAGATCACGGATGGCGCCTTCGGCGGTGTCGGTATACCCGCATTCCACCGCCACATACCCATCATAATTGGTTTCAGCGAGCGCTTTAAACACATTGGGGTAATTGATTTCACCCGTGCCGGGTTGCTTGCGCCCGGGATTGTCACCGATATGGATATGGCCGATACCGTCGATGTTGTTGCAGAGATTGCGGATAAGGTTGCCCTCGGTAATCTGCTGGTGGTAGACATCGAATAACTGTTTGATGTTCGGGCTGTCCACCGCCTGGATTATCAACTGGGCCTGGTCTGTGGTCGCCAGCCAGAAGTTGTGGTGATCCTGCAACTGGTTGAGCGTCTCCAGTACCATGAGGATGCCGTTTTCTTCGAGGATTCCCTTGATGCGGCGAAGGAATGTAATTACGTTCTGGGCGCACTTATCATAGGTGAGGGTACGTTTTGAACTCGTTTCACCCGTAAGGCCGATGATGCAGTTGCACCCCAGTCCTTTGGCCTGTTCCATGGCGGTTTTGCACTGCTCTTCCAGACGGTCATGCTGGGACACGTCAAGCATTTCCCCCTGGGTAATGCGTCCCGCGCCCGAAATGCAGGTCCACTTGACGCCGGTTGCATTGGTGGCTTCCACAAACTGACTGTAATTGTCCTTGTCTTCGCCCGCGCCGAGGTTTTCCACGGCGGGGAAACCCCATTCGGCCGCCAGTTTGAAAATATCCAACGGGGAACTTCCCTCGGGCAGGCAGTCTTTAAGCCATCCGTAACTGCAGGCAACCTTCAAAGGCAGGTTGGCGAAAGGACGGCCTTCCGGTACCGCCCCGAGGGCGAGTCTGCCCGGTGCTACCGCCAGGGTACCGGCGCCTGCCGCTGCGGCAGTCAGAAAACTTCGACGTTTCATAGTACACTCTCCTTATTGGTTTTTAGGAACGCGGGTGTTACCCGGAACCCAGCCCTATGTCATTGCTTCACTCCGCTGGCAATGACGAAGTATTTGGTCTCTGCCATGTTTCGCTTTTTATTTCCAAGGCTTGATGGGGCGACAAGGCACGGATGCGTTATTATACTTTTCCGCTGGCTCTGACCGATAATCGGACTTCCAGGCTGTCGCCGGCGGGAAAAAGTCCGTGCAAACATTACCAGATCTTCCATTCCTCGCGGCAGGAACGGGTAAGCATTTTTGCCGCCTCTTCATCGCCCACAATTTGTTCCGCTTTGGGGTCCCAGTTGATAACTCGACCGGTCTGCGCGGCCACATTCACCATGTGCGCGATGGTATCGCAGCGGATGGCCATTTCCACCGGGCATACCGTCTCTTTTCTTGACTTGACACAATCAATGAAATTGCGTACATGACCGTCCGACTTGTATACCCGCTCATCGTCCGGTTTCAGTTCCTCTTTCCATAATTTTTGGTTGCTCGCATAGAAGGTCCCGAAATTAAAATCCCCTATCCAGCCTTCGGTGCCATGAAATACCACCCCGTCTCCATTGCGCAATTTTGGATAATAGGTTTTCACTACGTCTGTAGCCGTCTCCATGTCCATCATGTGCAGCTTTACACCGTTCTCATAATCGCACAGGATATCCCACCGTTCCAGTGTCCTGAAGATGCCCTCGGCGGGCACCTTGCCGGTGCCCTCATACCGTATGGGGCTGGTATGGTCGGACCGGTTGCCCCACTGCGCGACGCCCAGGGGATGAATAGCGCAACCCGCCACAAAGCCCAGGGACGTTTCCGGACAATGGTAGCCGCCCCAGGGGGTACACCGGTCGGCGGTATAGGGCACCATGGGCGACGGGCCCTGCCAGACATTGAAATCCAGGTCTTCCGGCACGGGGATTTCCTCCGAGGAACCGTAGGGCGCCACATGGTACTGGTTGGTATCATTCAATACATTCCGGCTCCACACGTCAATCCGTTGCACTTCTCCAATATAGCCATTACGCACCAGTTCCACCATTTTGGGGTATAGCGATTCGGAGCGATACTGGGTGCCAAACTGAAAAATCCTGCTGTTTTCAGCCACGGCTTGCCGGAGCAGCTTGGCATGTTCCAGGTCCAGGGTGAGCGGTTTCTGACAGTAAATGTCCTTGCCCGCCCGGGCCGCCGCAATTGCCATCGGGGTGTGCCAGTTGTCGTGGGCGCCTATGAATATGGCGTCTACTTCCGGATGGGCAATCACCTCCCGGAAATCATCGTATACTTTTGTCGTGTCCGCGGATTCGTAGTGCTTGTTCATCTCTTCGGCCATGGCAACCCGCCGCGATTTATAGGCATCGGCGACGGCGACAATGCGCGTGTCCGGGTATTGCTTGAGCCAGTTCTTGTGGTAATTGCCGATGTTACCGCAACCGACAAGGCCGACATTCACACGATTGCTCGGAGCATTTTCACCGAACACCAAACTTGGCACAATGGTTGGAATGCCAAATGCCGCTGATACGGCGATGCCGCGCTTCATAAACTCACGCCTGTTTAGTGATGGTGTGTCCATTGCAGAATCCTTTCTGATGCTGTCGCTTCTTCATCGCAAATATAGTATGCCTGAGAATATTGCCTGTTGTTAATTGACATCACTTCGGCGCAGTCCAATCCACGTCCGCTATCTCGCCGGGGAAAGGCAGTTTATTGAACGCGATTTCGGGTTTCTTCCCAAAGAACTGCCATTCCGCGTAATCCAGCAGTGTCCGGAAATCCGCATCGGTATGGTCATGTTTGCCGGGCCTGAACTGCAGGCTATTATGCTCCGGTACCCCCAGAAAATCATACACCGGCTGCGCCGCCAGGTAACCGAGTTGTGTGCCCAGAGGGTTGGCCCAGAAATCTTCTGTCGCATCGGTGCTCAACACGGGCCGGGGCGCCACCAGGGCGCGCATGAAATGTTGATCGAAAGGCAGATGCGCCTCTTTTTCCGCGAAGTTACGGAAATCCTTGTGAAACCACTCCTGGAACCGTTCCGGCCGGGTGATTGCTTCCAGGTCTTCACTGCCTGGTGCCTGGATGCGATAGAGGCCGGCACCGCCGCATCCGGAACCGTTCGGATTGACGATGGCAAACCGTTCATCCACCGCGCCTGCCAGCAGTGCCGCCTTCCCGCAGCGGGAATGTCCGGTAACAACGACTTTCTCGCCGTCCACTTCCGGCAGGGTGAGTAAGTAATCCAGCATGCGGGAAGCGCCCCATGCCCAGGCAGCCAGCGTGCCGCCGTCCACCTCCGGGTATGCGCGCTCCACTGCACCGGGTTCTGGTTTTCCCTCTTCGGAACGGTCAAATCGTTCCGGGCCGAAACCAGCGAAAATAAAGCCCCGTTCATTCATTTCGCGAGTTATGGGACAATCCCGGCCTATGTTCAGAATAACGGGACACGGCCTTTCTGTGCTCGCAGGGAAATACAGGTCCAACTGGGCGCTTATCTTGCCTTGGGGCCCCATGGTGAGGATATGCTTTTCAAGCCGTGTGACACCGTCGTTGATTTCCTTTTCCTGGATAATCCGTTCCAGTTTAACGTTCCCCGGCGCCTCCGGAAGGTGCCCGTATTGGATTTCAAGGACAAGTTCCAGCATTTCTTCGCGCCGGCGCGGCCAATCCTCTTCTGACGTGACACGGGAACCGTCCAGAAACCGGAAAGGGTCCGGCAGTTTTTCCACGCTCGCATATTCCTCCGGTGCGGCGGATAACGGCGCGGTGGCAATCAAGCCTGTCCATGCGAGGCAGGCTATTACAACTACCGTATGCTGTCTGGCTTTGTACCGATTCACTTCAAACTCCTTGTGTTCATCGTTTCTTGTTCAGAATAATTATGCTTTTTATTCTTTCTTGAATTCAATCGTGGTGCCGATAGGATCGAGTACGCAAAGAAAGCGGCAAAATAAATACCGCATTCCACAGGATAACCCCCTGTGGAATGCGGTGTTACGTGTAGAGGTATATGGAGACACAGGATGGCAAAGAATCCATCTTTGCATCATCCGCCGTAAGATGTCAGAGTGAATACCTTACGCCTCGTTCTTGCACGTGCCGGTACAACCGATGGCACGGTAAATGAGGGCACCGATAATGGCACCTGCGATGGGGGCTGCCCAGAACAACCACAACTGTTCGATGGCCCACGAACCTTGGAAAAGTGCCACGCCCGTGCTGCGCGCGGGGTTGACGGAGGTGTTGGTCACCGGGATGCTAATCAGGTGAATCAGGGTCAGGCACAGGCCGATAGCGATGGGGGCGAAGCCCTGCGGGGCGCGGGCATCCGTGGCGCCGAGAATGACAATAAGGAACATGGCGGTCATGACGACTTCCGTAACCAGGGCGGCAATCATAGTGTACCCGCCCGGCGAGTGCTCGCCGAAACCGTTGGAGGCGAATCCGGCGGAAGCGTCAAACCCGGCCTTGCCTGTGGCGATGACATACAAAACACCGCCGGCGGCAATGGCGCCCAGCACCTGGGCGATAACGTAGGGGACGAGGTCCTTAGCGGAAAACCGCCCGCCCACCAGCAGGCCGACCGACACCGCCGGATTGAGATGGCAGCCCGATATGTGGCCAATGGCATAGGCCATGGTCAATACGGTCAAGCCGAAGGCCAGGGAAACGCCCAGCAGACCTATGCCCACATCGGGGAAGGCGCAGGCGAGCACTGCGCTGCCGCATCCGCCCAGCACCAGCCAGAACGTACCAAAAAACTCCGCACCATACTTTTTCATTGTGGATACTCCTTGTGTTGTTGAAAAGGCGGTTTTTATTTAGGCCCCTGGGAATTTGTACCGGACCAACGAAAAAAAACTCCCCACAGGCATTACACCACTATTATACCCTGTCTTTGTAAAGTAGAGGGAATATTTTTTTGCCTATGCAGTGGGATAGCACCGGATTGCCATACGCCCTCCCCGTAAGTTTGCCGGGCGAATGACAGGAAGTATTACACTGCGGACAGCTGTATAATAATACAAGTCAGTGAAAGGCGCATTCATCCATCGGCCTTGGCTTATGTCGGATGAGCCGACCGTGCTGATTGTTGCACGGACAGGTGTAAATGAGCGTAAATATCCCCGTTGTACCTTCCGGCAAGATGGAGGCCTGTAAGATAGTGGAAATGCCTTATGCCGTTACAATAGAACGGAACGAATAAACTTGCTACCGCCCCGGCTGGGGGTATGGGAGGTTCGAAATGTTGAAAGGGGTGAAGGCATTACAGATTGTATGGTCATTTCTGCTGCTTATAATTTTCGGCGTGGCGAGTATGGTTAGTTTTGTCAGAGATGGCAACCTTTCTTATATCCACTTGGCCTTAACGATGGTTGCCATGGTCTATGTGGGGGCGGCCTTCCTCGGTCAATACAATAACCGCATTGCCTGGTGGATTTCATTGCCGATTCCGGCCATATACTTGTTCCTGTACCTGCCCGGGGTGGTTCTTAATATCGTGTTGTTTTTGGCCGGAAATGAAAAGTATTTGGATTCGCCCGCAACCATATTCATCGTGTTGATTTATGCGTTGGTATTTGTTTTGCCCCCCTTGGCCATCTACTATGGCCTCTTCCGCAACCGAAAGGTCTTTCTTCAAATATTGTTTGCAAAAGGGGAGGGATGGCGACCGGTCGAAAACATCGAAAGGCTTTTAACCCTTGAGGGCCTGAAGCGGTTGCAGTTGGCCTGGTCGATGACCTTGCTGCTTTATTATGGGTATTACTTCATACGCTTGCTGCTTATACTGGAATTTCGGGCGTATTATGTCATCATGTTCAGTATCGCTCTGGCCTATTTCGTCGCCGCGGTAAAGTGCTTTATCAATAATCGTGTTGCATGGTTGGCGGCCCTGCTGTTGCCCCTTGGACCGCTCCTCTGGCATCTCTATATTTGGGGACAGTATGAAATTGCCAAACACAGTGTCAGTGAAGTGGACTTTGCTTTTCTAACCCGCTATTACGCTACCATCAAGCCCCTTCTGTTTTTCATTCTGCCCATGGTATTTCTGTACTATCATTTTTTTCACGAACGCAAGCGGCTTGCGGATATATTGCGGCGTGCTGAACCGGGCAGCGAAAGTCGTTGACCTTCTTCCACTGTAGTAGCGACCTGTATGCGGGGATAGTGTAAAACGGGCTTATAGACCGGGGCGAGAATCTGTGTTGCACGAAGGCCCGGGTAGTGCAGTGTCGCCGGGGACTTTTAACGCTTTCCTGTTCAGGAAAGCAATCCACATCCCCATTGCGCCTTTCGGTCCTGCCTGTCCCTCACCGTTTTCTTGGGAAGCATCTTCATTTTTGCATTATTTTTTTGAGGTCAGCGTTCCTTGTTTTATATCAATAAAAACAAATATTATGAAAAAATATACGGCAAAAAACCTACAAATTGGTGGGTATTAGTTTTCGTAGAATAGCGGGCGCTCTCTGGAAGCATTTCAAATATCGCCTTTTATTACGGGGGTATTCAGGATGTCCTTCAAGCGAACTAAAAAGTTGCATTTAGAGCATTCCTTTGTTTATCATACCTGATGGAATGTCAGTCCTCAGTCCCTTCGCCGGTACGTTTGGTAATCTTTTTCAGGCAATTTCCCCCGAAATTCAAGAAAAACAGTTTTTGTGATGAGGTGTAATTCAATCAGTTGCGCAAACGCTTTATCAGGTACCAAGGTTGCCGGCGCGGGAAAACCAGTAAGGAAGTAATACGTGGAAAGCAACGTTTCCCTGAACCGTCTTGCCCGGCTCGGACTCTATGCGGCAGAACATGAGCATGATGCCTGCGGCATCGGCTTTCTTTGTAACATCGACGGGCGTCAGAGCCACGATCTTGTGGTGAACGGGTTCAAAATTTTATATAACCTGACTCATCGCGGCGCGTGCGGCTGCGATCCGGAAACCGGGGATGGTTGCGGCATGCTGCTGCAGCTGCCTCATCTCTTTTTTGCCCGGGAGGCGGAAAAACTGGGCTTTGACCTTCCTGAACCCGGACGCTACGGGGTCGGCATGCTGTTCCTGCCCCGGGACCCGCAAACGCGTTCGGCTGCCGAGGCCTGTATCACCAGCATGGTTGAGAATGAAGGACAGACGCTATTGGGCTGGCGGGATGTGCCGCGCGATGCTGAGGCGATTGGCTGGCTGGCCCGGAGTAATGAACCCGTGATTCGCCAGGTATTCATCAAGGCGTCCAATGCGCTCGATGCGGACGCTTTCGAGCGCAAATTGTATGTCATCCGCAAGTCTTCCTCCATTGCCATTCGCGGTATGAACCTGCCCGGAGCGGATACCTATTATGCGGCGAGCCTGTCCGCGCGTACCATCGTGTATAAGGGCCTGATGCTTCCCGAAGCCGTCGACCGGTATTATCTGGACACGCGCGATCCGCTGTTCCAGTCGGCGATAGCGCTTATCCACCAGCGGTACAGCACCAATACGCTGCCTTCCTGGCCGCTCGCCCAGCCGTTTCGTTTCTTGGCGCACAACGGTGAGATAAACACCCTGCGTGGCAACATCAACATGTTCGCCGCCCGTGAACCGCTTTTTGCCAGCCGCCTGTTCGGGGAGGATCTCCAAAAAATCAAGCCGGTATTGACGCCCGGTTTCAGCGATTCGGCGATTTTCGACAATGCCTTTGAACTCCTGGTACGTGCCGGCTATTCCATGGAGGTTGCCATGGCCATGATGATTCCCGAGCCTTGGGACAATCACAAGACCATGTCCGACGCGCGCAAAGCGTTTTACGAGTTTATGGCCTGCAAGATAGAACCCTGGGACGGTCCGGCGTCCATGGCGTTTACCGATGGCACGCGCATCGGCGCCGTGCTGGACCGCAACGGACTGCGCCCGTCCCGCTACTGGCTCACCCGTGACCGGCAGCTTATTATGGCCTCGGAAGTGGGGGTGCTCGATGTGTCCTCTGAAACTATTATCCGGAAGGGCCGACTGGAACCGGGGCACATGTTCATGGTGGATACCGCGACGGGGCGCATCATTGGGGACTTGGAAATCAAGTCCGCTTTTGAAAAGCGCGAGCCTTACCGTGCATGGTTGCGGGATAACCGTGTAAGCCTGCCTGACCGTCTGCCGCCGGTGACCATGGACGAAGCCGCACCACTTCATGACCTTAAAATTGTATTCGGCTACACCCGGGAGGACAGTGAACTGCTGTTGGCACCCATGGCCCGGGACGGCAAGGAACCGGTGGGTTCCATGGGCAATGATGCGCCCTTAGCTGTTTTATCGTGCCGGCCGCAATTGCTGTACAACTATTTCAAGCAGGTTTTTGCCCAGGTGACCAACCCGCCCATTGATCCCATCCGCGAGGCGCTGGTCATGTCGTTGAAGACGACCATCGGACGCGAGCGCAATCTGCTCGTGGAAAATCACGAAGACTGCCGGCAGTTGTTCCTGACCTCCCCCGTGCTTACCAATGAACAGCTGGCTTACATCAAGGGTCTTGACCATAAAGACCTGCGCAGTCGGGTGATTTCCACGCTGTTCCCGGCGGCGGACGGACCGGCTGCGCTTGAAAAGGCGTTGGACCGTGTTTGCGCCGAGGCGGAAAGGGCCGTGGATGAAAAGTGTGCATTGATCATCCTGTCCGACCGGGGCGTGTCGGAAACACAAGCCCCGCTGCCGGCCCTGATGGTGGTGGGCGCGGTGCATCAGCATCTTATCCGCGTTCACAAGCGTTCCTTGTGCGGGCTTATCGTGGAAACGGGGGAGGCTCGCGAGGTTATGCATTTTTGCCTGTTGACCGGCTACGGCGCGGGTGCGGTGAATCCCTGGCTTGCCTTTGAAGCCGTCGGGGAACTGGTTGATACGAAAACGGTAGCGCAGGATACCCCTGGCCAGGCGGTTAAAAACTATATCAAGGCGGTTGAAAAGGGCATGCTCAAGACCATGTCCAAAATCGGCATTTCCACGCAGCACAGTTATCGGTCGGCCCAGATATTCGAGGCTATCGGATTGGGCGGCGCCGTCATGGACCGTTGCTTTACCGGGACCGCCTCCCGTATCGGCGGTATCGGGTTTGCCGAGGTCGGCCGGGAAACACTGATGCGCCATGCCGGGGCGTGGCCGGAAAGGCCTTCACACCAGCCCTACCTGGACCCGGGGGGTCAGTATCGCTGGCGGCGCCGGGGCGAGTTTCACCAGT
>JAKJCY010000114.1 GCA_022706235.1 Candidatus Hydrogenedentota bacterium | reverse complement strand
CATATTTAAGGTTACATAAACACAGACGGTTTTAAACAATTATGAGAACTACGCATCTTATTAGAAGATTTTTCAGCCTGTCGTACAACACCCCCGCATCCGATGTTTGTGTGAACGGAAGGTGTACAATCACGCCTTCAGAGGGATACAGGAAACGGACCTAATCCGTGTTTCACGTTGACAAGCGCCATCGAAAGGATTTCCTGCGCCTGCATTTGCTGTTCATTATAATACGTTAGTTTCCAGCAAGTTGTGCCGCGACCTTCATTTTATCATGAAGTATCCGGATACCGCCACCTTGAGAATCTTGCCGCCGACCTTGTCCGCTCCTTGATTCCGACCGGGAGGAAATCCTACAATATGACCATGGGAACGGATGAAAGCGGGGCTGTTATTTTTGGAGAGGTAGATGAAGGTTTCCTTAACTAAACTCGTTGATGTTATCTTGGAGCATGTGGCTTCCAGAAAAGGCAAAGTGCCCACGGAAAAGTCCATGCGTTCCTTTCTGTTGCGGCAAGGGTATACCAAACAGGACATTGATTCGGCCATAGAAATAATCAATACCCATTTGAACCAGAAGCCGGCCTATCTGCGGTATTCGCCGCCGATGCGGCAACTGGCTTTTTACGAATCCATGAAGATCAGCCTTGATGTACATCATGCGATAACCCGACTTGAGTTGCTTGGATTGATTGAACCCCTTGAACGGGAAGTTCTGCTTGAAAGATTTATTCATGCAGACGGACAGGCGGATATGGAGTCTTTGGATTATGCCCTGTCTTATCTGGTGGGGCCGGGGAGAAACGCCGAAACCCAGCAGACTATGATTGCCGTATTAGAGGGGTACAGTCCCACGGTTCACTAGTTCTCCGCCGGGCTTGGCTGGCTTCGGTTGGGTGGGGAGAGAGCTCTATTACGCCTCTGGGGGTATAATCATCTCGTTGAGGTCATATTCATCAGGCGTGATGGTTCCTTCCCTGGGCGGCAGTACGGGGGCATCCGGGCGAAGAGCCGGGAAAAACAATTCCAACTGCTGTAGTCGTATAAAATCATACCGTTTGAGAAGTCTGATAGTCTGCAAAGTATGGGAGGGAGCATAACTTCCCTGCGCGGATACAAGACGCAAAATTTCGGCGAGGATTGTGGGGAATTCAAGAACGTGGTTGATGCCAAGCGCATGCAGCGCTTGTACCGCTTGGTCGCGTCTGGCGGGCGCTGAGGAAAATTCTGAAACGACCAGGATAATTTTGTATTCTTCGCCTTCAAAAATACTCTCGGCCAGATTACGTGTCGTTTGTGAGGCGACCCGGGTGAAAACGGGATTTGCCTCGATGACGGAAGGGTAAAGTCTATCTGCGTGCCAGGCGCGAACTTCCACTACCGCACGCTGTATGGATTTGATATCACCTGCGCGTAACAGGCACTCCGGTTCCCCCGGCAAAGAACGCCGGTGTTGTTCCACAAAAAGCAGCGAACCCAGGTATTCCGCATCTTGTTGACCGGTATCGAACTGCCAGTGCGGCAACACGTAGAACAGGTTGAGTTCAAAAAACTCACGGGCGAGTTGCATGTTGATATCACTCAATGCTCACCCTTTCTTAACTTCTTCCTTGAGCAAGGCAACCGCTTTCTTCAGGGCAACATTGTAAACTATAATCTATTCCTTTACCGGGATTCGAATTCCTGTCTCCGGCGCAGGTTTATCCCTTCGGCGGAGGGGGAGTCAGCGCTGAGCGCAACGATTCTTTGGCAGCGCATATATCTTCACTGGAAAACGATTCGTTATAGGCATAATACCGCCGTCCGGGTTGCATATGTTTCTCGGCGTTTTCCATATCGTCCAAGGCTGCGCCCAGCTGTCCCAATCCCCAGTAAACATGACCGCGCAGGTAGTAGCCTGCCGCCTGGTCCGGGGTAGCTTCAATCGTTTTGTTGATAAGTTCCTCCGCCTTTTTATAGTGGCTGGTAGATACATCGATCAGGTCCGATTTGTCGGCCGCACGGGCAAGCAGAAAATGCGTGTCGAACTGGACCCTGCCCATTTCGATGCTTCGCTGGACGAGATTGGTCGCAGTTTCCCATTGTCCGCGAGCGAAAGCACAATAGGCAAGCCCCATGACGGCACGGGGCTCATCCGGTCTTGTCTGCAATAAGGAAGCGAATGTTTTTCGTGCCTCATCAATATGTCTTAGCTGGAGCAGGGCGAACCCGGTGTCCAGCAAAGGTGACGTCGATACCGGCATCTTTTGGGCTGCGGAACGCAGCAACGGCAATGCGGCTTCGGCGTTGCCCTGGCGCAGCAGGCAGCGCCCTATTTGATGCTGGGCGTTATGTAGGCTGCAATCCAGTTCATAAGCGCGGCGGAAATAGCCTATTGCTTTTTCCAGGTCACCTTTCATGGCGGCGGTGAGGCCTTCCTCAAAGTAACTCTGGGCGGTTTCACCTCCAAATAACATATTTATGTTCCTCGAATTATCCGTATCTTACTGTTTCAGGGAGGCCAAGGCCCGCAGTGCTTGCCCGTCGGTGATATCGGTTCGTTGCACCACCGTTCCCAGGCTTGTCGGCACAATAAACTTCAAAGTACCAGCACGGGCTTTTTTATCCTTTTTCATGGCGGCCAGCGCCTCTTCCACCGGTAGGTCCGGCCAGTATACGGGCAGGCTGTAGGCTGTCAGACAGGCACGCTGACGGGAGACAAAGTCGGCATCCACCAATCCCAGCTCGGCGCCCAAAACAGCGGCGGCGCACATCCCCAGCGAGACGGCCTCCCCGTGTAAAAAGGTCGCATAATGGCTTGCAGTTTCAATGGCGTGACCGAAGGTATGGCCGTAATTTAAAATGGCGCGCAATCCCAGTTCATGCTCATCTTTAGCGACCACGGCTGCCTTGATTTCACACGACCGGGCAATGGGATACTCAAGGGCGCTCAGGTCGCCCTCACGTATCAATCCCGCATGCTGCTCCATATGTGCGAATAAGTTACTATCAGCAATAACGCCGTGTTTTATGATTTCCGCACAACCGGCACATATCTCACGGGTGGGAAGCGTCTTAAGGAGGTCCATGTCAATGAGGACGCCGCAAGGCTGGTGAAACATGCCAATCGTATTTTTTCCACGGGGATGATTTACCGCCGTTTTACCGCCGACGCTGGAATCCACTTGCGCGACGACGGTTGTGGGAATCTGCAGAAAGGGAATTCCCCGCATAAAACACGCCGCAGCAAAGCCAGCGACATCACCCACCACGCCGCCGCCCAAAGCAAGAAGAAGGCTGCCCCGGTCCAGTCCGCCTTCCAGCAGAGTGCCGCAAATTTCTTCTATCCGTTGGAGGCGCTTATTGGCTTCACCTGCGGGCATCGAATGAATCACACACTTGACTCCGGCCGCAGTAAGCAGGGAATGGATGTCGTCTGCATAAAGCGGGCCCACAGTACTGTCGGTCACCAGGCCTACAGTGCCGGTAACCGGGTTCTTTTTCAGATATTCTCCCAATTGATACAGAATATTCCGGCCGATTTGAATTTCATAACTTCGCTCCCCCAAGGACACCAGTACCGTTCGTGCCATTCGACGATTCCTTAACGCTTGATTTGGACGGTGCGTCCGCTGAGTGCGGCCTTTTCCGCTGCCAAAATGACCTCAAGGGACTTCATACCTTCCTCGCCGCTGCAGTAGGGCGCTTCCTCGCCTTTAATGGCGCGACAGAAACGCCCGCCGATGTCCAGTCCCCATCCGTTATCGTCATTTTCCGGCGGGGGAGGGACATCAAAATTGATTTCGCATTCGGGATGAATCAGATGGGCTACCAGGGGGCGTCCCGGAAAGGCGCATATACTGAGCGTCCCGTTGGTGCAGTATAGTATGGTATAGTTGGCCTCTGCTCCTTTTACTGTCCAGGAAGCCGCAAGGGTGCCTACCGTACCGTCCGTAAATTTCAGGGCCGCTACAAAGTTGTCTTCCACCGAGGCGGATTTTTTCTCAAGACGCTCAAAGAAGGCGCTTATGGAGCCTACCTCCTTGCCAGTGAGATAGCGTACCAGATCCGCTTTATGGACGCCCAGATCCGCCATAGCGCCAAAGCGCGCCTTCTTTTTGTCGAAAAACCATTTACCGCTCGGGCTCCAGTATTCCGGACCGGCATGGCCGAACATAGCCGAAACATGGAGTACTTTGCCCATGATCCCGCTGACCATGACCTCCCGGGCCTTGGCATGGGCCGGAAAAAGACGCTGGCTCTGGTTGACCGCCAGCAGTTTTCCTGCCTTTCGCGCCGCCTCCAGCATGCGACGGGCCTCCGCCATGCTTGTGGCCATGGGTTTTTCAACCAGCACATTACAACCCGCTTTTAAGGAATCTATGGATACAGGACCATGCATATAATTGGGCAGGCAGACCGATACCCCTTGAACATCGGCATTTTTTAATAACTGCATATAGTCGGTAAAAACTTGCGCCCTCGGGGCAAATTTAGAGGCGATGGATTCGGCTTTTGATTTTACTACATCACAGAAGGCGACCAGATCGGCATCGGGGCTATTGGCATACTCAGGTGCATGGAGTCGTTCCGCGATCGCGCCACATCCTATGATGCCGATACGAATCTTTGTGCTCATAAATTCCTTTCTGATTTGGGTTTGTTTCAGTCCGACGGAGGCGCACGGACTGACAATTCGACAAGTATCCCGCTGCTGCGGATATTTAGGACGATAGTTTGGTTCCAGCCCTAATTGTAGCCCAAAAAGTCCCCCGACACCAAGAAGGTATTTTGGGGTTCTCTTAGAGCGTTTACGGAAGACCGCTTCAATAGCCTGTGCAATTATTGCAAATTATTGAGATGGCTTCGTTTCACTCGCAATGACACCGTATCCCTGTGTCCATTCTTGCGAACGAAGTGACGCCATCTCCACGTTCCATACACCCTCTCAGAAAGGTCTGTCAACTTTCCCTCGGATTCTTCTTCTCGAAAAAAAAATGCACTCCCTGAGCATACGTGATCCCTGAGGACATAAAGTCTTGATAAACCAGAAATCATTCAGTCTATTAATAAGTATATAGCACTGAACAACACTAAACAAATACTATATTCTGGATAAGGGAGAGCCGCAGTGTAGGTCAGGCAAGCCGGCGTGTACTTAAAAAAGTTGGGGCGAAATTTCGCCCTCCACTGAATCTTGATAGCTGAGAACCTTGTCACAAGTCGGGGAGTGCCCGGAAACAGACTGGACTCATGCGGCCGAAAAAAAGTGAAAACGCATCCTTCAGAGTTTTAACTAACAGCAACTTTATCTGGAGCCAAATGCCACAAATACCTGGTTGCCCTTCCCAGCGCAACGTACAGGCAGATACTGTTTATGAAGTGGGGGAGAGTATAAACTTTCAAAATAGAGCAAATTTATTTATTGAGTCCTGCTTGTTTTATTTTGATACGCATTTACTGGCGCTAGAATGCCCTGTCTTGATAACGCAATTCAACAGACAGAATTGCAGCGTTTAAAATGTCTTTTCAAAATGAAGCGACTCAAAATAAACCTACTGAAAATCTTCTTGGACAATCACGGTTAACCTTTTTTGTTAACTTCTTTTAAGCCAATGAATACAGGGTAAATGATAGTTCACTTAATACCAAGCATTAGGTATTTATTTGCGCAATATATTTTAGATTCAATAAGCCTCTTTTAAATAGTCGCAGCAGCAGACGAGTCTGTTCTATTTTGGAATATATTTTATAATGAATCATGCTTCTTGAGCCATTTCAGGCAAGGAGGTATGCTTCTATTTGGAGGTATAGTAAATGAAACATAATATATATTATCAGACGCTATAGTCAGGTCTACGGGAATGGATATATTTTGATTCGCGACTGGATTTGTCGGAGGGCATGCCCCTATCTGTATCCTCATCATGTGAGGCAACCGGCCCGGGTAAGGGGTACTTTCGATGGCTTTACGAGGCGGCCAAGGTCTTAGGGTGCGTCTGGCCCGCATGGGTTTTCGGCAATCGCCCGGCAGAAATATGACCCGGCAATTATGGAATCAATTCCGCCATACGCTTAAAGTTGTTACTGAGGGACTGATAGGCTGCGCGATATTCCTGCAGATAATTTTCGTAAATCTCTGCACGAATGGTATCCACTTCGCAATGGTCGACCTCGTGAATCAGGCTATCACATGCCTCTTCAACGGAAGAAAAACAGCCGCCCCCCACACCCGCCAGGATGGCGGCTCCGAAGGCCGGGCCTTCATCTACATTGATACGGGCAATTTCAATGCGTCCTGTGTCGGCCAGCATTTGCCTCCATAGTGCGCTTCTAGCCCCACCGCCGGATACTCGGGATACCCTCAGAGGGATATCCATTTCTCGCATGATATCCAGACTGTCCCGCATACCATACGCGACGCCTTCAAGCACCGCCCTGGCCATATGGGCCTTAGAATGTCGAAGTGATAATCCGATGAAAGCCGCTTTCGCATATGGGTCCTTGTGGGGCGTTCGCTCCCCCGTCAGATAAGGCAGGAACAAAAGACCTTCCGCGCCGGGCGGGACACTTTCCGCGGCTTCCGTGATATAGGCGTACGAATCCCGACCGGACGCGGCAGCCTTTGCCCGTTCTTCACCGCACAGGGCATTGCGAAACCACTGAAGCGCCCCGCCGGCGCTGAGCATGACCCCCATTACGTGCCATTTCCCTGGGACAGCGTGACAAAAGGTGTGCACCCTTCCCCGGGGGTCTGCGGTAACCTTTTCGGCAAAGGCGAAGACGACGCCGCTGGTTCCCAGAGATGATGAAACAATACCGGAACGAACAATACCACATCCCACTCCCCCGGCGGCCTGATCTCCCCCTCCTGCAACTACGGGGATACCGGGAGGCAGACCAGTCAAAGCGGCAATGTCGGGGAGTAACGTACCGGTAATTTCCGGACCCTCGAATGCACGGGGCATAAGGTCAGGATCAATTCCCAACAGGGACATGAGCCCCGTGTGCCAACAACGATTCCGCACATCAAACAGGAGCGTGCCGGAAGCGTCAGCCATGTCTGTGGCATGTTCCCCTGTAAGCACCCAACGTATATAGTCTTTGGGCAACAGCACTTTTTTTGTCTTTTCGAATTTATCAGGTTCATTGTCCTGTAGCCAGAGAATCTTGGGAGCGGTAAACCCGGTAAGGGCCGGATTGGCTACCATTTCCACCAGGGCGGCCTCTCCCCCGGCCTTTTCGGTTATGGCATCGCACTGCGGAGCGGTTCGCTGGTCGCACCAGAGCAGAGCCGGGCGCAATACCTGATTCCGGGCGTCAAGAAATACCGACCCATGCATTTGCCCGGTAAGCCCAATGGCGGCAATAGTTGTGGGTGTTACATTGGAGGCGAGTTCAGTTAAAACCTCCAAGGCCGCCACGCGCCAGTTCTCAGGGTTCTGTTCAGCCCAATTAGGTTTCGGACTATGCAGCGGATACTCCCGGTGTGCTGAAGCCAGCAGTTCGCCCTTCATGTTTATGGCTATCGCTTTGGTACCGCTGGTGCCAACATCCACACCAATGAAGACAGGCGTATTCATCGCTATAATCCTTTTTTAAGGTTAAATGGTATTATTCAGAGAGTTTCCATTCCAGAATGCCAGCCGAATATTCCCGCTGCAAATGGACTAACAACCGTAAAGACTTTGTCTTTACCGGCGTGAAAGAGACATCGTTGTACTGATTTTTCACAGTGGAATAGTCTGAAGTATTCGAAATAGGCGTCCATGTTTCATTTTGCAGATATTCCAATCGCCACTTGGCTGGAACGCGGCAACCACCGCCGTCAGGAGTATCATCGAACCAATACACAGATGCCTTGGCCACGGAGACTTCTGTCTTAAAGTCATATTGCACCCATTCCCGGGAGCCCTTATGAGGCCACCACGTGAATCGCGCTATAGCGGTATCATTTGAAGCATCCGGTTCCTTTTGGTCATTTAAGGCTCTTGGCGTATCACTTTCAAAAACGTGGGAGACGGATATCCCGGCAGAGGATGAGAGAGTGGGAATCGGCGCTGTCTGCGCAGTCCCGGCATCCCGTGCAATCCAGACCTGCATCTCCCCCGGTCCACGATGGGCCCAGGCATAGTACGGAATCAGGGTTATGGGTTCTTCTTCAATGCGTTCCGGCTGGTCAGGCGCATCCTGATAGACCGCGTTTCCCCAGCCTGTCAAGGCCGTCACGACTGTACCGGGAAGAATTTCCTCTTTGCACGGTTCTAAGAGGGTATCCTGACGCAAAAAGCGATGCCCTACTTTTCCCCCATTGTCCGCCCCTTCGGCACAGTAGACGATAGGTCCGCGTTCAACGGCAAGGTAACCCCGGTTTTGTTCCACGGCTTCATGAGCGGAAACGTATTGGACCGGCATGGGTAGTTCCAGGGTAACCAGGTCTCCCTCGCTCCAAACGCGGGGCAGGGAGATATATCCATTCTGGTCTACTGCAACTGACGCTTCCGCGCCATTAACACTGATGCGAACGGGAGCGTTCACGGTTCTATTTTCATAGTAATACAGGTCTTCCGGCACAGGCTTGCCTAGGGCCCAACAGGGTACGCGTAACCGTAATTCGAATTCAGACGGTTTTTCCGGGGTCACGGTAATTTGAATATTGCCGTCCCAGGGGTATTCCGTGTGCTGTTCCAGAGAAAGACGCATCTCTTTGAACTGGAAGGAGGCCCGGCCTGCGATATACAGATTGACGTAAACCATATTGTCGCGAACCGCATAGGCATAACCTCCCAGAGACGGCAGGAGTCGGACAATGTTGGTGGGACAGCAGGAACAATTGAACCAGGGTTGACGCAGATTTGAACCATGATTAAAGGGAGTTGAACCGTCCGCCGAGAGAGGATTGACATAAAAGAAAGCGTCCCCGGTAAGGGAAATGCCGGATAGGAAGCCATTGTAAAGCGCCCGTTCCAGGACATCGATATACTTGGACTCCCCCTTCAAAAGAAACATACGCTGGTTCCATAATATATTCGCGATGGCCGCGCAGGTTTCTGCGTAGGCGGAATCATTGGGGAGTTCGTAATTGGCGCCGAACTGTTCCCCTTGCCGTCGCGCGCCGATGCCCCCTGTCAAATACATTTTTTTGCCCACCATGTTCTTCCAGATTTGGTCCAGGGCGGCGAGATATTCTGTATTTCCCGTAATCGCCGCGACATCGGTGGCGCCCGCGTAGAAATATCCGGCGCGGACCGCATGTCCCACCGCCTCATCCTGCGCAACGAGCGGTTTGTGATCCTGGCAATAGTCGCCGAACAGTTCCCGGTTTTCAGCGTTCCCACGTTGTTCTACAAAAAAATGCGCCATATCAAGATAGGCCTGAGTGCCGGTTACCCGGTACAACTTGACCAGCCCTATTTCTATTTCCTCATGTCCGGGCACGGCATATTTCCGACCCGGGCCGAATACACGGCATATCAGGTCTGCGTTTTTGATGGCTATATCCAGGAAAGTGCGTTTTCCTGTGGCCAGAAAATGGGCTACGGCTGCTTCATACATATGCCCAACATTATAAAGTTCATGGGCGACCTTGATGTTTTCCCAGCGTTCCTTGCCTACCACGGGAGGCGCGTTATCGGGGTCAATAGTTCGCGCCGTATACAGATAGCCGTCATCTTCCTGAGCGGCGGCAAAAAGGGCTATCAGGTCGTCCAGGTACTTGTCCAGCGCGGCATCAGGTTGCAGTGCCAATGTATAAGCCGCCCCCTCCACAATTTTAAACACATCGGAATCGTTAAAAAAAATGCCCTCATGCTTTCCGTCCATAAGGCCCCCCGCTTTGGCAAAATTACGGATGCGCCCCGTCTCTTCTGACTTTTTGAAATTCGCGGGCAAGGTAACTGTCCGGTTGATTTCCAAGCGGGGCGACCAGAACCCATCCTCAAAACGTACTGAAGTAAAATCGATGGGTTGTATGGGATAATCCTTCATATCACACACCCCCTCCCGGGTAATAGAGACGAACACCATAACCGCTGCCACCATTACCGGCAGGGAACACTTGACATTCATGCGTCAGGCCTCCTCTAGAGTTGATGATAGGAAAGAATACCAGCATGGCAGTCCTGCACGCAATAATTATGATGGAATCGCGCCCGTTTTGCCGGGGCCGATGACTTTGTAATGGTCGTACGTGGGTGATATGGTCCGAAATGTCTGAAAGTACACTCACCGTTATCTGAAATCATATATATAGGGGGAGTACTATAAATCAAAATAAACAAGGTAAAGTGTATCTCCCATAACATCGGTTAACTTTTCCTCGTGTATCCGGTGACTTGCTACCATCGCCAGACGAGTGCTAAAATGCGGCTACCGGTTCTCAGGGCGATAGTCGCCCTGATGCTAAGAGGGAATCCGGTGTGAATCCGGAACTGCCCCGCAGCGGTAAACAGGAACGAACGGCGCAATCGTGTTGCCTTTTCAACCCGGTAAGCGCACTGGCCACATTGGATGAGGCTGGGAAGCGGCGCCAATTAGGAGATGCCTTTCAAGGTGTTAAGGCCTGCAAGTCCGAAGACCTGCCGGTAAGAGTTACGCGAAGTCATTCCAATTCCAAGAGATGTGCGTGGGCAACAATGGGATTTCCTCTCCCCTCGCACGCATTCCCGGTTCCGAATGACCCGCAAGAAACGAGGGTTTCATGATGAACAAAAAAGCAACGCGTCCCCAATCCGCCTCTTTGTCACTCCTTGTCATCCGGCACAGCTTGGTATGGCTTGCAGTCATTTCTGCCGCCTCGTCAGCTGTCGCCCAGGGACCTTCTTCCTTAAACCAGGCCTTGATCGAGCCATATTATGTGTTTCCAGCCTCTTCGGAGTCGGCACTGGTTAGTTTTGACTGGGATGCTTCGGGCGTTCTCCACTATACCGTAGGCGATCCCAACTATGGGTTAAAGTTAGAAGTGTATAAAATTTCGCAAGAAAGCCCATCATTGATATACCAAACAACGACTGCCTGGGTAGGATCGTTATTGACTTGTATTGGCGACCATATTTTTTTTAACGACGGCGGGGATTACACGCGGGGCGACTTCAACTATTTGTTCTATAACGTCTCCAACCCGGGAAGCGTAATGCCCTTATTAGAAACGCCGTACGGAGCCAGCCTGTGGGGCGTCACCGGCCGCGGAACGGCTGAATTCTTCGCTTCCGGTTCCACCGAGACCTGGGGACCGGCAGCGCTATTTTACAGTCCCCTGGACAGTTCGGGCATGCTGGAATCCACGCCCCCGGTGGTATTCGGCGAGATTGGCGATTCCCCGGGCCCCATGGCCTTTGATCCCTCCGGTAATCTGTACTATGTGCCGGGCTATGCGTACAGCGGCACGGCAACGATTTACCGCTGGAACGCCCAGGAGGTGAATGCGGCCATCACAGGTGTCGGCGGTATGGGCTTGCAACCTACAGGACGGGACTGGGCAACATTGCCCACGCCCTACGACGGGGCCACCGGACTCGGGGCTGACCCGTACGGCAATATATATGTTACGGCGACCTCCTGGGGGGCGCCCAGCCAACTTATCGTATTCAAGGCCACAGATGCCTCACCTATTGTTGCAGCGGAATATGGTGGACGCCTGGAAACGTTGCGGTACCGTGACAACGATATATACGTCAGTTGCGCCGATGGCATTTTCCGAATGCCGCTTCTCCAGGTTACGACGTCTCTTGAAGAAGAAACAGTGGAGGCCACGCTCGGGCAAACCGTGATAGTATCGGTGGAAGCCTCCGGCGGTATTGGAGAAAAAAAATACCAGTGGTATCGGGTTGACGCGCAAAAGACCGCCGTTCCCGTGGGCGGTAATCTGCCCCACTATTCCCTCACCGCCCGGACTGAAGACTCCGGCGCACTCTTCTATTGCACGGTATCGGACGAGGTGTATTCCGTGGAATCACCGCACTTTTTGCTTACCGTCCAGGAACCGGTATCCACGGCAACATTTCCCGTCCTGCTGTTTTTTGTATCCTCGCTTTTAGTGCTGGGAATCCTGTCGCTTTATTCGGGAAAAGGGGTAACATCAAAGTTGAAAATCAGCGGATGATTTTGCTACACTCTTCTCAAGTTTGAGGGGTTTATTTAAAGCGGAGACGTAGTTCAGTTGGTTAGAACGCCGGCCTGTCACGCCGGAGGTCGCGAGTTCAAGTCTCGTCGTCTCCGCCAGTAGTTTGTGACGCCGCTTGGCTTTGCCAGGCGGCGCTTTTTTTATGCGTCCGGGTTGCACAAGTCACATGCATAGGTCCAATATGACCTATGACCTATGGGACAAAAAAACAGGGCTCCGTGTTAGTATCACGGAGCCCTGAAATGATTAACAAAGATTGCCGGGGACTAATCACAAAGTTCGAACACACCGGCACCGCCCATGCCACCGCCGATGCACATGGTTTCCAACCCCCACTTGACGCCGCGCCGCTTCATTTCATAAATCAGCTGCGTGGCCAGTTTCGCGCCAGTCGCGCCGAGCGGATGGCCAAGGGCGATTGCACCACCGTTCACATTCACAATGGCCGGGTCAAGGTTTAGTTCCTTGACCACATACAAAGTCTGGGAGGCAAACGCTTCATTGCATTCAATCAACCCGATATCCGCAACACTAATACCCGCTTGCTTACAGGCGTTTTCGATGGCGGGCACCTGGGCTGGACCGAGATAACCGGGGTCACCCGCGGCAACGGCATAACCACGCAGCCGCGCCAGCGGTTTCAGTCCCAGTTCCTTGACAACACTGCCGCTCACAAGGACAGTTGCTGCCGCGCCACAGCTGGTCTGGCTGGAATTGCCGGCGGTAGCCACCCCTCCCTTGCCGCCAGGACCGGCAAAGGCTGGTTTCAGTTTGGCAAGGCCTTCCAGGGTGGTGTCCGGACGAGGGCCTTCATCGGTATCAAAGACAAATGTCTTTCCATTTGCGGCTTTGACTTCGAGAGGCACAATCTGGTCCTTGAAATAACCCTTTGAAATGGCTTCAATGGCGCGCTGATGGCTCATCACTGCCCATTGATCGCATTCTTCACGGGTAATTTTGTAATCGTTGCCTACATTATCGGCGCATTGACCCATGCCGGTGTAAGAGCGCGGATTGTTCTTGACCAGAGACGGATTCGGCATCAGTTTGTTGCCGCCCATGGGAATCACGCTCATGGACTCGGTGCCGCCCGCAATGGCGACATCAAGCATGCCGCACTCAATTTTCGCGCCGGCAGTGGCCATGGCCTCCAGCCCGGAAGAGCAAAACCGGTTGAGCGTTTCGCCAGAAATGGAATCCGGCAACCCGGCGGTAAGCAGGGCCATGCGGCCTACATTCATACCCGACTCCGCTTCGGGAAAAGCGCAGCCAATAACGCAATCCTGTATCTTTTCTGCGGGAATGCCCGAGCGCTTCACGGCTTCCCGAATCGCGGCGGCTGCCAGGTCATCAGGACGCACATGGGCAATCGCGCTGCCGGCCTTGGACCGGCCCACAGCCGTACGAACGGCCGAAACAACATATACATTTTCCATGCTTATACTCTCCTTTAGTTGCGCAGCGGCTTGCCGCTGGCAAGCATGTGCTGAATCCGTGCCTGAGTCTTTTCAGTACCGCAAAGGCTTACAAAGGCCTCGCACTCGAGATCGAGAAAATCCTGTTCGCTCATAGGCGTGCCCGCAGCACGGTCACCGCCGCACAGGACATTGGCGATATGATTGCTAATCAGCATATCATGTTCGCTTGCCCAACCGGCTTCTTTCATGCCCCACACGCCGGCAGCAAAGGCCGCCTTGGGGCTTTCACCGAGGGCCCACAGGCGCGGTTTGCGCGGAGGCGTATAGCCTGCTACCACCATGCCGCGGCATACCGCTTTGGCTTTCTGAATCTGGTGGTCGTAATTCGGCAGCACAATATCGCTGGTGCGGAAGTAGCCGAGTTCAATGACTTCGGCGCCGCTGGTGCCCACTTTCGCGGTCGCG
>JAKJCY010000113.1 GCA_022706235.1 Candidatus Hydrogenedentota bacterium | reverse complement strand
TGTTTCCAGCGGCCACATCAGCCCGTGTTGTTTTTTTTGGGATGAACAGGCGGAGAGCATTCGGGACATGACCCTGGCCGAGGCCTGGAACGGACCTTATATGACCGGGTTCAGGGAACGCATGCTGCTGGGAAAGTTGCGCGGGGAGTGCATTCAGTGCCCATTTCCGCACAGCGAAGAGCATGTCGGACTCAAGGAAGCGCTACAAAAGACTTCCAACACGGGCGGGGGCACCGGAGTACTGCGGCGTATTTTCAACAGTCTCAGGAACCATGGTATTCGTGGCAGTTTTAAGCGTTTTAAAGAGTGGCGTGTTATCAAGCGTGCCGCCCGGGAAGAGCACAATAAACGGCCCTGAGACAGCACAGGCTAAATTACACACTGAATATTTACCTGAAAACTTGATATGACTATAATAAAGGTAGAAGCGGCTTCCAGCCGCTTTCCTGCAGTTATGACTGCACTGTAAGCGGTACTGGAGAACGTATGACCGACCTGCCCGGCAGCAAAAAGAATTACGACGGGGAAGAACCCCATACACACATGGACGGGGCTACAGGTTTACCGTCAGCGCCGCTGGACTTGCTCCCGCGACGGGGATTGATTCTGGCCCATAACTGCCGGCAGCAATACTTTCGGGAACGGGACTATCACCGCTGGGCTGCCTATTGCGGCCGGGTGTGCCAGTGCCCCAAGATGGATCTGCTGGCATGGGGGTGTATTCCGCAGGGGCTGCTGTCCACCATCGCGTATGTGCGGGAGTTTGACGGTGCGGTATCGCTGCGTACGGACGGAACCGCCCCGCCGGACGGCCTCGAAACGGCGGTTCAAGAGGGGCTCGGCGATGTTTTCCTCTGTCCGCCGGATGTGACGCCCCCCCCCTTCCAGCAATGGCTGGAGGCATGTTCCCATCTGAAGGTGCCGATACGGCTGCAACTACAAGTGCCTCGAATGGATCCCGTGCGTGCGGAAGGCCTGATTATGACCTTGTCGGATGCAGGAGTACGCATGGTAACGGTGGTGCTGGGGGATCCGTTTCAGCCCGACCTGGCCTGTAAGACACCAGATGAGGGACAACATGTTATCGAATTTTGCAACCTCGCTGCGGCACATCTTCCTCAAGCAGGCGTGGAACTTCACCTGGTTGGACTGCCGCCCTGCTTGCTGAACCCTGCCGCAGCACCCTATGCCGTGACCGCTCAAGGATACCGGTACAACCATCACAGTTACGACCGGCAGGCGTATTTGTTTGCCCAGCACCTCTTCTCCGTACCTCCCATGGCCGGGAGAAGCATGCTGCTGCTTGCGTTGAAACGTCATACCGTTTCCCTTAATGTGACGGACCGCTGGCTGACGGAGAAATTGTATATTCACAGTACGCCGCTGCATAACGCGTATATGTATGCTGCAAAGCGCTGGCGCTCATGGCGCGGCACGGGTCTGGCGCGTGTATTACATGACCGTAAAGGAAGCGTACTTCAATCTCCCAACCGTGCTATTCCCGGACACGCGGAGCAGGAGCGCGCCGTAGGTCTGTTGCGGTTGGAAGGGCGTGTTCTGCCGGATGGGCCCGGGGCGACGGTGCCGGGGGAAGTTCTGCGGCCAAGGTATTATGACCGCTTTGATGAAGAGAGACTCTGTCAGGCCGAATTATGGCGCGCGTTGGCCCATGAAGCACGTGAACTGGAGCGGACCGTGGCGCCTTCCCGTATCTGTGATGAAAAAGAATGGGCGACCTATGAGGCGTTTGTTATCCCCGAGTATGGCGCGACCGCCTGGTTGACTTCCCTGTCCGGAAAAAAAGTATCCACCCAAATTGATATGTTGAACCTGCCATTTATGGTATCGGTAACCATAGGCGGCGGTATCGCGGAGCTCGCGGGATTTCAACTGACTCCGTCCTGCAAAATTCTGTGTCCCATGGTGGAAACCCGTCATACGCTTACCCTGTATGTCCGGGAAGACGGGCGGTATGTTTTATTACGCGACGGTGTGCCTATGGACCCGGTGCCCATCCCCGGAGAGTATCCGGCTCCGCGACGTGCGCCGTGCGTGGTGCGCCTGCGTTTCGTCGCGTGGGACATCGAAGAACGTGTTTCGTTTTCCCCCCTGCGCTTGTGGAAGCAGCCGGCATCTGAACCCGTACCCGAGGCGAAACCGGCGTATTCCGTGGTCATATTCTGCACGCGCTTTGCACGAAGGCTTTCCGCCGTGCTGCAATCGCTGACGCATCAGACGGACTTCGACCTGTCAAAACTGGAAGTGGTCGTGGGATATGTTCCGGGTTTGGATTCCACTGAAGACGTGCTGGAATCCCTGCGATTGACCCATCCGCATGTCCGGGTCGTACACGCTACGTTCCCGTATCAAAATGTACGCTCGAAGGGTTATGTGCTCAACCAATGCATGGAAATGACGTCTGGAGCGCATATCTTGCTTCTCGATGCCGATACACTCCTTCCTCCGACGCTCTTCGCCGCGCTGGAGTATGAGTGCCCTGGGCATCCTTTTGTTTTTCCAAAAGGCCGTGCCATGATTGGTCCGGAAATGACCGCAAGGATCCTGCAAGGCGAACTGCGGCCGTGGGAAGACTGGAACGGCCTGATGGCGTTAGCCGAAGAGATTCGTGAAAATGAGGCGCTGGGCGTTCCTATTGGCTATTTCCAATGTTTTAGGCGGGAGTGCCTGGAAACCCTGCGTTACCCGGAGTACGAACACTTCCAAAGCGCGGACTATGAATTTGCCCTGGGGCTTCGGGCCTGTTTCGGAACCGAATACCGGCTGCCCTTTCACGTGGCGCACTTGGACCACGCCGGAAGCCAATGGCTGGGCGCGGAACGTCATTTTTAACAACCCCCGCAATGGTAGAAGGAAATTAAAGGCATGCGGCTGGCATTTATAGACTTGGTATTTTCCTGGCCGCCCCTGGGCGGCGCCCCGCTGGATTTGTATTATACCGCGTCCGGATTAAAGGATCTGGGCCATGAAGTGCGCCTCTTTTATGCGTCCCAAACCGAGAACTGGCTGCTTGACCCTGTGCAGGAGGAGCGCCTGCCCTTCGAGGCTCAGGCCGTGCCGTTATCGCGTGCGGAAACCACGCCGGAGGGCATGGGCGCACGGTTTCGGGAGGCCGTGGACGCCTGGCGCCCCGATGTGGTGTTCCAATGTTTCGGTTTCTTCATGAAACCCTATGTATCGCTGGCGCTATCGCATTACCCCCAGGTGGCACGATACTATGCCTATGAACCCTTCTGTCCCCGCGATTACCGGCTCTATTGGAAAAAGAAAGCCTGTCCCAAGAATTACCTGCGAACGCCGAATGTGTGCCGCCGCTGTGCCCTGCGGGATATCGGGCCTGCGTTTAAAACCGGGGTGGTCGCCGGGTACCCGTTGGAGTATCAACAAGCCCGGGCATGGTCAAAGGAGTATTATCGGGACCTGACGGAAAGCATCCGCTCCTATAAAGCCATCATTGTTTACAATCATTTTACCAGGGGACTGCTTCAGGGATTGAATGACCATGTCCATGTCATCGGTGGCGGGGTACATCTTGAAGATTTTGTATATACCCCGGTGAAGCAGAAAGAACCGGGAGAAAAGATGATTATCCTCATGTCCGGGCGCGCGGACGATCCCACCAAGGGATTGGATGTGTTATGGGAAGCGGGAAAACTACTCTGGCGGGAACGCCAGGATTTCGAGATACAGGCCACCTTGAACACCGATGTCTCCAAATATCCCTTTTTCAAGTCGCTGGGGTGGAATGATGTGGAAAAAAGCAGGCAGTTTTACCGCGAGTCCGATATTTGTGTGATCCCCTCCAAATGGGAGGAACCCTTTGGCCTTGTGGCTACGGAAGCCATGGCCTGCGGCCGTCCGTGCGTGGTCTCGGACGTAGGCGGACTGCAGGAGATTGTGGTTCCCGGCGAAACCGGCTATATCTACCGGCGCAATCGGCCGAAGGAACTGGCGAAGCATCTGCGAACCTTGATGGATGATCCGGCGCTGCGGCGGCGCATGGGCGATGCCGGGCGCAAACGCGTGGAAGAGGTATACGATTGGAAGCAGGTGATACAACGGCATTACCCGTCCCTGCTGGAGGAGGTTGTCCGATGACCGCACCTTTCAAGATCGGCATCCTGTTCAATGCCACGGAAAAATCCGCTTCCCTGATTAAAGGACTGCGCAGGCGTTATCCGGACGCCTATGTCGTGGCCGTTGTGCCGGAGCGTGCCGCCCCGCCGCCTGAAGATATGCAAGGCGCTGATGAAGTTTTGCGCCTGGAATTATCACCCCTTCGCCTGCTTCTAAAAGGCACCTTGTCTCCCGTGGTGGAACCTTTGCGCGTGCAGGGATTTGACCTCTTTATTTTGCGCTTCGGTACGTTGAAACTGCGTCTCCTGGCGGCGTTGATAGGGCCCGCTCGCTGCGAACTTTGGCTAATAGGAGGGATTATAGCGCCTGTGGAAGCGGGTGGCATGGTCCCTGCCGCGAAAGAGTACTTTCTGCGCTGGTGGCAGGGACGCAAAACCGTACTTAGTGCCTGGTGCAGCGCCCATTTTCAGCGGGTACGTCCCTATTCACAACGTAAGTAACCAAAAACGGTGTTGTAGGCCGGGTGGAGCGGAACGCGGGGAGAGATCTGTAAAATATGCACACTCTGAACATGGAACACAGTGTAGGACCTTGAAGTGGCAGAGCGTAACCCGCCTTTCTTTTTAATTGCTGTGTATAAGGCGGGTTTCGCTTTGGTTGTTTTAAAGTTGAAGTGATCTCTGAAGGGTTGCCGTCCGTTTTCGTTTCCGGGTTCTATTATCAAGGATCGCTCCACCCGGCCTACAAAGATATATATCGCTTGTATAATTGCGCTTTTATCACGACTCGAAGAACGCCTGGTCAAAATCCTTCCAGACCGGGTCATACCCGGCCCGGGCAATCATTTTTACCACTTCGGCGGGACTGCGCGTGTCCTCAATTTCAAACTGGGCCAGATGGTGGTCTTCCGGCCGCGCATAACCGCCGGGGCGGGTGCTCGAACCCGCGCTCATGGAGGTAACACCCAGGGGAACCAGCCGATCGCGCAGGTCGGCTGGTTCCCGTGTGGAAAGATTAAACCCCGCCTCGGGAAACACCAGCCGAAAGGCCACCATCATCTGGGCGAGCTCCGCGTCCGGCATGGGGGCGGGAACGGCGAAGCCGCCGGGTACATGGCGCAGGCGAGGAAATGAAATAGATACGGCACTTTGCCAGCAGTGTTTCTGCAAGTAGTGCACGTGCAGGGCCAGCCACACAGCATCAATCCGCCAGTCAAACAATCCCAGTAAAATGCCCGTGCTCAATCGCCGTGCGCCCGCCTTGCCCGCCCGTTCCAAGGTGTCCAGGCGATAGAGATAATCCTTCTTTTTACCCGCGCGGTGCATGGAAGCGTAAGTTGCCTGATCATACGTTTCCATGTACAAGGTAACGCCGTCCAGGCCGTTGCGGCACAACAGCGCGTAATCGTCCGCTTCCATAGAATAGACTTCCACGGCCACGGACGAAAACCAGTGCCGCGAAATCGCACAGGCCTTGGCGATATACTGCGGGGTGGCCACCGCCGGCGCATCGCCGGTCAGCAGCAGCACGCTCTGATAGCCCATCCGGGCCAGGGCTTCACATTCCGCCGCGATGGCGTCTTCGGACAAGGTTACCCGGGGCTGGGTGGTGTCGGCGCAGGCCGAAAACCCGCAATAGACACAATTGGCCGCGCATACGTTGGACAGGTAAATGGGCGCGTACAGGCTGATAGTGCGGCCGAACTGGCGGAGTGTGATTCTATGGGCTTCCCTGGCCATGGCTTCCAGGAATGGAACGGCTTGAGGTGAAAGCAGGGCGATAAGGTCCTGTATCGTACGATAGTCCCGGGAAAGGGCCGAATTCACCTGTTCCGGCGTCACGGCGCCATACAGGTCTTCCAGGCGTGTTCGGGGCCAATTATGCAGGATATCAAGCATGGACATGAGTACGCTATACTGGGTAGCAGGCAACAGCATCGGCCATGGGCAATCCCTTGAAGGTTTCAGACGCTCTGTTGCTGCCTTTGTTTGGTAGCCACACCCGGAAAATAGAAGCAGGATTTCGGTGGCGCGCTCTTTTTGGAGCGATCGTTTCCGTGATGCGGACAGGGGTTGACTTCAATGATACCAGATCAGGCCCGCACACGGAAAACAAACCCCGTTTTTTCCCTCGCAGACGCGGTTATCTCAGCGCTGCTTTCGGGATATATAAGGAAATCACCTGTCTTGAAAGGGGAGTCTATACACGCGCACCGGGTTACAGGACTCTTTTATGGAATCGTTCTGGTAAAATGGTCTTGATTGAGTCACCCTTTTTCGAACTGGTACCAGAACCGGGGAGCGATACAGCTATGAACGGTGTTGCGCGTTTTTTCTTTGCGCTTCTGACAATGTGTTTTTTCATTCAGACGGCTCCCGGCGCGGACAGTGAAATAGAGTTGGGAACAGGTACCTTGAAAATCGACATCGGGGGGCGGGCTGTTCTTGAAATGCACGGTACGGGCGTCTTTCAGAGCGCGGTGGAGCCTTTTTGCGCGGTGGAGACAGGGCAGGGGAGGTTGTATCCAGAGGAGGTTATTTTTGAAAAGGGGCTTTTGAACCTCCGCTTTCCCGGAGGCGGTACCTGCAGTTATGCAGTTCTCACAGGTGACGGTTTTGCTGTTTTTGAACTGGCAACCCTTGAATTTGGGGAGCCGATGGAGCGATTGAGGCACTTTTCCCTACCAGTGCCGGGAAATGCGGCCATCCTTGGCACACTGAACGCCGCCAGTGCC
Organism: Candidatus Hydrogenedentota bacterium; assembly: GCA_022706235.1. Lineage (GTDB taxonomy): Bacteria > Hydrogenedentota > Hydrogenedentia > Hydrogenedentales > CAITNO01 > JAAYBJ01. The sequence continues at coordinate 7,446 of JAKJCY010000113.1, read as the reverse complement.
GGGCCCTATACCGTGGCCTTGTCCGCGGCGGAACCGAATGTTCATGCCCTGACCCGGACCTTTGGCCGCCGCGAGGGCGACCGTGACGGATGCAGCCACACCATGGCGGTGACAGACAGGGCAAAGACGGGCACCGGCGCCGCCTTGTTTACCGCCACCTGTAATGATACGCCGGGCGGCTGGTCAGTATCCTCGCGGGACCTTCCTTCTTTACTCAATCTTAACGGCCTGAAGGCGATACGGGCCTGGGTGCACGGAGACGGAAAAGGCGAGTTGCTCAAGATTCAATTGACCGACGGGAGGGAGGGCGCGCGGGATACCTATATCCCCATCACCTTCGAAGGATGGCGCCAAATCACCGTGAGTGACGCTCCCTATGACACGCTCCTCCAGGAGCAGGTCTCCGGACTGAACCTCTACTACAATGGTCTGCCCGCAGGGGAAACCGTTATCTGCCGGGTGGACCACATAGAAGCGGTCCTGGAACGGGAAGGCGGGGAAGTGACCATTCTGCTCGAGGATTTTGAACCCGCTTCTTCCTGGTGGTCCGCCCCGGTAACAACGCTGCAACTGGAAACGCTCGCCGGAAAAGGAGTGAAGCCCGCCCGGTTCGGCCTGCTGGCCGCTCCCCGTGAACGGTTTATGGAGGTCATGGAACGCTTCGAGGAGGCCGCCGGCTTGCCCTGCCCCAGGCCCGGCGGCGTATGGAATAAGCGTTCCCCTTGGATTAAGCGTTCCTACTTATTTATCACGAGATTCAACGAATCCCAGTTGGAACCGGTGATTGCAATGGCGCGTCGCGGCGGATTCGACATGATACTCATGGGACAGGAGTCCTGGGCCAAGGCGACCGGTCACTATGACATCAACCTGAACCATTTCCCCGGGGGTCTGGAGGCGCTGGCCCGAACCTTTCGAAGATTTAGAGAAGCGGGATTCCACGCCGGACTGCATTTCCTGGGACCGTCCATTTATCCGCCCGACCCGTACCTGGCGCCTGTGCCCGACCTGAGGCTGGTCCGCGACGCCGAGGTGCCTCTCGCGACCGATGTAGATGACAACACAGGCGTCCTGCTCACGGAGGCCCCGCCTCAGGCGTTTCCCGTCGAGGATGGCGGGTATACAGGGGAAGGAACCGTGGTGCAGGTGGACGATGAACTGATTTCCTATGGAGAACGGTCCGAGCAGGAACCGTTCGGCCTGTTCGGCTGCAAACGAGGCCTGCTGGGCACCGTAGCAGCGCCCCATGTCAAGGGGCGACCCGTACGCCACCTGAAACGTTCCTACGGGTATTTTCTCTTCGACATGAATACCTCGCTCCTGGACGAGGTGTCTTCCAATTTCGCCCGGGTCGCCAATGCCTGCGATATCGACATGATCTATTTCGACGGGTCCGAACGCCTGCAGGGTGACCACTGGTATTATAACGCCAAACTGCACAAGGCTTTTTTTGACAAACTCGCACGGAAGGACATTCTTATCCAGGCGAGCAGCTTCAGTCATTATTCCTGGCATATCCTTGCGCGGAGCGCTTCGGCCGACGGGCACGGCGACCTCAAAGGCTATCTCGACGAACGTTCCCCCGCGTTTGATTCCTTCAAACAAAACGGCATGCCCCTGGATATCGGCTGGTATTATGGCTATGACACGAGTTGCACGCCCGATATGTACGAGTACATCCTGGGAGCGACCATCGGGTATGATTCGTCCATGTCGTTCCAGGTATCGCTGGAGGCCGCTTCGCGGCATCCTTTTACCGGAGAAATCCTGGACCTGATCGCGCGCTACGAAGGACTGCGGCTTTCGGGACGTGTCCCGGAAGCCATGCGGGCCCGACTCCGGGTAGACCCTGTGCTGGCGGGACAGAAAACACCGGAGGAACGCGCCGGGCTCGCGGGTGCCCGCCGGGAGTACCGTCTCCTCGGAGAGAATGGAAAGGAAACGTTTCAGCGGGTGGTGTATGAACCCTGGAACGAAATCATCACGCCCGAAGATCAAACCTGGCCGGTCCAGGTAATATCCGGCCCCGCCCGGACGGGGTTTCAAGTCCACGTGCAGTCCGGTCCCTGGCGGGAGGCCGGTCCGTCCTACCACGCACCTGAAGCGATTACCTTGGAATCTTTTGACGACCTGGCTCCCTACGCGAAAAACCCGCCCGGCGGGCCTGGAATCCCGGACCTCCCGAACGGCACGTTCGGCGCCACGCTGGAAAGCGTGACGCATCACATTCGCCTGGGCGAAGCGAACGCCCGGGAGGGGGGATGCTGCGCCGTATATACCGCTGAAAGCGCCCGCGACGACGCCGTCGGCTGGTCCGTATTCGGCAAGACCTTCAGCCCTCCTCTGGATTTATCAGGACATCGGGCCATCGGGTTCTGGCTGCGTGGCGACGGGAAAGGCGGCCAGTTCAAACTCCAACTGCTGGACGGCGCCGGGGCCGCCGACTTCTATATCGCCAATGATTACGAGGGCTGGCGGTACCACCAACTGATCCGGCCCCAGCCCGACCCGATTGATTACGGACAAGTACGTACCTTGAATTTCTACTACAACGGCCTTCCCGGCGACACTATTGTCACCTGCGCCATTGACGGCGTCAAAGCGTTGCCCGCCGCCGATATTCAGGCCATAACGGACCCCTGGTTTGAAGTTGAAGGCAAGCGCCTGGACTGGAAGGGGACATTGACCGCAGGCCAATACCTGTTCCTCTGGCCGGGAGAACCGGCCCGGTGTTTCGGCCCCGGTTTCATAGAGCCCGTACCGGGTACGGCAACCATGCCCGCTGTTTCCCTTGCCGAGGGAACGCATACGGCCCGCTTCGGATGCGCGAATACGCCCGTTGCGCCCGTTCGCGTCCGCGCCACGCTGCAACCCCGGGAATCCTATCCAATGCCTTCTTTGCCGACTCCCTAGGGTGTCGGATTACGACTTTTAAGGAAAGAATATTTAGCACGATGTAATGCATACCGTGCTGTAACAAGATGAAAGAAATACTTTCGCAAAAAAAGGAGACAATCATGATGATGAAACGATTGAGTATGCTTTGCGTTGTGGGGGCCCTCTCTTTTACTGTTCTCTGCCAGGGGGAAGCTGTTCCGGGAGTGGAAGCGGCAACAGGCAAGGTTGAAGCGGCGCCGCGAGGATTTACCGGTCCGGATGTTCCTGTGCTGGCGCCGTTACTGGGGGATTATGTCAATGTGGGGGTGCGCACGGCGGAGAACCGGACGGATATAAGCCGGCTCCTGGTGGTGCTCAAGGAAATGGGGGTGAAGGATTATATGCACCTCGTGTGGCAGGAGAAGCATTACCCGGGTGCGTGGCAGGATTTTCAACGGATGGTTCCTGAATTCCAGAAGGCAGGCATCAACTTATGGCTTTACTTGACACCGCCGTCAGAGGGGGTGCCGGAGCCTTATGGCGATGATTACACCCGGTGGGCCGTTGAATGCGCTGCTTTGGCAAAACAGTATCCTGTCGTGAAAGGCATTTGCATAGACGACTTTAACGGCAACGTCAACAAATTTACGCCCGAGTATTGCCAGGCGATGATGGGGGATGCCCACAAGATCGCGCCGCACCTGGCGCTGCTGGTGGTCTGCTATTACGGGTACCAGGAAACCATTGCACCCCATGTGAAGGCGGGGGCGTTCGACGGGGTTATCCTGCCTTATTTTTACCCGCACAAGAATCTGTCGGACACTTCGTTCCTGATGCCCCAGATTGAAACGTATCGCAGTTGGCTGGACGAACACACGGCGGCAGGCGGTCTGGCTGGGAAAATGCCCCTGGTGCTCATGGTCTATGGCACCAAACATTCCGCGTCGCCCGATGAACCCACTCCGGCCTATATCGGGAAATGCCTGGAGATAGGATTGGAAGCTACCGATAAAGGAATCGTATCGGGGGTGGTGACCTATTGTCTGCCCAAAGACAAGCCTGACTTTGTGAAAAGCGTGGGGGAGGTCTATAAGGCTTGGAAGTAGGATAAACGCAAAGGCGAAGAGAGCGCAGAGGATCGCAGAGAAGAGAAATATTTAGTAGGAGAAACGCAGAGGCCGCAGAGATACGCAGAGGATCGAGGAGAAGAAGATGAACGTTTTTGTGTACCCTATTTGCAAACAATAATTGGTGATTGTAGAAGGAATTTTAACAACCCAATTATTCATGATTATCTCTGCGATCCTCTGCGTATCTCCGCGGCCTCTGCGTTAATATTAAAACGTAATCCAATGGATTAATGGGAGAGAACAAATGCATGAGAATGTAGTATCCGAAAAAATTATCGGGGCAGCGATGGAAGTACATCGGGAATTAGGGCCGGGCTTATTGGAGGGGCTCTATGAAGAGGCCTTATGTGTAGAACTTGAACTGCAGGAAATCCGGTACGAACGCCAGAAGGCGGTTCCCGTACATTACAAAGGACACAGACTGTCCACCCCGTTGCGGCTGGATTTGCTGGTGGAGGATACGGTGATAGTCGATGCGAAAGCAAAAGAAGCCATGACTCCAATTGACCACGCAAAGACGCTTACTTATCTGCGCCTGACGGATAAAAGACTGGGGTTGAACATAAACTTTCATGAACCAACGCTGATTAGGGGGGTAAAACGTATCGTAAACCAGCTGTAATCTCTTTGTCATGGTATTATCCAGGGCAGGGAGAATGGAAAAGCGTTAAGAGAAACGCAGAGGATCGCAGAGAAGAGAAACATTTAGTAGGGGAAACGCAGAGGCCGCAGAGATACGCAGAGGATCGCGGAGAAGAAGATGAACGTTTTTGTGTGCCCTTTTGGCAAACAATAGTTGGTGATTGTAGAAGGAATATTAGCAACCAGTTCATGAATATCTCTGCGGCCTCTGCGTTAAAATAGACACAACAATAACAACAACATCATCATCATCGGATAGGAGGAGTCCCCAAAAATGAGCGTTACACTGTGCTCCATATATGTCTTTTCTTTGCTGGTTGGGGAGGTGTGGGCGGAGACAGCACCTTTAACGCCGGCCCCACAAGGCGAGCCGTGCACGCTGCGTCCTCTGCCGCCGGAAACCGCTCCTCTTGAGGAACGCTTTAAAGCACCGCCGGCCGACAGCCGTATTCTGAAGATAGTGCATAACCTTCCTGACAGTCCAGGCGACCAGGATGCGCTGTTGGACCGGTTAATCCAACAAGGGTTCGGGGGCATGGTTGTTAATGTGTCTTTCCAGGAATACATGGAAAGTGAGGCGAAATGGGAGGCGTATATCCGGGGTGTCAAAGAGGCAAATCGCCGGGGCATGGCCTTATGGTTATATGATGAGTGCGGCTATCCTTCCGGTTCGGCGGGGGGGCTTACGCTCCGGGACCATCCCGAATACGAGGCGCGTGGCTTGAATATTGTGGATGCCCACGTGGCTGGCGGCTCCTTGTCCCTTGACCTGCCCCCGGGCAGTCTTTTCCGCGCCGTGGCGGTACCTGTAAAAGACGGTGTCGCCTCGCCGGAGGGGGCGGAGGATATTACCGCCTCCGTCCAGGGGACAACCCTTGCCTGGAATGCGCCGGAAGGGGACTGGCATGTGTTTCTATTTACGGAAAGCGCGTTATATGAGGGCACTCATGCCGCCCTCAGCCTGGCCCGCAAATTTCCTTATATTAACCTGTTGCCGCCCGAACCGACGGCCCGATTCATCGAAGTTACCCATGATGCCTATGCGCGGCGCCTTGGCGATGACCTCGGCCGGTATTTCGCAGCCACCTTTACGGATGAACCGTCCCTGATGAGCATGTTCCTGTCGGAACAGAAACACCGGGTGCTGCCGTGGGCATCGAACCTCGCCCTTGAGTTCCAGCGGCGTCGCGGGTATGAAATGACGCCGTTACTTCCCGCCCTGTTCATCCCTGCAGGTGCCGCGGGGATGCGGTTTCGTTATGACTTCTGGAAAACCGTGGGCGACCTGGTCTCGGAAAACTTTTTCGGACAGATACAGGCGTGGGGGAGGGCGCACAACATTCCCAGCGGCGGCCACCTGCTTGCCGAGGAGTCGTTCCTGTCGCACATTCCCCTGTACGGCAATTTCTTCCAGTGCCTGCGGCGCCTGGACGCGCCGAGCATGGACTGCCTGACCAGTATCCCGGAGACCGTGCCCTGGTATGTGGCGCGGATCGTCAGCAGCGCGGCGGAACTCGAAGGCCGCACCGTGACCATGAGCGAGACCTCGGACCATTCCCAACGGTACCGTGCTGAGGGCGATACGCGTCCGGTACGCGTGGTGACTGAAGATGAAATACGAGGCGCCTGCAACCGGCTTATGGTGAATGGCATCAACACCATTACCAGTTACTATTCCTTCAGCGACCTGGATGACGCCCAGATGAACCGGCTCAACGACTGGATCGGGCGCTGCTGCACACTGTTGCGTGGAGGACGCCAGGTGGCGGATATCGCCTTATTGTATCCCGTGGAATCCGCCTGGGCACGCTTCACGCCTGCAACGCGCTGGGTGGACGAGTCTCCCATGAAAGCGCATCGCGTCGGAAAAATCTTTCATGACGCCGAGAACAACCTGTACCAGTCCGGGCGTGATTTCACGCATATAGACGCCCAAACCCTGATCGAGGGAAAGGTGGACGGGGGCGCGCTGCAGTTCCACAACCTGCGCTGGCGCGTTGTAATATTGCCCGATATGGACACGCTGCCCCTGGCGGCTTGGGAAACGCTGGAGCATTTCTATCAGGGTGGTGGCGTGGTGGCTGCATTAACCTCTAAACCCGAGAACAGTGAAAAGGAATTTCCGTCTCCTCGTGTTCTCGAAATAGCCGGAATACTATTCGGCAGCGAGGAAGGGCCGAATGTGACGGTAAACAGCGCCGGCGGCGTTGGTGTGTTTCTGCCTAAGGGCACGGAAGCCCTGTTGCCGACGGTGCTGGATTCGGTGTTGGAAAAGGATGGCGGCGTGCCGGGCGGGAACGCGCCCCTCAGGATGACACACCGTCTTATTGAGGGAGAGCATATTTATTTTGTGATCAACGACAGCGGCCAGCTTTGGGAAGGCACCATGGATATTCCCGCCACCGGCGCACTGGAACAATGGGACCCCGCCACGGGACAGCGGGCACCGCTGGATTCAGGCCGCAGCCTGTCCGTGCGTCTCGACGCTTATGGCGGCATGCTGTACCGGTTTCAGGATGCTGTTATGCCGCAGAGGAAAAATGTCGAGAGCGGGAAAATTCCGGGAATGGCGCAGAAACCCCTTCCTGAAGTGGAGCCAAGCCTGTCAAAAGGCCAATATGTCAATGGGACCATTGAGGCCGATGCCAGCCGGTTCTTGCCAGAGCGTGTCGTGCGACATGCATCGGCAACCCTTACCAGAGGGGAGGTGGACACCTTTCTGTTTGCCTGTTTTACTTATCCCCAGCCTGAAGACCTGAGCAAAGCATCGTATGTAATCGTGGACGTATGGCTGCCG
>JAKJCY010000112.1 GCA_022706235.1 Candidatus Hydrogenedentota bacterium | reverse complement strand
CGTGATTAACATGGCACGGAATCCGATATACATCGGCAAGGTTAGGCACGGAGACAAGATGAACAAAGGACAACATGAGGGGATCATCTCCGAAATTCTTTTCCAGAAGGTAAACACTAAACTGGGTGGGAATGGAAAACAGACGGGGGTACACCTTTATAATCGCGACGAACATATCCATCTGCTGAAGGGATTAATTCGTTGCGGTGATTGCGGTTCAATAATGACGCCATTCCCCAGCGGCAAAAAAGATAAGGAGGGCAAACCGTATCTCTACTACACCTGCACCGACGTCGTTCATGACAAGCGCCGCTCTCCGTGCAATCTCCGATCCCTGCCAGCCAGACCGTTTGAAAAGACTGTTAAGCAATTCCTCAGATGTTTGGCCGAAAATCAAGCGATCTTAAATGCATGTATTTCAGAGGCGAACAAGGGGAAAGGCGACGACCTACAGCGATTGGAAAAGAAAGTCAAAAGACTTGAGAAGCGAATCAGTGAATTGACTGGGCAGATACGCCGATTTGTTGAGTTCCTGAAAACTGCAGATGCCGTATCGGACGAAGTGCGCGAAGAACAACAGGCTTTGGTGGCTGAAAGAGCGAAAACTAAACTTCATCTTGAGATGGCTCAGGTTGAGTTGAGCATCCGTCAGCGTGAGCATTTAGACATAGAGACGATAAAGGGGTCGTTGAGAATGTTTGACAAGGTGATTGATTGTCTTTCGCTGGAGGACCAGAAAGAGCTGATGCATCTCCTTATCAAGGAAATTCGTGTTAACCAGGTTGGCCCCAAAAAAAGGAAAACCCCCTCAGAAGAGGGGGCCTTTATCTGCAAATTACGAACTCGGCTCGTGGAGGTTAACATTTCGCTATACGAAATACCTTCACTTCCCGTCACTTACAACAGCGGTGAACAAAAGTTCGTAATTCAATCTGACTGGCTCCGCGACCAGGACTCGAACCTGGGACCTAGTGGTTAACAGCCACCCGCTCTACCGACTGAGCTATCGCGGAATTGTGTCGAGCGGATAAATTGTATCAAGTGAACAGGCTCAGAATCAACTAATTGCCTGCGCCTTGGCGGCATTCATGACAGGCGTGACAGGCAACGATACACAACATATTCCCTCAACTTTACTTTCAGGCATCTTGTTTGATAAAATGAAACTTCTTGTGAGTTAAACACCTGCAGTCGGGGTGTGGCCTAGCCCGGTTAAGGCGCTTGACTGGGGGTCAAGAGATCGCTGGTTCAACTCCAGTCACCCCGACCATTCTTTATTTTTCATTACATCCTGTAAATAGCGGTTTTATGCTTTGTTTACAGGGTGTTTTTGTTTTGAGCCCCTTGACCTTTTTTTACATCCTTTCGGCCGCCCTTTTCCATCAACTCATGTAAGGACGAATGCGAGGGAAAGCCATACTAATCCTCAGGGACCTGTTCAGCGTCATGGCTCCCGATTTACCCCGGGAACACGAAGGAAATCTATGAAGAAAATACAGATATGGGTCGTGGTTGCCGGTTGTTTGCCCGGAATTGTCGCGGGATTTTTGGGCTGTCATAGAGCGGACGTGCCGGAGGACAAGTCCGAAACTGCCGCGCTCCCCGCAGATTCCATTCCCTTGATGGAGCATGCCTTCACCAGTTTAGAATCGGACACACATCCGGAAACGCTTCACCTCTTTTCCGTGCTTGCACCGGGAGAAAACACCGACATCCTGGATAAAACGCTCTCTACACTATTCCCGGATGGCGTCACAGACCCCGGAGAAACGGAAATCCTCCTCCTACTCGGGTACGTATCGCAAACCTTGAAACTGGCGTCCAGCAACCGCCACCTGGGCTCCGAGGTCCTGGTGGAAGGCCACGCCTATTGCTATGGCATGGCCCGCGCCTTTGTCGCTTTGTGTCGCCGCACGGGAATGCCAGCCCGTGTCAACTCCGTCCACAATTTTGAATACATGCAGGCCCACAATATGGCTGAGGTATATTATGACGGGAACTGGCACCTGTTCGATCCAACCTACGGCGTTTTCTTTTACGACAAAGAAGAGTATAACGGCACGGGGAGCATCCCTTCCGCGCGGGCTCTTTTTTCAGGAAGTGTTCCAGATGCGCATCCCTTCATGCTATCGGAACTTCTCTGGACAGGGCAGCATGTCCCCGGCGGTTCTCCCAAGCCCCTTTCTGATGATTTCCGCTACCGCAATGCATTCACCCTTCGTCAGTTATATGACCAAGTTTTTTCAAAGGGCTTCCCGTTTATCGTCGCCGAGAATCGCGTGGCATCTTTTCCCATCCTTATTGAAATGGGCGCTACCAATACACTGTCTATTGGCGCGGTGGACGGCCGGACGGAAGACGTGGAAGGGCGCAGGGAAAACGCCAGTTATCCCCGGTATCACGGAGAGGCCTATCTGGGCCTGGGGAGCACGGGCGGCCGCTTTCATACCATTAGCATACAAGCCGCGCCGGCAAGATACAAAATTACCTATCATTTTATGCGGGGCAGCCATTTTCACGCTCTGGACACCATTGAGTTACGCGACATAATCGTTGAACAGTCCAGGCTCGACGACACTTCCTGGTCCCTCTGGTTTCGCCTTCAAAGCGAAGAGGGTCTCTTTCTGGTGATCAATCGTACAGGACTCGCGGTTCTTGACGCCATCACAGTGGACCGCGTGGAATAACGCCCGCAAACGTCAAATCCTGGAGAACATGATGTCAACCGTCGAACAACTGCAAGGCTTTCCCTATCTGCCCCTGGCGCAACTGCCGACGCCCGTCGATTGCCACGAAGTTTTCCCGCATTCTTCCCGCATCAGCAGGCTTTATGTCAAGCGCGACGACCGCAGCCATCCCCACTACGGCGGCAATAAAGTCCGTAAACTGGGGTTTCTTCTCGCCCACGCAAAAGAAAACGGGTATCGCGCTGTCATGACCTTTGGCGGTGCCGGATCCAATCATGCCCTGGCCACCGCTTTTTTTGCCCAAAAATTGGGGATACGCGGCCTGCTTGTGCTTGGACCCCAGCACAACAGCCGTCATGTTCGCGCCAATTTGTTGTCCGCACTCCGGACAACGGCCGCGCTCTATCCCTGCGCCTGGAAAGATACCGCCCGCACGGCGGCACGCGCCTTTCACGAAGCCTGGCAAGCCGACGGCATGCCCCCCTATGTCATCCCGTCCGGCGGTTCCTCCCCCCTGGGCGCCCTGGGCTATGTAAACGCCGCCTTTGAACTTCAACGGCAGGTCCGGGAAGGAATCCTGCCCGAACCGGACGTCCTTTATGTTGCATCGGGCACCATGGGCACCTGCATCGGGCTGGTATTGGGATTGAGGCTTGCCGGCATGAAAACCCGTGTCGTGGGCGTTCGAGTTACCACTGCCCCCTATACCAGCCTTGAACGCGCACAGACACTGTTCCAATCCACGAATCTTCTTCTGCATCAAAACGACCCCGATATTCCGGTTATTCCATGGGAAGACGGCAATTTTACCCTTCGGGATGACTTTTTCGGAGAGGAATATGCCCTGTTTACGCCGGAAGGCACGGCAGCGGTACGCTACGCCAGTCACGCACTCGGGCTTCAATTGGAGGGCACCTACACGGGAAAGACTTTCGCCGCCCTGCTTGCGGATGCCAGCGCGGGCAACCTCGCCGGAAAACAGGTACTCTTCTGGAATACCTACGCTGGTGATGACACGGCTCTGAGCGCGAGCGCCGCGGATGGCGACTGGCACAGGCTCCCCGAACTGTTGCACCGGTATTTTGAAGAACCCCTTCAACCGCTGGATAGTGACTGAAACACCTCCACCACCCTTACTTCCCACGTCGGACTAAACGGCTTCGCCGTGGATATTCATTCTTGGTTCCGCAAAACGGGGACAGACGACCAAATAGCAGGGGCTGACAAACAGCCCCCCTACAGAGGTCGCAGACTATTTGGCAGTCAGTCCCCGTTTTGCTCCGTTTTCTTGCTTGCGCTTGGTCAAACGAAGTTTTTCAGTTGGCAGCGCAACTGAAAAATCTTATTCGTTCTTTTGATGTGCAGCGGTTTATTTTTTGGGAGGGTGGGGCGTCATCCTGGCGATAACCGGCTTGTGGTCGAACATTTGAAACGGAAATGCAGGGGCTATCTCCGGGTTCCTTGCGGGATAGAGTACCTCGCCTTGGAACGCGTCACTGACGATATGGTCGATGTGAAACAGGCCGAGGTAGGCGCCCGGCGCGCACATCCCCCTATCGGTGATGAAATGAAACGGATTGTCCCCGCCTGCGAACTCACGCCAGCGCCGCGCGCTGCGGTCGATGGAAGGGAGGCGTTTAGGGTCGGTATTCAAGTCTCCAAGGATAAGGTTGGCGCCGCCATTCACCCCCGGAGCGCCGTCGCCGAAATCCACAAAGATTTGGTCCACTTGTTGTTTTCTGCATTCCCGGTCGTGCGCCGAAAACCCGGAGGTGCCATGATAGGAAATCACGGTGAACAGGCCGCCGTCATTCCGTTCTACAACCGCACGGGCAACGCGCGCACCGCCGCCGCAACCCTCAACCCGATATCCCTCAAGGCCGCCTGGAGAAAAATCCGGTTCACACCCGCGTATTCGGCCGAAACGTTTATGTACCGCCAGGCATTTATCGGTATTGCCCGGATGGGTGGCAATCTGATAGTCCTCTCCCAGAACAAGTCGCGCCACGGAAGGGGCACCCGGCTGCCAGTCTTCACAAACGAAACCCGCGCGTGCCTCTTCCGGTACGGCCACGCAATCCTCGCAGCAGAACATTTCCTGAAAGGCAACAATATCCGGGGAAATTTCGCGCACGAAGTCACCCACTGCCGCTACTGCGGGTTTCCAGGCCAGCCCATTGCCGTAGTACTTGTCTGAAAGATGCGCTTGTTCGCGGCCATAACCGAGGTTATCCTCCGCATCGCCGCATGGCGATGCCCCCGTACCCGTGTTAAAAGTCATGACGGTAAAGGCTTCCCCGGAATTGCCTTCAGCGAAAACGGGGACGTAAAACACACTTATGGTTAGTACAACAGCCGTAAGCAAGACATTAGGCGGACACGAAAAACAGGAAAACTCCGCGTAAGACGGCCACAATACGTTCAAGCGCCTGACCATCTCGTTGCCGCTTCCGAACCTTAGCGTATTCATCTGGCGAGACAACTGCTCCAATTCCTATTCAGCCTTTACCAAAAAATAAGGCCCGAACACATAAATGTTCCGGCCTGTAATCGTACAATAAATGGGGGGGAGGCTTTTAATAGCGCCTGCGCCCGCCGCCGCCATAACCACCGCCTCTGCTGTCAGAGCGGGGCCGGCTCTCTCTGGGTTTCGCTTCATTGACCGTAATGGTGCGGCCGTGAAGTTCGGAACCATTCAGGCTCTCGATGGCTTTCTGAGCACCTTCATTCCCGGTCATTTCCACAAATCCAAAGCCCTTGGAACGCCCGGAATCGCGGTCAGAAATCACATCCGCAGAGATGACTTCGCCATACTTTTCACAGAGTTCGCGGAGGTCTTCGCTCGTCGTACTATACGCGAGGTTTCCTACATAGATCTTCATACTCGATTTTCCTTATTGCCATGACATGGTTGATAATCGATAGTATGTCCATGGCAATAGACCACTTCGATGCGCGTCTCCTTTGAGACAACAAAACCCGTATACTGTCCTTCAGGCTTGCAGCCCTTGGCAGTCACAAAGAACCTCTCTAAAAGTGGGCACACTTTTCCCCAGACCATAAGGGACCGTGCACTCCGGTACTACGGAAATACATCTGCAGGGAAAAACGACCTCCCTTACAAAAAGAGTTCTAAGGTCTGCATAGTATGACATAAAGTCCATCATCATATCAATATTATTGCTTATACCTAAATCCGCACGTAAGGAATGACAAGAGCGTAGAAGTGGCATCCTGCCGCTTCCATCTTGACTACGCCCCGCATTTCCGTCTTGATGCAAAGCGGCAGGATGCCGCTTCTACGTTCCTTGTCCTTATTGGCTTTACGCCAACAACTCGGTTTCTTACGTGCGGATTTGGGTTATAAGAGAAACCAAATCCAAGAGTGAGATGTGGCCCCGGCACCTGGATTACCCGCAGAAGAAGCGTGTCTATTCTTTGAGCGTTATGGCGGAAAATTCTATTCTAAAAAAATATCTGAATCAACGTTAATCCACCGGTTCTGCCGCTCCCTACGTTTTCCTTGACTTTACAATATGTTGGCTCTTTTTACCATTTACAGCATCCTTCCCTGTATCGGCATGCCGACTTTTTTCGCGTCTATAGGATACTGCCTTTAAAAACGGGCCCACTCACGGAAAAAAAACTGAATGACGCGGGCCCGGTCGTGAAAAGACGAACAACAAGATTGTTAAAGGGATTCGATAGTTGTTTTCATCAGGCTCCTTTCAGGAACCCTCCTCACGCCACCGGCTCTACCGGTGGTTGTTGATTTTTGCTTGTATTTTAATCGTTGAAAAAATAACATAGATGAATTATAATTAAGAATACTTATTATTTTAATAACAACATTTACGCTTATCGAAAAAAATGAACGGGCCTATTACACATTTTTCGTTGCCGTATCAATGGCTTAAATTGGCCGTATAGTCATGGAGAGTGAATCCAAATGGAGTAATGATTGCCGTTCCGTGACCGATATTTATTTTGCTGCAATCACTCCGAAAAACAGGACATTTTCCCGGGCAACAACGGATACACGAGAAAGGGTGCTGTTATGAAAAAGAGACATTTGGTTCTTCTGGGAACGATGTTAGCGCTTATCGTTGCCCCCCGGGTCTGGGCAACGGAAGTCGGCGGAACCATTACAGCCGATACCACATGGACCCTTGCCGACAGCCCCTATGAAGTCACTGGTGACCTTGTTGTTAACGAGGGCGTCACCTTGACCATAGAAGCCGGCGCCGTCATCAGATTTCGGCAGTACTTGTCTCTCTATGTCAATGGACACTTGCAGGCAGCCGGGACAGCCGCTCTACCTATCTTATTTAAGGGTACGGAGGAGAAAGGCGGCTGGTGGCGGGGCATACTCATTCAGAATAATGGGTCAGCCTATATGGATCATTGCGAAGTGTCCTATTCCGGCTACAGTGAAGAGGCGGGTATCTATCTGCGCGGCACCAATTCCCTTACATTAAGCAACAGCAAGATACGCAACGTCAGTGGGTCCGGAATCCGGACGCAGGCAGGATATACGGCGCTCAATTCCAATGGCAACCGCTTTGAAAATAACAGTATATCGGGGGTTCGCCTGGGTATCAACACCTCGTGGACAGATACCACATCGACCTTCACCGGGAATCCCTATGATATCCTGGCGGATGGCGGCACGGTCACAGAGGAGGTTACCTGGCGCCTGAATGCCCCCTACGCACTTTGTGTCGGCCTGGGTGATATCATCATCGGCGAGGCCGGCATTTTGAACGTCGAAAACGATACCACGGTCAAATTTACCCAATATTTAAGCATCTATGTGGACGGCCACTTAAACGCCCGGAGTGCGGTCTTCAACGGAACAAATGAAACAAGCGGCTGGTGGCGGGGTATTCAAGTCCGGTATACCGGAGAAGCGATGCTGGAAGCGTGTACGGTCGCCTATGCCGGTTATGCTGAAAACGCAGCGGTATTTATGCGCGGCAACAGTTCCCTCTCCTTAAAAAACAGTGCGTTACGTAACGCATACGGGGCCGGCCTTCGCGTGGAAACGGACGATACTTCCTTGGTGTCCTACGGCAACACCTTTGAAAACAACACACTCTGCGGCGTGCGCCTGGGCTGTAATGCCTCCTGGACGGATACCACCTCTTCCTTTTCCGGAAATCCCTTTGATATCCTTGTGGAAGGCGGCACCATCAATCGGGAAGTCACCTGGCAACTCAATCCTCCCTTTACCTTCGGCATCGGTCAGGGGGATATCGTGGTAAGCGCGGAGGGCATCCTTAACATCATGCCGGATACCCTCATTAAGTTTACCCAATACCTCAGTCTTTATGTGGCTGGCAGGCTGAATGCCCCGGGCTCAGCCGATGCTCCCATATATTTCACGGACAGCCGGGACGACAGCATTGGCACCGATATCGGTCAGGACGGTACTGCCACGACTCCGGCACCGGGCTGGTGGCGGGGTATACAGGTCAGAAATGCGGGCACGGCCACGATGAACCATTGTACGGTGGCGTATGCCGGCTATGCTGAGAATGCAGCGATATTTATGAACGGCACCGGGTCCCTGGCCTTGAATAACAGCACGCTGCGCGACACCTACGGCGCCGGGCTTCGTGTGGAGGCGGGGTATACCGCCCTGGAGTCCTCCGGTAACAGCTTTGAAAACAACACCATCTCCGGTGTGCGTGTGGCCGCCAATGCCTCCTGGACGGACACTACATCAGCCTTTTCCGGCAACCGTTATGATGTCCTGTTGGAAGGTGGCGCCATTACCCGGGAGGTCACCTGGCAACTGAATCCACCGTATACACTTTGTGTCGGTTTAAGCGATGTCCTGTTGGGCGGGGAGGGTGTCTTGACTATCATGCCGGACACCATCATCAAGTTCAACCAATACTTGAGCATGTACGTGGATGGCAGGTTGAATGCCCTGGGCTCAGCCGATGCTCCCCTATATTTTACGGACAGCCGGGACGACAGCGTTGGCACCGATATCGGCCAGGACGGCGATGCCACCGCCCCTTCACCGGGTTGGTGGCGTGGCATTCAAATACGGGGGGCTGGTTCCGCATCCATGCGTCATTGTATAGTGGCCTATGGGGGGTATGCAGAGGGCGCAGGAATTTACCTGCGGGGGTTAGGAGCGTTAACGCTAAGCGACACGGTTATTCGGAATACAGCCGGGGCCGGGTTGCGTCTCGATGCGGATTGCGCAGAGGTTGCTTCGACAAACAATGTGTTCGCCGACAATGCCGACGGTGTGCGCCTGGGTATCAATGCCTCCTGGGTGGACACCTCATCCACATTCACGGGAAATCTCTATGATGTGGCATTGGACGGTGGCACCATCACGGAAGAAGTCACCTGGCAGTTGAATCCCCTGTATGCGTTCTGCCTCACGTCCGGAGATATAACCGTGGGGGCGGACGGTGTCTTGAACATCAAGCCCGATACCAATGTTAAGTTCAGACAATATCTCGGTTTATACGTAGATGGGTGGTTGAATGCCGTGGGGACCGATGATGCGCCCATCTATTTTACCGCAAGCGTAGACGACAGCGTCGGCGGCGATACCGGCCGCGACGGCAGTGCCGGCACCCCGAACCCGGGATGGTGGCGAGGTATTCAGGTTCGTAATGCCGGCTCAGCCGCTATACATCATTGCGTGGTGGCGTTTGCGGGCTATGCTGAAACCGCGGGAATCTACGCACGGGGCATCGGCGCTCTCAATTTGCTTGGCACCACAATACGAAATACCTACGGCGACGGATTGCGCATCTACGGCAGCACCGGCGAAACCACCCTCGCGGGCAATACCTTCACCTTAAATACGACAGGCGTAACCGTTTCCGGTGAGACGCAATGCATCACCCTGCGGAATAATAATATCCATGGAAACAGTTCCCATGGGGTTATTAATCGGAACGCTGAAGTCGTGGACGCCCGGCATAACTGGTGGGGCGCTCCATCCGGTCCGTACCATCCCTCCCTGAATGCGGGAGGGGAGGGCAATGCCGTTTCCGATGGTGTATTATTCGAACCCTGGCAGGATCAGGAGAATACAGGCGAAGGTGAAGGTGAGGGCGAAGGGGAAGGCGAAGGAGAAGGTGAGGGCGAGGGCGAGGGCGAGGGCGAAGGGGAACCACCTTCACAAATCGTGACCATAGCCAACGTGGTCGTGGAACCTTACGGTGCGTTTCTCAAGGTTTCCTACGACCTGGACACCAGCGACACCCTGCCCGCCTATGTTTGTGGCTGGTTTTCCCGGGACGGCGGTACCACTTTCACCGGCGGGATGCTTTCCGTGTCCGGAGACGCCAATAAAAAAGTCGCCCCGGGGACACATCGCTGGTTTGTCTGGAACTTCCACGCCGATGGCGTTCATGACCTCGTAACCGGTGCCCTTGTGCGTGTTGAAGGCGGATTATACCCGGGCAAGACCCGCGAATTCGGTGGTGTTCCCTTCTGCTGGATTCCCCCCGGCGCGTTTTCAATGGGGCGCGCTCCGGAGGATACGTACGGCCTGATCAGCGAGGAACCGCGCCATGACGTGACACTAGCACGAGGGTTCTGGATGGGGAAATATGAGGTTACCCAAGCCCAATGGCTGGCGGTGATGGGCGGGTGGCCCGGCGTGGAACCATCAGCACTGCGCGGACTGGGGGACAGGTATCCGGCCTATTATGTTTCGTTGGACGACATTCGCGGACCCCAAGGGTACCTGGAGCGTCTCAATCAAGCCAACCCCGGAATCGGCTTCCGGCTACCTTCGGAGGCGGAATGGGAATATGCGTACCGCGCCGGCACCACAACACGCTTTTATTGGGGAGAGGACCCCGAGACCAAGCGCATCGGGGAGCACGCCTGGTACCAGGGCAATTCCTCCTCCAAATCGGCCATGGAAGCAGGCTTGAAACGTCCGAATGCCTGGGGACTTCACGATATGGCGGGGAACCTATACGAGTATTGTGAAGACGACTGGCACCGGAATTATGACGGGGCGCCCGATGATGGCCGCGCCTGGAAGAATGATCCTGCGGGCGGCCTGCCGGTGCGCCGGGGCGGTTCGTGGAACAGCACCCCGGCCTTCTGTCGAAGCGCCTATCGCGCCACGGTCGGCAGCCAGGACTATCAGTCCTCTTACTGGTTCGGGTTTCGTATCGCCTGCAGTTCCCATTTCGATAGCAAAGCGGACAGTCCCGAATTCTCCGATTCGGCCGTATTTATACTGGATGCCCGCGAGGAGACCCTCGGTCCGTTGGTAAACGGAGCCCCCTACACGACCCTGAGCGCCCTTGAAGATGGCGTTGCGGAAGTCATGCGCGACCTGAACGGCGACGGCTATCCCGATGCGTTCCAGGATGGCGACAATAATGGAAAGCCGGACGCTTTTGAACCGGTCGACGACCAGGGCCGCCATATAAACCTGCTGGACACCAATAACAACACCTTCCCGGACTGGTTCGAGACACGGTACCCGGCACCGGTGGCAAAGTTTGTAATATCCGGGCTGGACCTTGACACCCTGGCCGTTTCCGTGCGTAATCTTTCCGTGGCAGGCATATCCGGCCAGGAAGCAATCACCGGCTATCAATGGGATTTTGGCGATGGTACGGTTGTGGACGATTTTGAGCCGCCTGCCCATGTATATGGGACGCTGATGAATTACACCATCACGCTGACCCTGTTCTGGACAGGGGGCGACCCGGTAACCTGGGAACGGCGCCTGTTACCCGGTATTCAAACGAACATTATCTATGTGGATGCGGAACGGGGCCGGGACGAGGACGGGTTTGGCGGCAGTTGGGCGGCGCCTTTCCGGACCCTGGATCACGCCTTGACCAAGGCCGAAGACTCCTTTGGTGTGGACCAGGTCTGGGCGCGTGCCGGCACCTACACCGGCACCGAAAGCGACGGGATTACCCTGCGCACGGGCATCGCCCTGTACGGCGGGTTCTCCGGAAATGAAACCCTGTTGGACGAACGGGACCTGGCAACAGGCACGGCCAGTATCATCGACGGGGAAAACGCGCGCCGCTGCGTGACCGGTGCCAATAACGCCCTGCTTGACGGGTTTACGTTAACAAAGGGCGCCTCTTCTTCCGGCGCGGGTATTTTCTGCGACAATACGGCGCCGGAAATTCGAAATTGCTGCATTATAAACAACGCATCTTCGGATAACGGCGGCGGCGTGCGCTGCCAGAACACCCGGTCCGAGGCCCCCCGTTTTGTCAACTGTGTGATTGCAAAGAACAGCGCTAACGGTGAAGGGGCGGGCATTTCCGTATGGGTTGATTCCCAGGCAGCCTTCTTCTTCTGCACCATCGCGAACAATACGGGCGTCGGCGTCACAAACCACAATGCCTTAAGTACCCTTCACGGTTGCATTGTGTGGGGCAATACCGGCGGAGGCATTGTGAACACAGGTGGCGGCGCTCCCGAGGTATCTTACTGCATTGTCCAGGGCGGTTACCCCGGGTTTACGGGCAATCTGAACCAGGATCCCCTGTTCTTCGATAGCGCGAACGGGGACTATCGTATCCTCTTCGGCTCGCCGGCATTGGACGCCGCCTGGGCGCCCGAAATTCCCCCTGCGGACATTTTTGGACAGTCCCGTCCGTGGGGCAGCGGCCCGGACATGGGCGCCTTTGAATACCACGGCGAAGCCCCGGAAGATGCCGAGGAACTGCCCCTGGACAGCGCGGTGGAACGCATCGTGGCGCACGGGCGGACCCGGGCCTTCCTTACGCCGGTAGGATCAGCGGTAACCAGCGATATCGTTGCGATTCTGACGCCATCGGCACCCGGCGCCCAATTCCGCCTCGACAGTGGTACTGGCGGCGTGGCTATAGAGACGGATACAGGATTTGTCCTCATTACCCCACGGGTCCAGGTGCCCTACGGGACGGTCTTCCACACGGTCAGCGTGTTGAACTGGGCGGATACAACGGCGGAAAATCCCTTTACCATCGAAGTAACCGCGCCGGATCGCTATGTGGCCGCCCTGCCGGCCCCGGTCACGCTTGGTGCTGCGGGAACGGCCACCATGACGCTCCATGGAACCGGCTTCATTGCTGGAATGCGGGGAGAACTACGCGGCGGGGACGGCGCCGTATTGCTTCAGTTCACGCCCGTTCCGGTGGACGGAAATACCCTTCAAGTAACGCTCAACGCCTCCGGGATTCCCCCGCAGACGGCAACCCTGGCCCTGGTCTGGCCGGACAATGGCACGCTGCTCCTGCCGGATGCGGTCCTTGTCTCCGCTTCCGGCATCGGGCCGAGGCTTGAAACCTCCATCGAGGTTCCTCCGGCCATGCGTCCCGACCGGCGGTATACGGTCTGGTTCCATTATGCCAACACGGGTGACGCCGACCTGCTGGCGCCCTTGTTCACGGTAACCAGCGAGAACGCCCTCATGCGGTTGAGTACCGATGACCCCTGGCAAACCGGGCGCATCCAGTTCCTGGGCCTGAATCATGAACCGCCCGTGCATATGCTGCCGCCGGGCTATCATCGCAGCCTTCCCATCCTTATCCAGACCCGGGGTAGCGCGGGCGCCCGCGTTGAATTCGACTACGTGTACGTCGAATACAAGAAGGATACCGTTGACTGGAGCAGGTACAGCCATTTGTTGCGTCCGCCGGACACCGGTTCCGCCGAATGGGCCGCCCTGTGGCCGCTGGTGGAGGACTATCTCGGCGGCACCTGGTCGGGTTATTTTGACGCCCTGTATTATGAAGCGGCTTCCCTGGACGCCGTCGGTTTCCCGGCGAATGATTTGCGGTATCTGCTGCCGTCCATGGCACGGCGTGCGGCGGGTTTGCCCGTGGCGCGCATTGCGGGCCGCGTCATGAACAGCGAAACGGGGGTGCCCGTCACCGATGCGACCATGACGGCATTCAACGCGGCGGATGCGGAGAATTGGGCCGCCCGTACCGTTACGGACAGCGAGGGCAGGTTCCTGTTCGAACCGCTTACCGATGGTACGTATGAACTTTTTATTGAAGGGTACTACTTTGACGCGAGACCTATATACGACATTGTGCAGTCGGCCGATGTCGTGAACCTGGCCCTGAGCGCGCACCCCGTCAGTACGGAGGAGGGGGAAGGGGAAGAGGAGGCCCTTATTGCCGAGGCGAACCCCAGTCTCGTCGATGACGGTTCCGGCGGCGCCTATATGGTTTGGGAACGGGGCAGTGATTTATGGTGGGCGCACTGGCAAAGTGCCGCCTGGAACGCGTCCGGCCCCATTCCCGGCGTTTCCGGGAAAAATGCCGACGTGGCGCGGCATCCGGACATCTCCGGTACCCCCGGGCTCGTCGCCGTGTGGCAATCCGCCATTGAAGAAGAGGAAAACACGGCCGGGCAAATGCCCGCCAGAAAGCCGTTCCGGTTGCAGTGGAGCAGGGCGGCGCTACAGGAGGAGGGATTGCAATGGTCCGCCCCGGTTGACCTGACCGGGGATGAACAGGACGACATCTTCCCATCCCTGGTCATCCTGCCGGACGGTGTGTCCCTCGTGGCCTGGCTGCAACGTAATACACCCGAGAACCATGATACCGAGGTCTATTCCGCTTTCATCGACCTTTCCAAGTCCGGTGACTGGCTGTCGCTTCCCGCGCCTGTACCGTCCAAACAGGACAAAGACGTGGAATT
>JAKJCY010000111.1 GCA_022706235.1 Candidatus Hydrogenedentota bacterium | reverse complement strand
AAATGACACCCTTCGTCCGGCGCCGCCGTGACTGTTTCGCCATCCTCCCCGTGGTTCAGGGTTTGCACCGTTGTGCCGATGACGGAACCGTGTTCACCCGCCGCGTACTGTATTGTGTGGACAATATTTTCATCATCCGCCGTCACCCGGATACGTGCTTCGGGGAGGGTTTCTTCGGGATAATCGGCCCGAATGTCCCAGACAATATGCCTGCCCGTTCCCGGTTCGACATTTGCAATGTCGCCTGAATAGTGTCGGACGACATGCGCATAGCCGTCGGCACCATTGTCTTTGGACAGGAACAGCACAACATCGCACGGGGCGTTCGCGGTAAAATCATAATAAATATCCACCTTGGTACCCAGCGCCCCGTTCGGGCTTTGGGTCATGGTCACGTTGGTAACCTCCGGGGCCTGTGCAAAAGCGGGCGCGCAGGCCAAGACCGGAGCAAGGCAAAAAACGAGGAACAGAACGCGCTTCTTTGAACCCGCAATTCTCCGGGAATCGCGGCGGCGACGCAGAAGCAGCATTCCTGCGGCCGGCAGTGTTAAAGCAACAGGCAGCCAATACAAGGGCATGCCCTGCGGGTTGGTGATAATCTCCAGTGCGGCATCATCCACCGATATCCCCGGATTCCCCGCCAGGTCCTCGCCGGACAATTCTATTGTGGCCATGCCCGGCACGTCGCCCCGCTTTACTGTGTACTGATAGATGTAGTTGTGGTATGCATCTTCGCTGATATACGTGGCCATGCTGTCGTTTACCAGCACCTTCGGGGCGCCTTTCAGTTTTTCCGACACGGAAAACTTCACTACCACCGGTTGGCGCGCCCAGGCCTGGGGCGGCAAAACCGTCACGCCCGAAAATACCGGGGCCGTTCCCAGTCCCTCGAAGGACGCCGCGTTCGCGGCGGGGTGGATAAGATTGCCCACCGTGTCTTGCAGGCCTGATGCCGTGAGCGCAAGGGAAACGCCGTTGCGCATTTCACCGGCTGTCCAATCGAGTGTAAACGCTTCCGGACCCCCTGCCGCCCCGGAAGGCGAGGCGTCCAACGTGCCCGCGCCCTCTCCTGATACCGTATAGTTCGCCGCTGTTGTCGCGCCCGGCGCAAGCAGCGCCTCACTGAAAGTTGCAGCCACACTTTTGTCGGAAACGGCTTCCGCCGACTGCAGCACGGGCGAAACGGTCTCCAGCAGCGTCGCCGGGGAGTCGCCACTGCCGGTGACCGACACGGCGTTGTGCGACATGCACAAGAAGGCCAGAAAGACCAGGCATGGAGATGCGTTCAACGACAGCCTGTTCTTGATAAGCGCGGGACGAAGCATGATTATGTCCTCCTTAGTTAACGCTGGCATCTGACACGACTAAAATGCCGCGAGAAATGCGTTGTACATCAGGCTGATCGGTCATATCGGTTTGATCCGACGGATCAAAGGCGTCAAGTTCAACGCCATTCAGCGAAGAAATGACCGCAAGTGCCTGCATCTACAGCCCATGGGTGTTGCCTCCGCCGAAGCGCGAATTATTTTGTTCACAGGCCACCCATTCGGTGACCGGGTAGTGCGTCCGGTACAGGACAAAGTCGACATGCCCGTCCATGTACAAGACGTTCGCGCCCCCCGGCACATGATTGAAATTAGCCACGCCTTCCCCGAAACCGCGATTGCTGGAGGTGATCCCGTCGAAGCTCTGCGCAAAAGCGTCCCACATAATCGGGACCGTACTCTCCGCAAAGAATTCATCCGTATTGGAATTGACGTCTGTAATCAGAAAGCGAACTATCCCTTCTTTCAAGGCGTAAAGTGTAGACTGGCCATTACTGCCCGTGGCGGCGATTTGGGGATAATGCCCGTACTGGTCGCTGAGGGACGTCGGCCAGAAGACGTTGTCGGGAATGACCGTATCTTTACAAAAATCCACGACATCACGCGAATCACCGAAGTTCATTTTAAGGTCTTCGATATACCAGCGCCACCCGGCGCAGTCACTGTCCGCGAGCGTAACAAATCCAAGATAAATATAGGAATAGGAGACGCTCAACAGATCATCCCGCTGCACGGGGGTCAGCGAAAGGTCCTGCTGAATGGCGAGCAGTTCATCTTCCACCCGCCGTGCGTCCGAAGGACAGGCCAGCACGTGCACCTCGGACAGGTATTCCGGGAACAGGCTCGCATAGGCCACCATGAATGAACGTATCCGGGACGCCTTGGGCGGGAAATACCCATTATGCTCATCGGTGTACATGGCCATGGCGACCCCCATCTGTTTCAGGTTGCTGGCGCAGCTTTTACGCCTCGCGGCCTCACGCGCGCGGGCCAGCGCCGGCAGTAAAATAGCGGCCAGAATGCCGATGATGGCGATCACGACCAGCAGTTCGATCAACGTAAATCCGGCGGCACCCCGGGTCCCGGCCGCGGTCCTCCGGGGACTGACGTTGCGTAGGGGAAGGAAAAGGCTACACATACAGCGCCGCCAGAACGCTGATGACGGAGACCCAGAACAGCAGTCCGGCCCGCACGAATCCCGAATCGCCCCGGGAGGTTTTGGAAGAAATGCGCGCACCCGCCCTGCGTTTTAGGTGGCGGCCGGCCACATACAGGACGCCCGCCGCCGCGCCGAACAGCACATAGGACGCAACCATAAAGGTCAGAGTCGCCCGGTTATGGTTCGGGGTCGCCCCGCCCGCCACTATCACAGCCAGTTTCGGCAGCAGTTTGCCCAAATCGGCGGCGATTCCCGTAAATATGCCGACCACGATCGAGGGCTCCTGACGCGCCAGGAGCATGATACCTTCCACCACCAGGGCCGCCAGCACAAAACCCGCCATGTCGGCGCCTACCGGCGGATGATACACGTTGGCCAATCCGCCGCCCAGAGCGGTGATCACCAGGCCGCTGCCCCGGTAGCCGCTCAGGGCGCGTCCCGCCATCAGCGCCGGAAACCAGAACACCACGATATGCCCCGGCATTTTCATGTGAGAAGCGTCGGATATCAGGACTGCCGCCGCGAACACCAGTATCCCGAGCAGGGTCCCGATGAGATAACGGGCACTTGTGGCGCTTTTTTCCGGAATGAGTGCGGCCTCGGCGCAGGGTGTCGCCTGGCTACCGGTAACCTTGTCTTTATTTTCCATGGTTCTTGCTCCTTATCCCGTCAACCGGGCCATCCCCGGGCATGTCATAGTTTCAGGGCTTCCCATACTCCGGGCGTTACAGGTTTGACATACAGGGTAACCCGCCCGTCTCGCAACGCGGGTCGCACCTTGTCGTTTGTTTCAATGTCGCCTTCATGGAGTTCCGTGCCATCTTCCGTGAGCACACGGTCAACACCCGCCGTCAGTACCGCGGCCAGGGGCACGCGGCCCGTCAGATCACGAATGGTCCCAATCTGGACAAATCGTCCGTCATTGCCGGACGCCCGCAGGCATACGCCCGCCAGGGCGCCAATCATTCCGGAAGGCGTGCCCCCAAGACTTTTCAGAAGAATGTCCCGGCTGGCCGCCGTGTCCACCGCCAACGAGACCTTGACGACTTCGACCTGGCACTGCCGGCCAAACGACAATCCGTCGGCCTGCTCCTGCGTGGCGACACACAATCCCGGGTCACTTCCCTCGGGACACTGGGGAGGAACAAATTCGGCAACACGCTCAAAAATGGTCAGGCGGTCCGTTTCCGGCGCGTCCAGTTGAATGACATTCGAACTGTTGTTGGCGGTGAAGGGAATCCGTCTGTCGTACAACAACTGATGGCGCGAAATGCCCCGTATTGGGTACGCGTCGCCCAGCCACGCGGCCACATCCCGGGCCAAATGCCCCGTGCCCCGCGTCCCGGGCATATCGGTATCATCCAGTCCGACGTAAAGCATCTCTATCCTTGAAAAAATACACCGTTCTTTCTCCCCTTCCCGGAAAGAAAACGTGCCCACGTCGACATTCCCCTTTCCAAAGATGGGAGGTATCGCCGTTTCCCGCGATGCCTGGCGGACATGTTCCCTGGGTACTTGTCACTTCCCGGTAGGCGGCATGTCTCGGAGAAAGCACTTTGAATCAAGTATACAACACTTTCCGGCAAATGACAAACACAAACGGTTCTATATTGCTGATTTCACAGCGCTTTTTGTGGTCCGCCTCCGCTCCCCCACTATTTTTTGCAGGTCGGGTCAATGGACGCCGCGTTACCGCGCGGTCCGGGACTATCCCGGATACAGGAATGAACACACCGCCATGGGTCCGTGAATACAGAGATACCCCGCGCCGTCTGAGTAACCGTCACAGGGGGCCTGGTGCTTAGTGAAAAGGCATTATTTCCAGGTTTTTTTCGCCTTTTCAGGCAAAAAACGGATCTCAGCCACGGAAATGGTTTCCTTGCTATCCTTCAGGCGCAACGTGACGGACTGTCGCTCTTCATTGGGCCTGCCGTAATGAGTGAACACGTCAACCTGGAGAGTGACGGCGCCGATGAGTGCCTGCGCCGAGCTGCCGAAAAAGTTCGTCTCGATCTTGTATGGTCCCGGCATTGCGCGCCGCAATAGATACTCTTCCGGGCCGTATCCCTGGGTGAAATCCCTGGATACCTTGCCGCCGATGGTGGTAAGGGGATGGTTGTACATGGCCTTCTCTCCGGAAGGTTCCGTAACCCAGAGGTCCAGGTCCGTCAGGTCCGCATCCCAGGTCATCACAATCCGGATATCGAGGTCCAGGCGCTGTATCAGGCGCTCGTCCACGGGAATACCCGTCACGCCGGCCTGTTTCGCCAAAGGGATGATCCGGTTCAGTTCCAGCAATGCGGTGAGTTCAATCTCCTCAAAGCGGTCCCAGCGATTCAGCACGACATGGTAGAGCAGTTCGATGGCGCGCGTAAAATCCGCCGCGACCGACGGAGACTTCTGCTTTTCGAGGCCGTGTGCCTCTGCGCGACGGGCCAGCACCAACGCCAGATCGCGGTAGGACTGGGGCTCTTCTCCGCGCAGTTTCAACACCGCTTCGAAAAGCCGTATGCTTGGGTCGAGAAGGTCCCATTGGGCGAGACGGTGCGCCAGCACGCGCAATAAGGCCGCATTCTCCAGTTCCATTTCCGCGATGTTGGACAGCATGCGAAGGCTCAGCGCGGCATCCCCTTCTTCCCGGAAATAATCCGCGCAATCGAGATAGAACGCGGGCGATTTGCCGAACTCCCGTTTTTGTTCCAGGTACGCGCTGTATTTGGACTGAGTGGATGCTTTCTTGATCGCGTCCAGATAGGGGGTTTCGGGGTCCCAAGGTTTGAGTTCAATCTCGGCAGTGGCAAGGTTCGCATCTGCTTCGGGTGCGGGCCCCTGCATGGATTCGGCGGCCTCGGCAGAGGAAGACGCGCCGGGAGACGGAGACGCCTCCATAGGGGGGGGAGCTTCCGCTGCCAAGGGCGGCATTGCTTGAATCATGGCGGGACTGGCTGTCAGGAATGGGCTGCGCGAACTGCCGTCCCCTTCGTTCCTATCACCCGCCGACCGTTCCGGTGGTGGTGTGTCAAAGACAAAATTTTTGGGATACTTAAACTGTTTCTCCCACCATTGCACCCGTTCCTTCCACAAGACAAGGATGCGTTCAATCTTGCTTTCGGTCTTTTCCCGCTTGTCCTTGTCCTTTTCGGCCATCCTCTCGTCATATGCGCGCCGCATATCCGGAAGCGTTGCCGGGGGGCGAATCTCGTGTTCCACATATTGTTCCAGGTTATCCAGCACAATCAGCGAGGTGCCCGGTGTCACCAGTCCGTGGAGGCGGCCCGTTTCAACAATCTCTTCTTCGTTGTCCTCGGGCCGCATCATGAGTTCGTCCAGTTTCTTCTGGGCCCAGAATTTCCGCAACAGGTCGCCGGTAACGGCATCGGCCTTCGAAAGCGAATAGGTTTTCAACTGCATCGTCTGGCTGCCGCTGCCGTAATGCAGAATAATGTCCGCCCGGTCCGACAGCAGTTTGCCCGTGACGGTAATACGCCCCGTAACAGGGCAGCGGAATCCGGGCAGCACTTCGGCAATTTCGGCATCCTTGACCTCTGCCGACAGCAGCGAGAAACAGGTCCTGCCTATGGAGCCGATAACCGCCTCCGTCTCAAGACGGCTCAGGTTGAAATAGCTGCCGCCGGTTTGGGCCGCCAGGTACCGCAGCGCGGGATGGGCGGCTTCGGAATCCGCCGAAAAGGCATAGACCGGACGTTCGAAATGACCGGGTTCCGATTCGCCGAAGTTGCCGATACCGTCGGAGAAAAGCAGGTAAAAATCAGGGAGCGGTTCCCCGGCGGAAGGTGACACGCAACCATATTGCGTGCCCCCGTCATAAGGGGCCGTTTCCAGCGCTTCTATCAGGGCGTCGCTGTTCCCATGGAGAATCTCAAAGGACCGGGGCGCCTCCCGTTCATTGCGAAACAGGACCAGATTCACCGTGACGGATTGGTCCTTGATAGAAGCGGGGGACCCCGGCGCGGTTCCCGAAAAGTACGCCCGCAGCAGCGAGATCTCCTTCGCGCGGTTCGCCGTGTCGCGCGACCCGGAGGCGTCCCATAGGAGTTCTATCCGCGACGGAACCGTTGCGGGTTCTTCCTTGGGTGCTTGGGGTTCGTCATGGATAACGAAATAGGTATTGCCGTTCTCGTTGCTTTCAAGGGCCACCGCACGCCGCTCCACATCCGGCAACGCGATCACCAGGTCCTGGTTCAACACCTGGTCCTTCAGCGTAGTCTCCGCCAGATAACTGTCCCGCCACTTTTCAAACTGAAAGGAATCCAGGCCGCCGGAACGGATCTCCGGTTTGACCTCCGTTTTGACCACTTCCACGCGCAGGTAAAACTCTCCCACCTTTTCCCGGTAACGCAGTGGCAACTGATACGCCGGGGTGCCGTCGCGGGACAGCAGCTCGCTGACATAGGAAACCCGTACTATCCGGCTGCCCCGCGCCGGAACGGGAAACACGCGTGTTTTAAACGTATTGCCTTTCGTGTATTCCACCAGCCCCGGATCGATGCCTTGCCGCACAATCTTTTCAAACACCTGGCGGCCTTTTTCTTTCTCCACCACCACGCCGTCCACCATGCTGCCGTTGATATCCAGGGCGTACCCGCTCACCGTCGCCCCTTCCGGCAGTGGGAAATAGAGGTCCCCTGCCAGCGCACGGTCATTGGGATTGGCAAAAGTCATCGTCATGCTCGTCTCGGCCAGGCAGCCGGACACCTTCACGTCCACCGCCACGCGCGAGACGGACATGGGTTGTGTTATCTGGGGACGCGCCGGGTCGGGAATAATAATCAGGGCCGGCGGCAAGTCCTGGGCATACAGCGGCATGGAAAGCAGTACAACACACAAAACACCCCAAAGATTCCGTTTCATAAGCGCCTCGCTTTTGCTCAAAAAAGAGCACCCTTTACTCCATGATCACCGTAATGTTGTCGGATTTGAAGTATAGTCCCGTAACAATGTAGAAGGCAATTTTCCAACCGTACACTGTAACAAGCCTCCTATGCATCGTCCGGGACTTCGCTCGGAAGAAGAGGCGCCTTCGGCGTAACAAAATTTTACCATCGTCTTACATTACAAACAACTCTAACCACGGTCATTCCGGTTTTTTCGCGATGGCCGGCTCGGGTCGAAGAACGATACTGGACAACGCGAAAAATACCGGAATCCAGATTGGGCCCGCTGCAATGAATACCCGGTTCCCTTCTCGAAAAACACAACGAATGCGGCCAATCCCGCATCCACGGCCTCAGGAACTGGATTCCGGTCTTTTCGCGGCCTGACACACGCTCCGCTACACGTCCTTTTTCCACCGCGAAAAACCGGAATGACGCGTTGTTTTTGGATTCTTGAACTAAACCAGGGCTTAACGCTCCTCGTCGTAAGAAACTAAACTCATAACTTTTTTGTCAGCGAAATCGCCTTAAGCGCCTTGCCCGGTGTTATTCATATACGCGTGAAGGACAAATAGCATGTCACGTCTGTCCGTTTTTTTATCCAGACAAATATACCTATGCCATATCGCGGTGCTATAATTGCCGAACACTTTGTTGCATAAAGGAAATTTGTAACACTTTAGCCGTTCGAAGTGAGGACCTCTTATGCAATTTTAAACCGCCTATTTGGAGTGCGCAAGTCCTACTTGCGCTTTTACTTTCTTACACACGCAAGCCCTAAACTCTTTATTTATACGCCTAAAGGTTATCTTACCACGAAAGAGAAAGCGCAAGTAGGACTTGCGCACTCCAAATAGAATCATATACAGGCACTCACGCCAAACGGCTAAATAGTTACGGAAATTTTATATGAATACACCGTCAAAGAAAGTGTTCATCATTGTCCTGGCGGCCCTTTCATGGGCATGCGCCTCCTGTGTTGCCGGTGCGGATACAGGGCCCCAAGGGCCTCAAACTTTTGCGGCAGGCAGCCTGGAGATGACTCTGCAGGCGGAGGAAGGGGGCATACGAGTAACAAGCCTGGTCAATCTTGAAGACAAAACGGAACTGCTGGCGCAGGAGCGGGCGCCCTTGTTTGAACTGGTGGTATACAACAGCAAAGGGGAGGAAAAGCGGGTGACCTCGGAAAAGGGCTGGGCGCGCACGACCATAAACGCTTCCGAGGGCGGTGTCGTGCTGGAATGGGAGAATTGTCCGGACGCGGGCCTGGAGGCGTTTCGGGTTACCGTCAAGGCCGTCCCCAATCCCACCGCCCATTCCTGGGAATGGCACCTGGAGACTGAAGGCGCAGTCGGGGAAACACGCCTTGAGGATGTAGTGTTCCCCCAGGTGGCGCTCAACGAAACCGCGTCCGGCGGCGGCGTCCTGTATCCGGACGGCCCGGGCGTATTGATTCGGGACCTGTGGACGCAGGATCTGCAGAAGTGGCAGCGCTACGGCGGCGGCTGGTGCAGCATGCAGTTCATGGCTGCCTTTGCGGCCCCGCGCGAGGATGGGCCCGCCCCGGGCTTTTACTATGCCATGCACGATCCCATGGGCTCCACCAAGGAAATCGTCCTGCAGTCCAAGGCCGCGGCGCGGGCAGTGAAATTTTTCTTTGAACATCCCATCCCGAACCAGGTTCCGCCCACGAATGCCTATGTTCTGCCCGGAAAAGCGGTGTGGGGATTGTTCCAGGGCGACTGGTATGACGCCGCGCAGCGGTACAAGACCTGGGTAAAATCGGAGGCGAAGTGGTGGCCCCGGCTGGGCAAAGGCGGCCGCACCGACACGCCGCTCTGGATGCGGGAACTGTGCGCGTGGGCCCAGACCGGCGGCGCCCCGCAGGAGGTGGTTTCCCGGGTGAAGGCCTTCGCCGCGTTCCTGGAGGTTCCCATCGGGTTCCACTGGTACAACTGGCACCAAATTCCCTTTGACAACGACTATCCTCACTATTTCCCGGTAAAGGACGGCTTCACCGAGGCCGTGCGCAAACTGCAGGACGCCAACGTTTTCGTGATGCCCTATATCAACGGCCGACTTTGGGACACCCATGACCGGGGCGCGGAAGATGGCGAGTTCACGAGCGTGGCTCTGCCCGCCGTCACCAAAATGGAGGACGGCGCCCCCTTTGTAGAAAGCTACGGCAGCAAGGAAAGCGACGGCTCGCCGGTAAAACTCGGGGTCATGTGCCCGATGACGCCGCTGTGGCAGAACAAGGTGAAAGAAATCGTGCTGCGGCTCCAGAATGAATACGGCGTGAAGGGCGTCTACATAGACCAGGTTGCCGCGGCCACGCCCGTATTGTGCATGGACCCCGCCCACGGCCATCCTTTGGCCGGAGGGTCCTGGTGGAATACCGGGTACTGGACCCTGCTCGATGCGCTGCGCCGGGATATGGCGGCAGACCGCATGATTACCACCGAGTGCAACGGCGAGCCCTTTGTCAACCGCTTTGACGGCTACCTGACCTGGCACTGGCAGACGGACGGCCAGGTGCCCGCATTCCCCGCGGTGTACGGCGGCGCCCTCCAGATGTTCGGCCGCAGCTACGGCGGCGGCGACACCCGCGACCTCGCCCTGCGCATGAAGGCCGCCCAGCAGCTCGTCTACGGCGAACAACTTGGCTGGCTTGATCCCGACCTTGCCATGTCCCCGGAAAACAGACCCTTCTTCAAGCAACTCGTGCAACTCCGCTGGGTGCTGCGCCGCTACTTCTACGAAGGCGAAATGCTGCGGCCACCCCGGCTCGCGGGCGACCTCCCCACGGTCAAGGCCGACTGGCAATGGAACGGCGAGCAGTGGGTCTCGACCGACGCCGTGCTGACCGGCGCATGGACCCTCCCGCAAGAAGGGAAGACAGTCTTGATCTTCGCCAACGTTTCCGACGCGCCCCTGACCGCCACCCTCGATAACGCGCACAACTACGGCCTGGTGCACGATGTCACCCTGACAGGGACGGTCCTGCGCGACAAGGCCACACCACCGGAAAAACTCACCATTGAAAATGGTGTACTGCCCCCGCTAATCCTGCCCTCCCGCACCGCCGTCGCCTGGGAAATTCAACGGGGTCTGTAAATTCTTAATGAAGCTAAAAACGGCAGTTACTATCGGAAAAGCCTGTCAAAAGAAAGGACCAAAGGACCGTCTCCGGAACGCGCCGTTTTATCCGCTGATGGAATTGCCTTGCCCGTGAAACGTGGGGATCTATTCGGGAGAAACCAGCGCCTGCCACGTGTCTTCCACATGGAGCGGATTGATAACCCGGATATCCCGGATATTGAAAGATTGCTCTCCGTTATAGAGAACCGCACCCGGCATGACCCGCCGGATATGCAGCGAGTGAAACCACTCTATCCGCTTAATGAATTCCGTGGAAAAGGTCGCAGCGGACTTGATCTCAACCGGTATGAGTGCGCCCTTTTCCCGGATAAGCAGGTCTATCTCATTGCCGTGGGAGTCTCGGAAGAAGTAAATTTCCGGCCGGATCCCGCGGTTTAGGGCGCTTTTCACGATGTCAGCGATGACAAGATTTTCATACAGGTTTCCCCGCAACGGATCGCGCGAAGCCTGCTCCGCCGTATGGATGCCCAGCAGAAAGGCGGCAAGGCCGACATCGGTAAAATATATCTTGGACGATTTAATCACCCGCTTTTGTATATTCTCGAAAAAAGGGGGAAGTTCAAATACGATGTAGGACGCCTTCAGGACGGAAATCCAGTTTCTGATTGTCGGGGCGGAGGCGCCCACGTCATTGCCAAGCGACGCGAGATTCACAACCTGTCCCACGCGGCCGGCCAACAAGGTGAGGAATTTCTGAAACAGTGACAACTCCCGCAACTGAATTAAAGCGCGGACATCCCGCTCAACATAAGTTTGCAGGTATGCGTTAAAAAAACGGCGCGGTTCCAAGTTTTCCCCGTGAAGCCTTGGGTAGAATCCACGATGAATCAAGTCAAAGACCTCCGGGACCGGGTCGTATAGTCGGACTTCATGAAGTGAAAAGGGCCACAAAGCCAGCACCGCTGTCCGGCCCGCCAACGACTGGCTGATTGCTTCATGGAGTTGCGGCTGATGGCTGCCGGTAAGAATGAATTGTCCCCGCTTCCCGCTGGCATCCACCATGCCCTGGACATAGGAAAGAAGAGGCGGAAGACGCTGAATCTCGTCCAGAATACCGCCCTCTTTCATCTGCGCCAGGAAACTCCGGGGATCAGCCTCGGCCGCCATGCGGATATCCGGGTCTTCCAGGGAAAAATACGGCTTATCCGGGAAAGTCATCCGGGTGAGGGTGGTCTTTCCCGATTGACGCGGTCCAAGGACGGTGGCAACAGGATATTCCGCTGCAGCCTGTAGTAATTCTCCGGCAATATCTCGTATAATCATTCTCTGATGATATCATCTATAGGTGCAAAACGCAAGTCATACTTACGATTTACACAAACAAGCCCGGAGTATTTCACTATTAAGAATATAAATCATGTATCAATGCGTATATAAACCAACGCAGGCTCTGCCCGCAACCCAGTTGGTGCATTTTTTTTGATATTATTTTTGTAGTACTTTAGGCTTGTTCTTTATCCTGAAAGGATTGAACAACCAAGCCCAGGGTCGCGGTACTCCGCTACCCTGGGGAACCGGCGCCGCAATCCGCCTCTACCCTGAATGGGTTCCGTAAGTCTGCGTTACGCAACCCTTTCAGGGTAGGATAGGGAAGTTGCCGCACATTCACCCAGGGTAGCGGAGTACCGCAACCCTTGGGCTTTGATAGGTAAGCCCTTCAGGCTATTCAGATTCAACTTCTTGTTTTTTATAGGCCATGTGGGCCGATAAGGTACCAAAGGATTCGATGCCATGAAACTGCATCATCTGTTCTTCCCGTTGTTGCTCTGCTGGGGATCATTCGGAGAATCAGCCGCTCCCGATGAAAACAGGGCGTCCTGGCGCGATGTTATCCCCGTCCTCGTCAATCAGCAGCACCAGCACACCCTTGCGGCGGTGGAGGCGCTCCTGGAACGATTCCCGCCGAAACACACCATGTCTTTGGAGCGCCAGGCGGCCCTGCTGCTGCTGGACAACGTCCTGTTCGACCCGGAAGCCGCCGAAAAACCGGCGCTCCAGGCTTTCTTTATCGTGAGAACGAAGGGGGTGGTCGCGGCGCTGCACCAGGCGCCGGTGACCCGTGGCGCGCGGATTTGTAAACTGTACAATCACGGATTCATCGTGCGAACCCCCTCCGTAACCCTCGCCTTCGACCTCGTGAGCGGGAGGCACTTGGGAAACGATGGCTTTGTCCTGCCCGACGAACTCCTTGAAGACCTCGCGTGCGCCTGTGACCTCCTGTTCATCAGCCATTTTCACCCGGACCATGCCGACCTGCGTATCGCGGAACTGTTCGTCCGCAACGGAAAGCGGGTGGCTGCCCCCGAAGGGCTCTGGGAAACGCG
This sequence comes from Candidatus Hydrogenedentota bacterium, assembly GCA_022706235.1. GTDB lineage: Bacteria > Hydrogenedentota > Hydrogenedentia > Hydrogenedentales > CAITNO01 > JAAYBJ01. The sequence goes on along the minus strand of JAKJCY010000111.1, from coordinate 1,484 downwards.
GCCCTTTGCGGAGGGTCTCATCTACCTGAAGCGCACGGCCGATGCCGAACAAACCATTCCCATACGGGGCGGCGCGGATAGCGTAAAGGTGATTAACTACCCCGGTCATCAGGGTGACCCTGTCGCGAACAATGTCGTCGTTGTCACCACACCCGACGGCTTGACCTTCGCCCATACGGGCGACCAGTCCAACACCGGGGATTTCGAATGGATTGACACGGTTTCCAAAACGCAGAAGATTGACGTGCTGATGCCCAACTGCTGGACGCCGGACCTGCCGCGCCTGATTGCGGGCTTCAATCCGGTCCTGGTGATCCCGGGGCATGACAACGAAATCAGCCATACCCTTGACCAGCGCAAGCCCTCGTGGCTTATCCGGGAACGGCTGGGCGACATGGCCGGCCGGGCCGTGCTCATGGCATGGGGGGAATGCTATGATTATGCCGCCGAGTAAGCACGGGACATTTCGGCGTTTTTGATTCTCAGCATCGGCAACGGGGACTTTTGTTGGCAACGCTGCAAATCTGTTGTAAGACAAGTGTCTGGAGACGGTCTCATGTATCTCAGAAACGGTGTACACTATCTTCTGTTGTTGGGGCTCTTAGGGGGCGCCTTCTCCATTCATGCCCAAGCCGCCGTTGAGATATCGGGATGTCAATTATGGCTGGACGCCGGCGAACTGACCGGTAACGGTACCGCCATCTCCCCCTGGCAAGACCGCTCCGGGCATGGGTTTCACGCGGTCCAGCCGGATCCGGGCCGTCAACCGCTTTGCGCCGAACAGGCGATCAACGGCCGTTCCACGGTACGCTTTCAGGGAAAGGCGTTCCTGTCTGTGCCTCTGCAACGGGAGTGGTCCGGCGAGAATTGGACGGTGTTTGCCGTGGCATCGCTGAATGCGGACACGCCCGCCAATTACCGGGGCATTATCGGAAATCGGTTCGGGCCGGGAAACGCGTCCTGGTGGTCGCTGGGAACGAAGGGCGACGGCACCTGCTACCTGGAACTCGCCGCAGGTGTCGGTGTTAATACCCCCTGGCTGCCCGCCACATCGCGTGCCTGCGTCTATACCGTTGTCAAACAGGGGGAACAATTCTCCCTGTACCGCAACAATAAACTTCTCGGAACGGCAACATGGCCGGATGTCGGGGGCATGGCGAACGAACTTCGGATTGGCATGTGGTTTGCCGATGGGCAGGAGTGGAACGGCGACATCGCCGAGATTCTGCTGTACGACAGGGCGCTGGATGATGAAGAGCGCAACCGGATGGAGACCGGCCTGGCGGAAAAATGGGCGGTGCCGTTTGCGGGGAATATGGTCGTCAGGGAAAGCACCTGGGCGGAAACCCTGACAAACACCCGCAAGGCCCTTCGAGACCGCGAGCACCAATTTGGACCCGCCCTGTGGGAGGATGGGGTGTTGGGCGAGGTATGGGCAGAACTGACGCGCTCTTTTCCAGCAGAGGCCGCCCGGTTCGAACGTT
>JAKJCY010000110.1 GCA_022706235.1 Candidatus Hydrogenedentota bacterium | reverse complement strand
TTTCATCCATGAACAGAGGTTTACGTGCCGCGACCGAATGCACATCGATGTTGTGCTGGTCGAGTTCATAGGGAAAAGGTTGTTCCACATACAGAATCATACCGTAAATGCGCGGTTCTTTGTCCCGGAGACGATCCAGAATTTCATTGACATAACGGGGGGCCGTGACGGTGCAGTTGAAATCCGCCGTAAGCCATAGCACACCCTCTTCCACGGCGATATGGCCTGTTTGCACCAGCCGTTCGTAGTCCCACGCGCCATCATTGCCCCGCAATTTTACTTTCAGGCAATAAAGGCCGTCCCGGCGAATCCATTCGCGCAGCAGTACGGGGTATCCATCTTCAGGCTTGCTGCCGTTTTCTCCTGCCGCATCCAGCGGGTCCATGCCGCCCACCAGATGCCAGGCGGCCAACCGCCTCTTTGGCGGTTGGCGGAAAAAATCAATCGGATATCGCCCCGCGAAAGATACTTTTGTGTCCCGTGCGGGGGACAGAAAGGCTTCGAGGTCGCTGTTCATCCAGTCGGGCCCATAGGTCTGGTATACGGGAACATGGTGAAGCATACCGTAGGCGTCATGCAGGGCGATGTCAAACGCGGAACAACATACCAGGGCGGCCAGCCAGGGCATTTCACGGCCGGGCCGTTGCCGGTTGAAGTCCTTGAGTACTTCAGGAAGCCGGGTCTCGAGAAAAGCATGGCCAACCTCCAGGCAATGGCCGTCAGTAGTGAACTGCGCCCATGCCCCGGTCAATTCGGTGCAAAACAGGCGCAACGCCCGGTGGCGTTCCTCATAGGAAAGCGCTCCGGGCCAGACCCATTGCACGCTTAAAGGCGTTTCTCCCCATCCCGCCGCGCAACGGCCTTGCCGGTCACGAACACACAGACATACCCGCGCGCACGTTACCGATGTAAGCGTTTCGGTCCCGAACTTCAGAGGAACCCGCGTGGTGACCGGCAGAAAATAAAGGGCCGTGCCCACACACCGAACATCAGTACCCTTGGACATCATTGACCCCGCAACGGTTATTATTCTTGAGGGCTATTTTCCTCGGGTACACAGTAGGGCGCAAGGGCCGTTTCCATTACACTTAACCAGCGCGAGATGATTTCGGATACGGCTTCCTTGTCGGACCGTTCAAAGGCTTCCCGCAGTTTCATCAAGTCCTCGGTCCCAAAACGGTCATCCGGAAGCCTGTCGGAGAGGGTCGCACGGATATTTCGGAACACCTGGCTGAGTGTTATGAAAACCAGCGAATATACCCGGTTCTGGGTGGCTGCGGCGATATTCTCGAAGAGGTTGTAGAAAAGCTCCCCTTCATCTTCCATCAGGTTCTTGCGCCGGTTGAAGCAGATGTCATCGATCACGCGGCAAATGCGGCCCAATTGACGGGGTTTGCGCCTCTGCACGGACAACTCCGTGAGGTTGATCATGACGTGGCGCCGGAAATCAAGCATATTGCTCAAAATAACCGGGTCCAAGGTGCCGTCCATCCTGAACAACATGGCATCGAAGATTTCAATACCCGCAGTCAGATGCAGTGGTTGCACATAGATGCCGGAACCATGCTTGATTTCAACCAGCCCGATGGCTTCGAGGCGCTTGAGCGCTTCTCGTACAGCATGCCGGTTCACGCCAAATTCTTCGGAAAGCAGGCGCTCGGTGGGCAGTTTGGACCTTACCTGGTACTCGCCGGAAACAATGCGCCGCGTCAGTATTTCCGCCACATTACATGACAGGGTTCGATTGTGACGACCATTCGTCAGTTTTTTTGTGTCTATCACTTGGGTTCACCGTCCTTATGTTGTAAACCTTTTCCTCTAACATCGATAGCGGATTCACGCTACCTGGTACCTGGCGTACTCCACACGCCCCGGTTCCCTGCTATCCCGAAAGCCCGAAACCCCACCCAATCAGCGTATCCGCACCCCGGGGCCTCTTAGCGGTTCCATGGGGGTGTTTCAGGCAAATACTGTTCAAACTCCTCGATTAATGTCTTTTCGTAAGCCCCGGCAAAACTTCCGGAGAAAAAGTGGTCCAGGCCTTCTTCAAACAACCGCTGCCAGGAACGCTCCTCTTCGCCGGGATTCACAGGGAAAAACAACGCGCCATTGGCGCGGGCGGCTTTTAAGTCTCCAAAAGCGTCGCCTATCATCAGTATCTTATCCCTGTCATACTTGCCTTCCGCGGCGTACTGGATATGTTCCCCTTTGGTACCCATCTCCTGACCATTGATGCAAAACACATATTTTTTCAGCCCTTGTTCTTCCCACTCTCGAATCAGGGCCTCCGTCGGCGTCTGCGAACACACCATGATGTCAGCCCTTTCCTGCGCCCGCTCCAAACATTCGCGGACAAAGGGGAAGGGCGGCAACCCGCCTTGAACAATATCAGCGATACTTTCGTTCACCGCCAGGCTCCATGTCAAGGTCTGGTGCATATCCGGCGCTTCTTCCGGATCGTGGTGGGCACACCATGCCTGAAGTGCCGGGTTACCCAATTTTGATTCTTCAGTTATCCATTGTTTTAACATATCTATTCGCGGTATTACAAAGTTTCGTGCCTTTACAGCATCCCACTGCTCCAAAAGATCAAACGTTTTGACAAGAGCGGGAAAACGATTATAACCGCGCCATCTAGAATACAAATTGACAAATTCAGCCGCCGCTCGCGTGTATTTCGCGATAGGTTGCATCGACCAATACTTAATAATGTTTGGAATAAAACATTCTTTCTGCTTTATTTCCATTGTGTCAAAGGCACAACCGTCACTGTCTATCGCAATTAAATACTTGTGTTCAGGTTTTCTGTCCCTCAACACTTTCGCTGCATCCATCATAAAACAAAGTCTCCTCTAATCGCAAAATTCCGTACCCAAAAACACGCCCTTCGGCCTTTTTATTCTTTTAGAGCGATGTTTATTTTTTAAACCCCTGAAAAGGCGGAAAAACCGCCATCTATTGGCAAAACAATTCCCGTCACAAAACGGGATGCGTCGCTTGCGAGCCAAACCGTCGCACCAATCAAGTCTTCCGGATTACCAAAACGCCCCATGGGCGTGTGGTTGAGTACCGTACGTCCCCGGGCAGTAAGGTCCCCCGTGTCCTTTTCGGTCATGAGGTACCGGTTCTGTTCCGTAAGAAAGAATCCGGGGGCGATGGCATTGACGCGGATTAAAGGCTGATATTCCTGAGCAAGATGGACCGCCAGCCATTGCGTGAAATTACTGACGGCCGCCTTGGCGGCGCTATAGCCCGGAATTCGGGTGAGGGGCCGTAATGCATTCATGGAAGAAATATTGATGATGACGCCCCCATTCTCATTCTTCAACATGGACGGGACAAAAATCTGGCTTGGCACGATTACACCGCCCAGGAGGTTGAGGTCCATCACTTTGGACAATGCCTCTGGCGGAATCTGAAAAAAAGATTGCTCCGCTGTGGTCGTTGCCCCCTTCATATTGCCGCCCACGGCATTTACCAGAATGTCTATCCCGCCAAAATCGTCCACGATATCCGTGCAACACTGCCGGATGGTATCCGCATTGAAAACATCCATTGTGTAGCCTTTTGCGGTGCCGCCGCTTGCGAGAATCCGGCGGGCGCACCGGTCAGCCATGTCCGGTAATAAATCCCCTATGGCCACCGAAGCCCCGGCCTCGGCCAAGCCGCAGGCAATTTCGGTACCCAACACGCCGCCGCCACCTGTGACTACGGCGGTTTTCCCCTTTAAACTGAATAGATTACAGGCATCCATTGAAATCATCTCCCTGAGAAGTTTGTGGTAGTACATTACAGCCGATTCAAGTATCAGTATGCCTGATTCCAAGAATGCCTCCGCACACACACCCGGAACATAGCACACCACTTATAAAAAAATATGCCTTGTTTACGGCTTATAGAATACGCAGTTACCGGTGATTTTCTTTTCTTTTAAAATCTGTTTTTATTGTATCACATTTATCTTTATGATATCACTGTCCTGCCGATTTCACAATTAGACTCATGAGAGTTCAGGAATGGTTGCGTTTCAGCCAAAGACCTTTGCAGGTGGTTTGATAAAATACTTTTTTCAGTAAATCGGCCACCGTGGTTTCCGAAGCCTCACTGAGGGGAATAGGCATGCACGTGAACGGACAGTCTTTCAAGAGGGCATGCATGGCACCTTCAACACGCGCCCGCTCGTAGGGATTCAGGGCATGGTCTCCAGGCAGGGCGGTGCCGGGGGTGTAGGATGACACCTGGGTTTGTTTGTCGGTCTTGATGATGGAATCCATAAGGCGTGGATATAGCCCCGCATCCACCGCCGCGAAACGACGGCTGATTTCGGGGTCGGCATTGGCGGCTAAAAGGCAGAGGATTCCCGCTCTGCCCGATTTCTGTTTTAGCGAACCACTCAAATGGGCCAGGATATTTTCCATGAGCCGGGTCCTGGCACCGAAGGCGGCCTGCCCGGTTCCCAGCAGAATCTCGGCGCATTCGGACAGGCCATCCACGGTAACCATGAAGGTTCCGGTGTTCAAGCCGGGGTCCTGTGCATGCTGAAGTGCGCGGGCGAGCGGGGAAAGGGGGGCACAACCGTCCGGGTCCAGTAGTGCCTCCAGGAACTCCCGTTTTTCTTCGTGGGCATTGACCGCAATATCACATAACCGGTCCAACTCCTCCCAAAGGCCCTGTTCGTCCTCAGCGACCACGGCGGCCCTGGGCAGGTTCAGGGTCACGCGATGCCAGATAAGATTCAAATTTCCCCATGCGGTTTTCGACAGTACCGCTTCGGGTACAGCCCCCCTCTCTTTACGCCGAAAACAGATATTGGGTCTTTGCAAGGCGGTGCGTGCCGCCAGCAGCAGCCCGGCATTGCCTTCAAGGGTCTGGAAAAGCCCATCATCCAGAACCACCTCTACAACCGGTGCGGTGAAATCATACCCGGAAGCATCGCCCGCCCCAAAGGCTTCGAGTAGGGCGGAAAACAATCTTCGGGCCACAGGCTCCAGGGTGTGGTACGAGTCCCCCGTACCGGATTCCAGGCCGGGCGCGGCCATGCCGGCCATATGGGCGGGAAGGTTCCAACAAATGGAAATCCGCATGGGGGAGCGTTTGCGGAGGAAGGCGCGATACGCGAATTCCCGGATAATGGTGCGGGCGAAAAGCCTTAATTCAGGATCGCCGGCCCGGGCGACAAAGGGCGCTGCCAGGAAATTAAAACCATGCCAGTCGACGGACCTCGAGAAAAAAGTCTGAAGAAAATCATGATGTTTCATGATTGCTGCAACAACGGCCGCGGGTGACCCGTTTCCATGCTTTATTTCCGGGATATCCTCTCGAACCTGCCCGAATACGGAAGCCGTCGCAACATGCTGTTCGCAGGAATAGAGCCGGTCCACAAACTCCAGTTCGTTGATATGTATGCGTCCCAGCAGATGAGCCTGGGTAACCGGGGTGGAAAATACTTCGGCGAGGGCATATTCTTTTTTTACGGCTCGCGCCAAAATATTGTCCGTGTCTTTCGGGGTGGCACACAGGGCCTCGGCCGTGCAGCCCCGGATAATACGGGAAGCGTCATACAGGGGGACGCCCAGGCGGCGGCGCAGGTCGTTTTCTTCGACCAGCCCATGCTCGATGAGTTTTGCGCCCACCAGTTCCCGGACCAGCGACGCGGTTAATACGGTAATGCCGGCCTGTTCAATCTGCGTTTCCACTTCGGCGGCGATAACACTCGCCATGCCGGCATCCAAGCGGGTCTCCAGTTGCAGGGCTTCCACAATCCGGGAACGGTTCCATTTGACCAGCCTGTCCTGGCTCGTCTGCACATTAAGTTCCATGTCTTTGGCCAGCCCGGCACCGCGCTCCTGGCGCGCCTCTTCCAGTTCGCTCAGTAATGCCTGCATATCCCCCTTGCGGAGGCGTCGAATCCGGGCACGCCGGTCTCTATAGCGGGCATAAGCCAGTCCGGCATCCACCTGGTTCATCTGAATCAGGACGCGTTCGACGGCATCGCTCACCTGGTCGGCGCTCGCCGGGTCGCCGTTCAACCGTTTGGACAGGTAGATGGAGACGGCGGATGCGATGCTGGAGGCTGTATCGGCTTCAAGTGTAGCGCCTTCAGGCGCGGCGCGCAGTATGGAAGCGGCTATCTTGCGTTTGTCAAAGGCTTCCCTGCGCCCGTCGCGTTTCACAATGACTTCAACGGGCGCAGCCCAGCGCGTGCCGAAAAGGGGCATATGCATCTGCCGATCAAATATACCCTCTCCGTCCGGCATGTCAAAAAAAGGAAGATTATCCTGACGATCACTATTCACCGGCTCTATTTGTGCTCCTGTATGTATTACGATTCGCCCGTGGCTGGACAGTACCCGAGAGATCATGTTGTAGCCCGGAAAGGCAGGTGGCCCCGTCCCGGCGCTGGTGCGCGAGCGGGCTTATAGCCCCTATACCCGCAAACAAGTTCCGGCGGAACTTATTCGCGGGATGTTTTATATGGTGTCCGGAATGGAGGCGTCCATCTTATAGGCCCGGCGGGCTGAACGCCATTCCGCAGCGAACTTGATATTTTCAATATACGCCAGAAATAACATATACAGCAGCAGCACCATGATCTGGAAGGAAATCCAGTAATAGGTGCCATAATTTTGCTGCCACATAGTGTAGAACCAGTATCCGGACATGCCGGTCAGATACATGAAACACATACCCGCCGCATACCGGCCGTGTTCAATGCGCGGCGCGAAAAACAACAAGGGCACAAGCAACATGATGTAATAATAGTAGGTGGGGGAAATCAGGAAGAACATGGGGATAAATCCGAGAAGATACGCCCGGTAATCCTTCAACGTCATGCAGGCAAAAAGCGTCAGTAAAAGTATATAGACCTGTGTGGTCCACCATTCCGTTTTCTTTTCGTTGAACCAGCTGGAATGGGACCGCGGCTGCCATGCCTTGAGGGGTTTTTCAATATAACTGAAATCGTCCCCAAAATCCGCAATGAAGATATATTTGTACCCCACGCGCCAGGTGCTGATGTCTTCGTTGTGCTTGCTGATTTTGGCCCGGTATTGCGCCCAGTAATCGGTGCCGTGCCAATAGAGCGAGGAAACCCCCAAGAGGCCCACGGTGGTGGCGGCAAAGGCAAGAAAGAAGTACGCGTAACGACGCTCCAGAACTTTTTTCCAGAATCCCCAGCAAAAGAGTGCCGCCCAATAAACACCGATGCAGACCCATGCGGCCAGGATAATCACCTGCAGCAGGGGCGAGTAGCCGCCGGCGCCGGACACCAGTTGACCGAAGAATCCATGTGCACTACGTTCTTCGAGACACAAGAAGGGGATGATAACTCCCGACAGCAGCGTATAGCTTCGCCAAATCAGCAAACAAATAAAGAGTGTGACGGTAAATCTGAACAGCAGCCGCACCTCCAGGGGCCGCTTTGCCATTTCCAGGCGGTCATGGAGTTTCTTGATATGCGTAACCATGAGATTGATGAGGTCCCAGAACAGTTTCGCCCCGACCCCGAAAACCATGATTGCGGGAAATATTCGCGACAGGGCCGCATACCCGGTCACAATGCCCGCCGCCGTGAATTTATTTTTCCGTATCAGGCACGCGGACATGACCAGGCACATGGCCCAGTCGGTCCTCAGATAGGCCCCTTTCATGTGCCACCACTTCATGACATAGCTGGTTCCCAGCAGCACGATCATTAGAAATGCGGTGCGTGGCCCGAATGCCCAGACAACCATGATGAAAGTAATCAGGATTAACAGGGGATCCAGAAGAGCAAGAAACATCATGCCCCATTCATTGTCCGTGGAAATGGTGTTGCTCAACAGGCCGCCGACGAGCATGGTCCATACGGGCGTTCCGTTATAGCCCTTGTCGCGAAGGATCCCGCTCCAACGAGACTGTACGAGATGCGCCTTGAACCACACGATATCTTTCTTGAATTCTTCCCACCGTTCCGGCGTGAACTTGGCCTTGTATTCATCAGCCTTGTCCAGAAATTCCTTGTAGTTGACATGACGCCCCGAGCTCAAATCACGAATGGTCCCGGTTTGGTGCTTCCATTTCATGCCCGTTTCGGCATCGGCGATCAACGAGGCGGCATACATATCGGTATAACCGACCTCCCGTCCATATTTGGACCCGATATAGTAGTGGTAAAATTCGTAGGCGTTGAGATAGCTGTCATAGCGATAGTAATCCGTGGCACGGTAGTTTTCCACCGCCAGGAGCGCCGTGACCGCCAGCGCGGCCAGAAGCACGTACTGGACTACGGCCGTGGGCTTGCGTCCGAGAAGTTTCCGGGTGGTGTCCCGGCGGAGAAGATAAAACCCACCTATCACTACCATAGCGGCGATGGGTAAGTTGTAGCGCAGCATATAATGTGTCGAAAAATAACTTAATGGACTCATCGGTCTTCCTCCGGGAAATTTGATGCTCCGCCGATTCTGGCGCCGTTCAGTTTACAGGTTCACTTTACGCCGTCTCGATGCGACAACGCAACTGCAGCGAGAAACGTGTTTTCCCGAAACGTGCCTGGATGATACCCAAGACCTCATCCCGTCAGGTATCCGCGGAAAACTGGCGCAGGTGATGCTCAAAGTGTAACACATGAAGGCGGTCCCATTCGTCTATGTCCATCTTGCCGAAGAAAGGGTGGGGAGATGGGATAAGTTCATCGTCCTGCACCCGCCTTAAATATTCTTCGAGCAATGCCTGAAGTGTTTCCATATCACCGGGTTCGCACATCCGGATACCCTGTCTGGTCAATGGTTCGGGTAGCCGAATATTTTTCGGTATCCGAATGATGCCCGAAAAGATGAGCGGCTTCAAAATCCGACGAGTAAACCTGGTGCTGCAGTCGGGTACCCTGGAAGAACGTCCCATGGCGTGCCGGAGTGCCCAGATGAAATGTTCAAGCAATGCCTGCCGGTCCAGGCTGCCCCATGAAGGTGCCCGATCCTCGGGAATACCTTCAATGCGCGCGCAAAGCCTTTCCGCATAATCAGAGTCAAAATGCTGCATAAGAAGCGGTTACTCTTTCTATTGCGGCGTCCTGTCGTTCCGCCGGTCGGGACTTACAGTTTGACACACTGGCGTAGGCGCCGGATTTCGTCCGAGGTAAGGCGGCGCCATTCACCCGGCCGGAGCCCTTTTACATCAATACCGGCAAAGTCAATCCGGTGCAGATTTTCCACGGGGTGGCCGACGGCGGCGCACATGCGTTTCACTTCTCTCTTTTTCCCCTCATGTAGTACCAGTTTAAGCAGGGATACCCGGTTGCCCGCCTGAAGCAGTTCCGCTTTGGCGGGTGCGGAAATCCCGTCTTCCAGGGGAACACCCTGTTCCAGGCGTTTGATGGCGTTGGGTTGAACATACCCTTTCACCCAAGCCAGGTAGGTTTTATGAACCTGAAAACTGGGGTGCATCAACCGGAACGCAAGTTCGCCGTCATTTGTAAATAACAGAACGCCCTCCACATCGCTGTCCAGCCGGCCTACCGGGAAGACACGCACTTCAACGCCTTTTAGGAAGTCCATTACGGTTTTCCGGCCGTGGGTGTCCTTGACCGTGGTAATCACGTTAGTCGGCTTATTGAGAACCACATAGATTTTTTTGTCGGAAATTACGGGGCGGCCGTCCACGGTGATACGGTCTACCTCGGGGACTACCTGCTGGCCTAGCTGGGCCGCTGTGCCGTTAACCAGCACCTTGCCCTCACGGATGCGTTGTTCGCATCCCCGGCGCGAATCCACGCCGCATTCGGCCAGAAATTTTTGGAGGCGCACCTGTTCCATACTATTCCATGGTCCGCAATTCATCCAAGGCAGGAAGCTCTTTTAGGCTTTTTAAGCCGAAAGTGACGAGAAACTCATCCGTGGTCTTGTACAACTTGGGCCTGCCCGGGAGGTCGGCGATACCGGATATTTTGATGAGCCGCTTCTCCTGCAGCTGGTCAAAGGCATAGGAAACGCTCACCCCGCGTACAGCCTCCACTTCCGCCCGGGTTACCGGCTGTTTGTAGGCGATAACCGCCAGGGTTTCCAGCAGCGCCTTACTCAGACGGTTGCTTTTTTTGATGCGGAAGAAACGCCGTATATACGGGGCGAACTCCGGCTTTGTCACCAGCTGGTACCCGCCGGCTATTTCACGCAGCATATAAGGAATCCCGGCCCGTCCGTTCAGTTCCTCTTGCAGTTCGCCAAGAAGGGTAACGACAATATCCGTATCCATATCGCCGAGCGCTTCGGCCAGGCGCGGCGCGCTCACGGGGCTGTCGCCGACGAACAACAGGGCATAGAGTACGCCCCGGGATTCTTCACGGCTCAGACTCTCCACGGCATCCATAAATTCATCATCCAGAACATCTTCGCTCATGGGCAATCTACCTGCTTTTCACTTTGGCCTGCGGTTTCATACATGGCGGTCAACGGGTCGTCTTACCCATGACCTGGAGCAACGGCTGGATTCTCTCCATAAGCGCGGCGAACTTCGACGGGCGCAGGGATTGCTGCCCGTCTGAAAGCGCCTGCTCGGGATTTGTATGGACCTCCACCATGATGCCGTCGGCGCCGGCCGCCACCGCGGCGCATGCCATGGCGATGACAATATCCCAGCGGCCGGCCGCATGGCTCGGATCCACGATGATAGGAAGATGGCTGTGCAGTTTGATGACCGGTACCGCCTGTATATCCAGCGTATTGCGGGTTTCCGTTTCAAACGTGCGTATGCCCCGTTCACAGAGGATCACGTTCGGGTTGCCCTCGGAAAGAATATATTCCGCGGACATCAGAAACTCATTGATAGTGCACATCATGCCGCGCTTCAGCAGCACCGGCTTCTGTGCCTTTCCAACGGCGCGCAGTAACCCGTAGTTCTGCATGTTGCGCGCGCCGATTTGTATCATGTCGGCATATTGCGCCACCACAGGCACCTGCTCTGGCGTGGTGGCTTCGGTGACAACCGGCATTTGCACCGACTTGCCCGCCCGGCGAAGAATGCGCAAGCCTTCCATTTCCAAGCCCTGAAAACTATAAGGGGAGGTTCTCGGCTTAAAGGCGCCGCCACGTAGAATAGTCGCCCCGGCCGCCTTGACCGCCTCCGCGGTTTCCTGTATTTGTTCCTCGGATTCAATCGAGCACGGCCCTGCCATGACGCCGAAATGGGTACCGCCTATCCTGGTGCCGGCGCAGGAGATCACTGTGTCTTCTTTTTTTACTTCACGCCCGGCGAGTTTAAATGGTTTCAATACCCGGATAACCTGTTCCACATAGGGAAGCGCTTCAAGCGAGGTCAGCCGCTCCTTGCCACGTTCATCACCCACGGCCGCGACTACGGTACGTTCCACCCCCTGAATGACATGGGCTTGATATCCCAGCTCTTCGACACGCGAAACAACATGGTCAACATCCTCTTTCCGTGCCGAGGCCATTACAATAATCATTGGGCAGCTATCCTTTGCGGTTAAATGTTTATTTTCCCCTGCCTCCCCCGGCTAAGTATACTATCTCCCCGCTCCTGAATTAAACTCAACGGCTACCGCCGGATGCTGGAAAACTCCACTCCCGTAAGGGTTGGCGACTTATTTTACGGTTGAATGGCGGGATTTGTCTACAGCCCGCTGAATGGCATAGACCAAGTCATTCATGACGATGGGTTTATATACCACCTCCTCAATGCCATGGTCGGCAAGTGTGGCCGGCAGGATGATGTCGCTGAAGCCGGTAAACAATAGGATAGGCACCTGCGGAGCGACGGCGTGGACCTTTTTTGCCAGGTCAAGGCCGGACATCTTGGGCATAATCTGGTCGGTTATCACCAGATCAAAAAGATCAGTGTTTTCCATAAACACATGCAGCCCTTCCTCGCCACTCATGCATAGTGTGACCTCGAATCCGAGCCTGGGCAGGGCCATATCCGCAAAATGAAGTACAGCCACGTCATCATCGACAAACAATAGGCGTTCGCCGCTCCCTTTGACATATTTTCCTTTTTCAGTTTCCTCTATCTTAACCCCGGAGATACGGGGCAAGAGCACATCGAAAATGGAACCGGCGCCAAGGCGGCTTTGCGCCGTCACCATGCCGCCATGGTCCGTGACAATTCCATGGACCACCGCCAGGCCCATTCCGGAACCTTCTCCCGGGCCTTTGGTGGTGAAAAAAGGGTCGAAGGCGCGTGACAGCACCGATTTTGACATCCCATGCCCGGTATCCTGCACAGACAGGCGCACATAGGGCCCTGGCCTCAGGCCGGGAAAATTACGCACTTCCTTTTCGCTCAGGTCCGTATCCCGCACGCTTATCTCAATCTTCCCCGGTTTATCCTTCATTGCGTGGGCGGCATTTGTTGTAAAATTGGTGATAACCTGGTACATCTGCGCCGCGTTTGCCATAATGGCGCCCGAATGGATGTCGGCGCTGTCGATTATTTCAATGGTGGGCGGCAGGGACGCCCGCAAAAACTTTATCACTTCGCGCGCGATGATATGCAGATAGAGCGGACTTTTTTCCTGTCCCGACTGGCGGCTGAAAGCGAGAATTTGCCTCACCAGTTCTTTGGCACGGTTCGCCGCCTGCAGCACTTCCTTCAAATCCTCATTTACAAAGGAGTTTGCCGGCACTTCACGCAGCGCCAGGTCGGTAAGCCCGATGATGCCCGCGAGAATATTATTGAAGTCATGGGCAATTCCTCCCGCGAGGGCGCCCAGGCTTTCAAGCCGTTGCGAGTGCTGCAGCTCTTGTTCCAGGCGCAACCGCTGTTCCTGCTCCTGCACGCGAAGTGTAATATCACCCATGGTGCCTAAAAGCCTTTCGGCGGTTCCTGACTCGTCGGGCAGGATGACGCCGTGGTCTTCAATATGCCTGATTTCCCCCGATTTGTGCACGATCCTGTATTCAAGATGGTACTTACCCAATTTTCGCACGGCTTCATTGATGCGTATGATTACCCGATGATAATCTTCCGGGCAGACGCGCTCCCGCCATCCCCTTAATCCCGCCTGTTTCAATTCCCGGGACGTGAATCCGGTTATTTCCTCCACTTCCCCGCCCCAAATCATAGCCTGGGTTTTAAGGTTTCCTTCATACATGGTGATAACACTTTGTACCGGCAAACCTGTAAAGTCATTCGCTGTATTTCTGATTTCTCCTGAAGATAAGGCTGTGTCCTGCCGCCGGGCTGTTACAATCAGAAAATGCGTGCCCCGGTCCGAAGGAAAGTTGTCGCATACGGCCTCCACGGGAATCAGGGTTCCTCTTTCCCCGCGCATGGAAGCGGTAAAGGTGGTTGTCTGATTGCTCAGGAGGCCGTCAAGGGTGTTTACCGTTTGTTTTTCGTTTTTAAAGACAAAGATATTCCGGAATGCGGAACCGTAAAGCGCGGCGGGAGATTGTCCAAGCCACAGGCAGGCACTGCGATTAATCTCCCTGACAAGCATCATCGTCTCCCCGGTCAAAACCGCTTCAAAGACAATCACGGCATCGCGGCAGGTTTTCAGCAGGAACTGGTATCCTTGTCCCTGAAGATGCGGCGGAAGGCCTTTCCCGCTAACCCCCTGAGATTCGGAGGGTCGTTTTTGCATCGGGGGGAGCGGTGCCGCCTGATAGCCGTGGAGCAGGGACTCGAGCACCATAAAAAGGTTTTCCGCCTTGTCCGCCGCCACGAGAACATCCGGAATGCCGGCCTTCATAATTTCCGCGCGCAGCGTCTTGTAGCCACGGGCGGCGGTTATGAGCACTACCGGAGGCCGTTCCCGGGGAAGGGCGTCACAAAACGTGATATAGGTACGGAGGTCCATGTCTTTTGGGGTCACTTCGTACACAATACAATCGGCGGTGCGGGACTCGGCACTCCGGGTCAGGGTCGGAATATCCGGTGTCTTCTCAATAATCCAGCCCGCCTCCGCCTCCTCCACAAGCGCTATAAGCGCGTTCGTGATTTGTTTTCGTGCGACACAGGCAATTCTGATAGAGGGTCTGGTTGCGTTTTTCATAGGTTCGGCTTTCTGAATGGGTATAGGCTCTTGTCGCCTGCCACAGTGCTTCTTGTATTAAAGCATATCCAGAATTTTATTTCCACGGTCGTGACCCCCGTATTGCTTTCGCGCCACCGTGCCGATTGTACCCTTACTGAATGCAACACGCCTACCGCCGGGAAGAGACCGGCAAAGATATCGGCGCTTCCCATGTTTTCAGGCGAATTGCCAGTTATCATCAATCCGCAATTATCAAAATCAAATGCAGGGACAGACCCGAATACACGGGTCTGCCCCTGCATTCCTGACTACATTCTCGCCACGGGAACGCAGTGAGACGATGTCAGTGCATTCCCAAACGGCCTTCACGTGCAAACGGATTCCGCGATACCTTCCGGCCGCTGGCATTTTTGTTTATATGTCCCCTACATGGGCAGCGCAAGGCCT
>JAKJCY010000010.1:337-52056 GCA_022706235.1 Candidatus Hydrogenedentota bacterium | reverse complement strand
CAGGATGCCGCTTCTACGTTCCTTGTCCTTATTGGCTTTACGCCAACAACTCGGTTTCTTACGTGCGGATTTGGGTTCACGCCTGTCAATGTTTTTTTGCGGGCGTTCATGCTATCATGTCTCATTCTTGTCTCACGAGACTATGGTAGAAAAGGGAAACTGGAAATGAAAACTATACATATCTTTGCGGTTCTTGTCCTGTTGTTTGGATGGATGATGATCAATACACCCTGGCTTGCGGCGGCAGACACGGCGCAGGAAGATACTGTCCGCCAAGATGCCGCTGTTTTTCCCACGCGGGTTGACTTCGGCTACGCGTTTTCGACGCCGCACCGCATGACGGTTGCGCGGCCTGACAGCAGCGACAAGACGCTGCTGGACCTTGAACCGGGTCTTCTCAAACTGGTATGGACCTATGACAACTTGCTGCATCTTCCCTTGGCTGCTTATGTAACGCCGGTTGCCTCCTGGAGCATCAAGGTTACACCTCAAGTCGCGGACAAATCCTTTCCACAAAGCACCTGGACCCGGATTGAAGGGTATCTGCCCGCACTTGATAATTTCTATGAAGGCTCCCAAGGTACGATGCGCCTGGAGGTCACAGGCGGCGCAGAAGCGGCGATAGTTCGTATCACTATGTCGAACACCAGCGATGCCAATATCACGTTTCGTCTTGTATGCGAATCGCAGCGAGGCTTCTTTGGCTATAATCCCGGCTATGTGGATGCCGTCCGGGACCGCGATTGCCTGCTGGCAGGCTGGGGTGACCGGGCCGACCGTGTCCTGGCATGTGCCGTCGGCGCGGATGAATGCGTCATTCTTGGCCCGACAACGTTGTGCCCGACCTTTGAAGTCAAGCCTGGAGAATCCCGGTCCGGTTGGTTGATCCGTCCCTATCGCGGGTATGCGGCCGATCTCCCGGGCTTAAGAACGCAGAATTGGTCGGCACACTTCCAGGCATCGCTGGCGGAATGGCGTGCCCTGGCCGGACGGGCAACAAAACTTTCTTTGCCCGACACTGGTGTGGTAAACGCTTTTTACGCTTGTCTGACCGACCTGTTCATCATGCGAGAGCCGGTGGCGGAAGGGTATGTCGCGGCGACGCCGGGCACGGACGGTTATCGCGCGCCGAACGCGGGCGAAGCCTCCATTGTCGCCGTGGCACTTGACCAACTGGGCCTGCACGGGGAATCCGAACTAGGATACCAGATGTGCATTGACCAGCAGGGGGATGACGGCGACTGGGCGGATCCGAAAGGGTGGAGCCACCTTTGCTGGCTTTCCTCCGGATTCAAGTCCTGGGCTATCATGGAACATTTCCGGCTCACGGGAGATAGGGCCTACCTGGAAGCCGTTTACCCGCGAATGGCGGCAAGTTCCCGGTTCCAGGAACAGATGCGGTCGCGGACCCGCGTTGAAAAGGACGGGGTTCGGCCGCTCGAATACGGCCTGATGCCGCGCGGCATGGGCGATTGCGGCCTTAAAGACGGTGACGACCTGTACGGCGTGTTTGTACCTCATAATATCTGGTCCGTCTATGCCGACAACCTTACGCTGGAGGCGGCCAGGATTCTTGGACGCGCCGATGATATTGAAACGTTTCAGAAAATTTATGACACGGCTTCCAGAGACCTTATCGACGCCATGAGGCGGGGCGCCATTGCCGAAACGGAGTACCGCTGGATTCCTGGTGTCTTGGGGAAAACCAGCGGCAGTCGCTGGGGCGCGCTGAATGCCCTGTTCCCCTGCGGCCTTCTGGCGCCGGATGATGAACTGGTAACCGGCACCATCCGCCATATCCGCGCCGCCATGAGTCCGGGCGGGCTGCCCATGAACACCGGCTGGCTCGCCAACGGCATGTGGGTGGCCATCGCACTCGACAATCTGGCGGAAGCCCATCTTGTGCGCAACGAGGGGGATGAAGCCGCCTCCCTGTTGTACGCCACGCTGAACCACGCCACGCCGTTAATCACCTGGTGCGAGGAACGGGGTCCCGAACCCGGCGCCACGGAGGTAACGGGTGACCGGCAGCATTTGTGGACACCCGTCGCCGTGGTACGCGAGGTCCGCGACAGCCTGGTCATGGAAGTGGGCGACACCCTCTGCCTGGCCCGCGGTATTAACCGCGACTGGCTGGGAAGCGGCCTGCCCGTCGGCCTGGAGGGGGCGCCGACCCATTGGGGCCGCCTCAGCTATGAGATGCGCTATGACGCGGCAGCCAAGCGGTTAACGGGAAAACTCCGCATTGAAGACAAGCCGGGCAACGGCTCCGTTCCGGCGTCCATCCTGTTACATACGCGGCTGCCCGGCCCATTGCGGCTTCAATCCGTTAATACCGAATCCGAGGCGGTACTGGCGCCGGACGGGGCTTCCCTTCAGTGGTCCCCGTTTACGGGCGAACGCGCCTTTGAGGCCCTTGCGGGATAAGCGGGAGCCGCCCTCAAGAAGACCAAAGCACGGTCTGGAATCTTTACCGGGGTTGGTGTAGAATAGTCGAAGATCCGTTGGAAACAAGGTGTTTCCAATGGCCCGAACCCGATACCCAAACGCATAGGGCGCATCTCATTTTCATCAGCCCCCCCAGTTAAGGAGTTTTAAAGTATGTATCCTGCCTGTTTCATTCTTGGAAATCTGTTCTCTTATACGGTGTTGGCGGTACTATGTATCAGTGCCGTTGTGCCGGTCCATACAACGGCCCAGGCCCAGGAGCCGGCAGTAAGCGCTTCTCCGGGGATGTTTGTATCCATCAGGGAAAGCCTGCTCACGGACAACACATTCACCTCCACCAGCGAAGGCCTGAAGTACCTGGGTATCGACGCCGTGGAACTAAGCCTCGACCGGGATTTGTCCGTGCATGCGCCGGATGCGGAAGCACGGGTGGTTCTGGATTCCGATGACGCCGCCAGGGCCTATCGGGCACGGGCCGAACAGGCGGGGGTGAAGGTCTGCGCGGTGTTGACCGCCTGTGATTTCAGCGCCGGCGACATGGAATCAAACATCGCTTTTATAACCCGCGCCATTGAACTTGCCGAACTGCTGGGCGCACCCACCGTCCGCATTGATTCGGCCATGTCCCGGGAACGGGAACTGGATTTTGAAACCCGGGTAAACCTGTTCTCGGAAGGGCTGGGCGGCGCGCTCAACCGCACCAAGGATTCCACCATCACCCTGGGCATAGAGAATCACGGGTTTCAGGGCAACAACCTGGCCTTTCTTTTAAATGTGTTCAAAGCGGTGAATTCGGAACGCCTCGGCTCCACGCTCGACCTCTGTAATTTCTACTGGCGCGGCTATCCCCTCTCCGAAGTGTACGGCATACTGCGGTTGCTCGCCCCCTACGCGAAGCACACCCATGTAAAGAACATCAACTATCCCGAGGAACAACGCGAAGTCATCCGGGAAGCCGGCTGGGAATAC
Organism: Candidatus Hydrogenedentota bacterium; assembly: GCA_022706235.1. Taxonomy (GTDB): domain Bacteria; phylum Hydrogenedentota; class Hydrogenedentia; order Hydrogenedentales; family CAITNO01; genus JAAYBJ01. The sequence goes on along the minus strand of JAKJCY010000010.1, from coordinate 48,639 downwards.
GGCAAGTATGCGTGTCCCCTTGATGAAGGCGATATTGACCTGACGAAGGTGGTGGGTATCCTGAAAGAAGCGGGCTATACAGGCGACCTTTGCATCGAAGACGAGTCCCTTGGCAAATACGCCGCAAACGAAGAACGTATTGCCGTTCTAAAACGGGATGTCCTGCATATGCAGAACATCTTAAGCCGGTTGAAGTAACCGCACCGTTCCGGACAAAATGAGTAGACTCGGTACCACAGGACGGGCACAAGGTTGCCCCCTGCCGTTCAACAGGCCAGGCAACATAACTTCAGCATTCCGCCCGAAGGAAAAGCACGGAACTACGGTACATCTACGTTGTCCGGAATTAGTCACATGGCCTTAGAAAACAAACACGAACGTATCCACGCCATCCTGCCCGAAGTACGGCGGCTGGTGTCGCCCTGCCGGGCCTGCGGGCATGCCTGTGGGGCGGACCGGACCGGCGACGGCGCGGGTGTATGCGGCGCAGGATTGGGAGACGGTGACCATGCCCGCTGGCAGGCGGCACTCCCCCATTTCGGCGAGGAGCCGATGCTGGTCGGACGGGGCGGCTCGGGCACGGTGTTCTTTTCCCATTGCTGCCTGCGCTGCGCGTTTTGCCAGAACTGGCAGATCAGTCACTGCGGCGAAGGGCGCAACGGGCATTACCGGGAACTGGCGGAAGTATTCCTCGGACTTGAACGGCAGGGGGTAGAAAACATCAACCTGGTGACGCCCACCCAGTATATCCTGCCGATACTTTGCGCAATTGAAGCCGCCTGCGCACGCGGTTTCGGCATCCCCATTGTCTACAACACCAACGGCTATGACGCCGTGGAACTGGTACGCCTGCTGGACGGTGTGGTGGATATATGGCTTCCGGACCTCAAGTACATGGCGCCGGAACCCGCGCAACGGTTCTCGCATGCGGCGCATTATCCAGAAACGGCCCGCGACGCCGTGCGCGCGATGTATGCGCAAGCGGGCCCCCTGCGGAGTGAAAACGGGATTGCCGTGAGCGGCGTGATTATCCGGCACCTGGTGCTTCCCGAGGATATCGCGGGCAGTTTCGATTTCTTATTGTGGCTCCGCGATGAAAAGATGACTGAAGTCACGCTGAGCATCATGAGTCAGTATTCCCCCCAGTACGACGCGACGCGCTACCCGGAAATCGACCGGGCCGTTACCAGAAAAGAATATGAAGATGTCGTCGCCTTTGCAGAGAAACTCGGCTTTGAACATCTTTTGATACAGGAAATGGACAGCTGCGACGCCTTCCTGCCGGACTTCGAGCGGGAACAGCCGTTTCTTTAGGCGCATAGGATTTCTTGATTAGGCTTTATCACTGCGGCATGTGCTTTATTCGTCTTCAAAAGGATGCAACGTACATAAAGGACGTAAGGAACACCGCACATAAGGTATGGCCCTTTCAGTCCTTTAGGTCCTTTATGTCTTTTCAAAATGGTACTATGGAACAAATCATTAAGACCTATTACTTTATAAAGGAGTATGCCCATGAAAAAGACGTTGACTTTTTTGCTTGTACTGGTAGCAGGGAGTTGTGCGGGAAACGCGCAGGCGGCGTGGGATGAATGGCCGCCCCATGGCTATCTGGTAAAGAGCCTGGCGGAAGCGGCACCCGCGTATCTGAAAGCCTTTCATGCTGATACCGGCCGTTTTGGCAGTGAGCCCTGGATATGCAGTGACCAGAACCGCATTTTCCCCCTGGCTGCGGCATGGGCCCTTGAAGACCCGGATAATCCCTGGTTCCACAATGCCGAAGTGCTCGCGGCGATCGGTAAAGGCGGCGAAGCGCTGGTAGATGCTATGGATGAGCGTGGCATGTGGACGTTCCGAAAGAAGGACAACTCCACCTGGGGGCAGATTCACATGCCGTGGACGTACAGCCGATGGATACGGGCCTACGCGCTCGTGCGCGAAGCTCTGCCCGCCGAAACGCGCGAGAAATGGGAGCGGGGGCTCATGCTGGGCTTCACGGGAATCCGCAAGTATGCCGACGGCGGCACCCATAATATTCCCACCCATCATGCCATGGGCCTGTACATTGCCGGTGTCTGTTTTGAAAACGAGGATTGGAAGGCTGCGGCGACGCGGTTTATGGCGCGCGTTGTGTCGGAGCAGGATCCTGCGGGATTCTGGTCGGAAAACTTTGGCCCCGTGGTCGGCTACAACAAGGTATACGTCGATGCCCTGGGGGTGTACTATCATTTTTCCCGGGATGCGGCTGTGCTTGATGCGCTGGAGCGGTCGGCCCGCTTCCACGCGGGCACGCTATGGCCCGACGGTTCCGCCGTCTCCTGCATTGACGAGCGCCAGATATATCATAAGCACGTAGATATTGGAAACGTCGGATTTACACACACACCTGAGGGACGCGGATTCCTGCTCAAACAAGTGGATGCCTACAGCAACGAGGGCGATAACTACGTTGACGGCGACTATGCGGCCTCTATGCTACTGTACGGCGGTGAAGGAGAGTATGTGCCCTGCGCCGTTGACTTCGAAAAACGTTCTTTTATGCTGGGTAAAAACGACGCAACAATTCAAGGTCGTAAGCCGTGGCATTGGGCCCTGTCCGGCTACGCCTGTCCACCGCCTGACAACCGGTGGATTCAAGACCGCCAGAATCTGGTGGACATTTACCACGAGACCCTGGGCCTGATCATCGGTGGAGGCAACACAAAACTGCAGCCCTACTGGTCCACCTTTACTGTCGGCGACCCGTCCCTGATCCGTCATACACCGGGAGATGAATCCCCGGATTTCACCCCGGACATTCCGCTGCAGTGGACGCCTGACCGGGCAGTCATCGCCGACACGGGTTCAGAAATGACCCTTCATTACGGAGCGGTTGAATGCCGGGTATCCATAGCTCCCGGCGATAAGGATGCCGTTGTGCTTACCTATACCGCCCCCATAAACCAAAAGATTGAGGCCCATATCCCGTTCCTGAACCGTTCCGACCGAATCCAAACGGCTACGGGGAAAGACGTGGTTCTTTCGGAAGAGGCCTTTGTTCTGACAGCGGAAGCGATTGGCGCGCAGTTTCGGTACGGTGGTCTGCACGTTAGCATGCCTGAAAACGCCTCATTGCGCTGGCCCGCGAAACAGCACAACCCCTATGCAAAAGACGGACATTCCTCCTTGTCCAATGCCAAACTTGTCCTGGTGCTTCCCTTCGATGCGGTTGACAAATATGAAGTGGTCCTCGCCTATATGCCGGAGTGACAAGGGTGGGGTTGGCTGTTTGTCTGCACCGACGGTCTGTAAGAAACCGCAGGGAAAGGACGCAAAAACGTACAAATACACCCTGTGGAACCGATACGCGTGTTTAGTTGCACTGTGCGGTTTGTAAACGCGATAATGCCCGCTCTCTTGTTGATTGTAGTAAACTATGCCCGTGTTTTAGGGATCTATTGTCGGCTGCGCCGGGTCAGGAAAGGTTGTTTTGTCCAAGTCCTCGTTATTGCCAACGCCATTTAAGTTCAACAAAGACAATCCCGCCGTTTGGGTTGCGTCCGGCGCCGGGCCCTATGAAAATACACGCAATGCTCTGGCGGGAATAGATCTTTCACCCGCATCGGGGCGGCGGGTATTGCTAAAGCCGAACGCGGGCCGGGTGGCGGAACCGGGTGCGGGTATCACCACCCATCCGCAGGTGGTTGCAGCGGCTATAGATGTCTTCCGGGAAGCGGGCGCGGAAGTGGCGGTCGGCGAAAGTCCGATTACCGGGGTGAAAACCCTTGAGGCCTTTGCCCGGTGTGGCATACAGGAGATTGCCGAGGCCCGTAACTGCCCGCTGGTCGATATGGACGCGCGTCCCAGCGTGCCGGTGGATATTCCGGCAGGGGAGGCCATTCAGCGGCTCAAAGTCTGTCCTGAAGTGCTGGAATACGACCTCATTGTTTCCATTCCCGTAATGAAAATGCACATGCACACCGGGGTAACCCTCGCCGTAAAAAATATGAAGGGATGCTTGTGGCGGCGCTCTAAGGTGGACCTGCACATGCTGCCGAAACTTCCCGGCAGGGAAGACGAAAAGTCGCTTAATATCGCCATCGCGGACATGGCCATCGTATTGCTACCCCATTTGTCGATCATAGACGGTACGGTTGGTATGGAGGGGCTGGGGCCCAGCGCCGGCCAGGCCAAGGCGTTGGGGGTGGTGCTTGCCGGTGTGGACCCTTTCGCGACGGATGCGGTGGCTTGTGAACTGATGGGGATTTCGGCACAGGATATTCCGCATCTGTGCCTGGGTGCCGCGCGGGGCTGTGGGGTTATCGACATGGAGCGGATACAGGTGACTCCGGAGGACTGGCGAAGTAGGGCAATTCCTTTCGACTTGCCCCCGAATAATCTGTCGTTGGAATTTCCAAACGTTACTGTTTTAGACAACCAGTCCTGCAGTGCCTGCCAGTCCAGTCTGCTCCTGTTCTTAAAAAAATACGGGGAACAGTTGTTTGACGCCGAAAAGGGTGGTGGTAAGACTCCTATCGCCATCGGCAAAGGTCATGAATCCCTGCCGCCCGGCACCTTATGCATAGGCAACTGTACCACCAGGTTCAAGGAAGGCCGACCCTTTGTACCCGGCTGCCCGCCGGTGGTCAGCCAGATACTGGCGGTTTATGACGAATATTTTCGGTAAGCAGGGTTCCTTGGGTCATGTTGAAACCGCTTCTTGCTTCCACATGCGGCAGCATGTATCATGACAAAAAGTATTTGCCTGACGAAAATAACGCCAACGATTCACGCTTGTTGTGCGCTCGTTCCTGAAGGGAAGTCGGGAGCGCGTATAGAAGCGCAGGGAAGGATACTCCGCTACGATGAAACGACGTGCATTTCTGGAACGGGCGGCGGGAGCAGCTGCGATACTGCCCTTTCTTCCCATCGGAGCAACGGTGTCGGCGCCAACACGCACAGATGATAAAAAACCAAACCTGGTATGGATTTGGTGCGACAATCTGGCCTACGGCGATCTGGGTTGCTACGGAAATCAGGCCATCAAGACGCCGGTGATTGACAGCCTGGCCCAATCGGGCACACGCCTTACCCAGTACTACATTGCCCATACCGTATGCAGCCCTTCGCGGGCGGCGTTGCTTACCGGACGGCAGCCGTTCCGCACCGGCATTGTGGACGTGCTCCGGCCGGACAGCCCCACCGGCATGCCGGACGATGAAATTACGCTGGGGGACGCGCTGCGTGCAGAAGGATATGCCACAGCCGCCATCGGCAAGTGGCACCTGGGTGATCGCCGTGAATACCTGCCGTTGCAGCACGGGTTCGACCATTATTTCGGGCTGCCCTACAGCATGGACATGCTTCCCACTATTCTGTACCGGGACAATGACATTATCGAGCGGCTGCCCGGTGACAAGGTGCAGAATATTACGGAACGTTATATTGACGATGCGATTTCTTTTGTAGAGACACACCAGGATCGGCCTTTCTTCCTCTATTTCAACCATACCCTGCCGCATCCGCCGGTGAATCTGCCACAGGACTGTCGCACCCCCGGCCGCTCTATTTACGAAGATGCCATTGAGCATATCGACCGGCAAACCGGGCGGCTCTTGGAGAGGCTTGATGCACTTGGGTTGTCTGAAAATACGCTTGTTGTTTTCAGCAGTGACAACGGCCCCATGGGCGAGCATGGCGATACGAGGGGCTTGCGCGGCCGTATTCGCGACAGTTACGAAGGCGGGGTCCGCGTGCCCCTTATCGCGCGCTGGCCCGGCAAAATTCCCGCAGGCGTCGCCGTTGACACCCCGGCCATATCCTATGATATTTTCCCCACCTTCCTGGCCCTGGCAGGGGGGAAGTTGGCCGAAGACCGCGTTTATGATGGACAGGATATTTGGCCCCTCCTTTCAGGCGCGGGTGCTGTTCGGCGTCGCGCCCCGTTTTTTTGGGTGTATCTCGACAACGTGACCGCCATGCGCGACGGGCAATGGAAACTGCATGTCGCCCATCGGGACAAGGCCTTGGACGCGCCGGAACTCTATGATGTGGAGGCTGACCCCAAGGAAGCCCACCCTGTAAACCAAGACCAGCCTGACATCTTGGAACGCATGTTGGCGCAAGTGAAAGCCTTCGAGGCTGAAATCCCCAAGGTTTGGACACTGCAGTACCCGGTCCGTGACCCGGAAAAGCGGAAAAGCGGGGTGAGGCGCGAATAGGGCTGCCCTTGTGGTGCCTATAAGCGAGAAAGGATATCGCCAGTATGGTTATCGCCCTGCTCATGTCTGCCGCCTTGGCGGTTAATCCAACGCCTCCTCTGGAACCGGATGCCGTAAACATCTTTCCAAACGGGTCCGGATTTCATCTGGAGGGTATGGAAGGGGCCGATACCTGGAATGCGCGGGACGCCTATCTCACCGACACGGAGGGCGTCTGCCGGTTTTTGCTCCGGTATCAGGCACCCGGGGAGGCCCCGAATGCCGGAGCGATTCTGGACCCTCTCCTCGACAGGGAACATCAGTACACGACGCCGTACACAGCGTATGCGGTGGGGGTGCTGCTTCAGGCGGGCCGGGCGCCGGACCTGCTTCCTGCAGGCGCGGCGGCCATGGAGTGGGCCACCCGCTGCGTAGCGGAGGACCGGGTGCCCGAAGCGCACGACGAGTTTTATCTTGCGCCGCTTGCAGAAGCGCTCGACCACTATGAAGGCCTCGTTCCCAGGGAAAAACTGGACTTGTGGCGCGGACGGTTGCAGGCCCCCGTGGAAGAAATTATTGAGGGGTTACGTGCCAAAACAAACAACTGGCGCATCTATGCGATGAAAGGGGAGTGGACACGGTATCGTGCTGGACTGGTCGACCGCGCATCCGCCGTGGCGTTTATCGAAGACGCCTGGCTGCACCGCACGCAGCGGGAGCGGATCGCCCTTGAAACGCCGCACCTGTACCAGGACTGGAGTAGTGATCCGCAATCCATGGCGGTGGAAGCGGTGGGACGCGGCAACCTGCTGGCGCTGGCCGCCGCCGGGTATGACGGACCTTCCGGCGCTGAAATTCGCACGGCCGCCGTATCCGGAACCCAATCCACCCTGTTGTTTCAAGACCCGACCGGACAGTGTCCGCCGAATGGGCGCACTGACAACCATGTGTTCAATGACGTCCTTTACCTCTTGGGTTTTGAAGCCCTGGCCTGCATGAAGCAGCAGGAAGAACCGTTGTTCGCCGCGCAGTGCCGCCGGGCTGCCGCTCTGGCCTATCAGGGCATCCAGCGCTGGAAGCGGACCGATGCGGGGTGGGCGGGGAGTTTCTACGTCACGAAAAACCGCATGGACCCCGCCGAGCGCGTCGGCTATCAACCGGCAAGTCAGTATAGCAACTACAATGCCGCCATCGCCTTTCACCTGGCCGAGGCTGGCGAAATCGCCTGTGATGCGGTGACGCCGACGACGGCCCCCTGCGAGATAGGCGGTTTTGTCGCGCAGGCCGGTCCAGCCTTCAGTTGTTTCGCGGCGAATGCGGGGGGCCTCCAGGTGTTCGGCAACCTGCGGGGCGATACGGTGCCCAAATACGGCGTCTTCTGGACGCCTCTCGGCGTGGTCCGCATCGCCCGCGCGGGCTGGGAAAGCCGGCTGGGCCCGGGCGACGGTGCTATGGATGCCCGTTCGAAGCAAGGCACCAGTTTCGGACCCACCTGGAAGGTCGGGAACAGGTGGAAACGGCTGGCCCAGGAGGCCACAGATTACCGGGGCCGATTGCAGGTGGAGTTTGTGCATCCCCTGCTGGTACGGTTTTCCATACTCTACACCTCTGTCACGGGCTCCGGCGGCCCGGCATTTCGCCACGATTTTACAATTACCCCCATCGGGGTGATGACCCGGCTTGCGTGCCTGAACGACGCCGAGTTCGGACTAACCCTGCCCGTGCTGGTAAACGATGGCCATGAATTGCTGGTACACGCGACACGGCGTTATGTGACTACGGCCTATTCGGAGGATGGGGACCAGCAGTGTTTTATTTCGCTCAACGGCCCCATAGAAGATGAAGAAGGGCAGGTGTTGTCCGGATATGGGCATCTGCATTCTTACCGGGCGGCCACAGCCGGTGAAGAGGTCGCTGTATTCATTTATCCAAGAAAGAAAGACGAACCCGGCGCCGAAGCGATGTTGAAAAGTTTAGAACTGACAGAAGACGGCTTCAGCACCGTGCTGGGCAAAGTTGCAGGCGATTTATACCAATCAAAAGACCTGACCGGCGGCCGGTCGGACCGGGCCACTGTCGGCAACGGAACAGAAGTTCATTTCAGCGAAGCCTGCCGCTTCATCATTCAACACAAAGAGGGCGCGCCTATGATAATCGAAGCAGACCGGACGGTTACCGTTGAAACAGGAGGGAAGATGCAAAAACTTAATGCTTATGTTCCAGAACACGTCTCAAAGGTGACTCTTAAAAAATAAGCGTGTCAAAGGATTATAGACTTGTTATTCCCATCCTGCGCGTCATACCCGGGCAGCAGATCGCGATCGGTTCCGGGATGGTCTTACAGGCCCTGATGCGGTCCCGCACCCAATACAACCCATAAATGTCGCCCGCTATGCCGCCGCCCGCAATAATCAGGAGTGTTGTTCCGTCAGTAGTATGCAAGGTCGCCATTTCAAAGCCCTGGGTACTGGAGACACCTTTCAAGGGTGCACCCTGCTCGTGGAGTACGACGGCGACCTGGTCATTCCGCGCGGCGTCGCCCACCAGAATCCGCCGCTGTTGCGTAGCCCGGCCCGGTTCGCCCGGAAGAATCTCCATGCCGTTTGCCAACGCGGCGTTTTGCAGGTCCGCCAGGGCAAACGCATAGGCCGGGTCGTTGCGGAGTGCTTCACCGGGAATAATTTCCCAACGCACGGGTTTCGCAAAGGCGACAGCAAGAAGAAATTGGACGGTCAACAGGATCGGTGCAGTCCTGCCCAGGAGTGAGCCCATCTTCATAGCGGTATCCTTCCTGAGCGAATGCAGGCCCCTTTACAGCATTTTCCCCTGGCGGCGTATATCTGCGAAACGCAAAAGGAGATAAAGAGTTTCATTCATATTTCCAGGTGTCTTCGACCGCCTCCAGGGGCAACGCGCTGATACCGTCGGCAAGGGCATAGGCCCGGTCCCCGGGATAAAGAACCCAAAGATGTGCGAGTTCAAGGTCTTTCATGGCGCTGGCCATAGAGGCGGTAAGCCTCGGGGCATCGGCATATTTAATTTCTATGGCCCAGTTTTTACCGTGTTCCCGCCAGAAAAGATCCACCTCGGCACCTGAATGGGTCGCCCAGAATGCGAGTTCTTCATTCCGTTTGCCGATGGCTTTTGCCGCCGTTTCAAGCGCAAACCCTTCCCATGACGCGCCGAGTTTGTTGTTCGAGGCGAGGTCCTCTCTTGAACGCACCGCCAGTAAAGCATGGAGCAAGCCGGAATCGCGGAAATATATTTTGGGACGTTTCACCAGCCGTTTTCCGGTATTCGCAAACCACGGTTGTAGTATGCGAACCATGAAGGTGCCTTCGAGAATATCAAGATACCGCCGTACCGTCATATCCGATATACCGAAGGAGCGGGCAAATTCGGCATAATTCATGATCTGCCCGTGGTAATGGCAGAGCATGGTCCAGAAACGGCGCAGCGTTGACGACGGTATGCTGATGCCCAGTTGGGGTATGTCGCGTTCAAGAAATGTAGCTATGTAATGTTCCAACCATTGGTGGCTTAACGCATCGGTGTCAGCAGTATAGGAGCGAGGCAGACCACCGCGCATCCAGAGCCGGCGCCACTGGTCCTTTCCAACATCGTCAAGCCGAAATCCGCCCAGTTCATGATACGCGATGCGCCCGGCCAGCGACTCGGATGATTGCCGGAGCAGATCCCGCGAAGCGCTGCCCAGAATCAGGTACCGCTGTTCGGAATGGGTATCTACCAAGTATCGGATCAACGGGAAGAGATCGGGAGCACGCTGAATCTCGTCAATGACAATCAATCCTGTCAACGGTTCAAGCGCGAGTTGTGGTTCTGAAAGCAATACTACATCTCGGGGGTTCTCCAGGTCGAAATAATGGTCGCCTGCAAACTCACGCGCTAATGTTGTTTTACCTGCCTGTCGTGGACCTACTATAGCGGTAATGGGAAAGGCGTCTATCAGTTCCTGTAAAACTTTTTTATCTGTTGGTCTGGGAATCATAGAACGATGATACCATAACTGCATTGAAATATCAACATTAGGATATGATATTTCAATTGGGTGCGGCAAATATAGTGAGAAAAATAATATTTTATGACTTAATTGCTGTCTTTTAAAAAATTCCTGAGATTATAGACACTTCCATCTTTCTTATGACTGCGTGCATAGTGGACTTTCCAAAGCATATGCTATGCTATACGATAAAGTGAAATGGCTAAGTTGCGCTATAAAAAAGTCTTATGTTTCAACAAAATCATGTTTCCAAGAAATATGGAAAGGTAGACTTCAAAATGAGTATCATCCGTAGATTTTTCTCTTTGCTGTTATTGTTGCCCATGTTGTTCACAAATGATTTACACGGGGAAGAAGGCACCGGAATTCCTGTGGCCTACGACATTCAACTGGACACGACCCGCTCCGGCTTTGACAAGGAGATGTGCTGGGTTCATCCGCGCGCCGGTACGATTCCCGGCGAGACGCCGATTGTGGTCATGACCATGCAGAAGCTGCTTCTGAGCGGGTCGGATGTATTTTACGCCCTTAACGAAATGCGCACCGATGATCTCGGGAAAACCTGGAGTGGTCCCGTGGAACACGACACCCTCGGCCGGCGGCAGGAAGAAACAATGGTGGCGGTGGTCTGTGATTTCACGCCGAAATGGCACGCTTCGACCGGAAAACTCCTCGGCACGGGCCACGTGGCGCGGTACCAGGGCGATAAACTTGCCGCCGTCTATCCCCGGGAAACAGCCTATTCGTGGTACGACCCGGAAAACCGCACCTGGGCGCCGTGGCGGACCGTGGAAATGCCCGATGACCCGAAGTTCTTCAGTTCCGGCGCGGGCAGCACGCAGCGCGTGGACCTGCCCAATGGTGACATCCTGCTGCCTTTCTACTTCAGGCCCAAAGGCACAAAGACTTCTTCTTCGGCCGTGATGCGCTGTCGTTTCGATGGTGAAACCCTGCGCTACATCGAGCACGGTAATGAGATGACGGTTCCCGAGCCGCGTGGGCTGGGCGAGCCCTCCCTGGCGCTTTTTAAAAACCACTTCTACCTGACGCTGCGCAATGATGAGAAGGGTTATGTAACCCGGGGGGAGGATGGACTGCAGTTCGAACCGCCCCGGCCCTGGACCTTTGATGACGGCAGCGAACTGGGCAGTTACAACACGCAACAGCACTGGGTTACCCACAAGGATGCGCTTTTTCTCGTGTATACCCGGCGCGACCCGGAATATGACCATGTCTTCCGCCACCGCGCCCCGCTGCGTATGGGCCGGGTGGACCCTGAACGCATGTGCGTTATTCGGGACACGGAACGCATCCTCGTGCCGTCGCGGGGTGCGCGCCTGGGCAACTTTGCCGTAACCGAGGTGAACGACCAGGAAACGTGGGTCACCGTAGCCGAATGGATGCAGCCCAAGGGATGTGAGCAATACGGTTCGGACAACGCGGTTTACGCCGCGCGTATTCGCTGGCGGGACTGAACACTAACACCGTTCCCGTCCGGTCACCCGAATGCGGCGAGCATCGGCAAATGGTCGCTCAAGGCGTAAGTGGAAGGATCCTCCGGTTCCGGGATGAAGGGTGGTTTATCCAGTACCTCGGCATGCCGCGCCCTCGCGGCGAGTTCCGGCGTGGTCCAGATGTAATCAATGCGGCTTCGCGGCCGTATGCTCGGTGCCGTAGGTTGTTCACCGATACCCTGTCGGGCGCCGATATCCACCAGTCCGGCCTCGACCCACACCTTGTACTCGGGCGCGTCAGGCCGGTGGTTCAAATCCCCTTGCAGCAGCACGGAGCCCGTCTCGCGCAATTTGGTGATTAGCGCCACAATGGCGGCGGCTTCAAGCATGCGTACTTCGTGTTTTTGGGCATGGAAATGGGTGCTTACTACGTGCAATCTTCCAAACGGGGTGTCAAGTTCCGCCCGTCCCAAGTGCCGCGTAAACAGGATTTCGTCATGAGCCGCCCCGGCCGTGGGGCGATTTTCACTTGCAACAATATCAAAGCGCGTGACAATCGCGCCGGGAAATCCACCGGGGTATTCCGCGTTTCCTTCCCAGCCGCCGGGGAAGTAGGCGTACCGCATCCCCAAGGCCTTGGCAAAGCGTTTCACAAGCGCCTCGGAAGGCCCCTCCTGCAAGGTTACTATATCCGGAGTGAATGCAGCCAAGGCTTCCGCGGTCATTTCCGGATGGCGGTCACAGGCACCTTCCAAGCGTGATCGTGTAGCGTCCGTTTTGGGGAAGCCGCGAAAGGCCAGCACATTGTAGCTAATCGTTCGGAACGGTGTGTTTTCTTCACCAGCCCGTGCAAGCATACCTGTTCCCAGCAGTCCTGCCGCAAGTTTCAAGAAATGACGCCGTTGAATCGTGTCCATACCTTTACTCCATTTGCCAGTAAATGTTTCTGGCTTTCCGTTATAAACAAGCCCGGGATGACGGGAGTGACGCCGGTTAATAGGCATAGGGTAACTTTATGACTGTCGGAAGATCAATGTTGTTTTGGAACTCTGGGGGGTGTTTTTGTGTAGAATCCATGCCATGGAAATCCCTTGGTGGCACAAGACTACGGTCTATCAAATTTACCCCCGTTCCTTTATGGATACCAACGGGGACGGCATCGGCGATTTGCGGGGGATCATCGAAAAACTGGATTACATTGCAGATCTCGGTTTTGAGACTATCTGGATCTCGCCCTTTTATCCCAGTCCCCTGGCCGACCATGGCTATGATATTACGGATTACGAGGGGGTGGCGCCGGAATACGGCACCATGGCGGTGTTTACGGAATTGCTTGAAGAAGCGCATCGCCGCGGCTTGAAAGTGCTGCTCGACATGGTGCTCTGCCACACGTCGGACCAGCATCCCTGGTTTGTTGAATCGCGGCAGTCCCGGGACAATCCGAAATCGGACTGGTACATCTGGCGGGACGGACCGAAGCATCGGAAGCCCAACAACTGGATTGCCTACCCGGGCGGCACCGCCTGGCACTATGCTCCGGAACGAGGGCAGTGGTATCTGGCGTCGTTTTTGCCTTTTCAACCGGACCTCAACTGGCGCAACCCCGAGGTGAAGGCGGCCATGTTCGACGTGGTGCGGTATTGGCTGCGGCGGGGGGTGGATGGGTTCCGGCTCGACTTGTTCAGCGCGCTTATGAAGGACCCCGAGTTCCGTCCCAATCCTTTCCGGCCAGGATTATATGACGGGGGACGCCCCTATCTTTATGACCCGTGTATGCAGCATAACCACCCCGACACGTTTGGGGTCTGTAAGGAACTGCGCAACATAGTCCACGAATTTTCGGAGCCCGAGCGTATCCTGGTCGGGGAGGTCATGGGCGCCAAGGAGGATGTCCGGAAACTGCTGGGGGGTGAAACAAACGACGGCCTGAACCTGGGTTTCCTTTTCGATATGATTTTCCTGCTGCCCTGGCAGCGCCGAGCGAAGTGGTTTCATGATCTTGTAGCCCGATTCGAACACTATTTTCCCGAGCCCTTTCAACCTACCTATGTTTACGGTAACCACGATATGCGCCGGCTTATGAGCCGCATCGGTGATGATAAGGCGCTTGCGAAACTGCTGGCCGTGTTCCAACTCACCGCGCGTGGCGTGCCCACGGTCTACATGGGCGAGGAAATCGGGATGACGGATGTCTTTATCCCGAAATCACAGGCCCAGGATCCCGTGTCGAAACTCTGGCAGTGGGTGCCGGATTGGATGCGCAAATGGTTGCCGATTAATCTCAATCGCGATATGAACCGCACCCCCATGCAATGGACCGGCGGCGGAAATGCCGGATTCTGCCCACCGGAGGCCGTGCCGTGGCTGCCGGTAAATGAAGCCGATAAACACGAACGCAATGTGGAAACACAATCGGCCGATCCTGATTCCTTATTCAATGTATATCGCACGCTGCTAAAACTGCGCCGCGAACTGTCCCCCTTGCACGCAGGAACGCTCACGCTGCTGGAGGCACTTCCGTCCAGTGTGCTGGGCTATGAGCGTCACCGTGACAACCAGACGGTGGTCGTCTTGATTAACTTCAGAAAACGCGCGGCAACGGTTCCCCTGGCGCGGGATGCGGACCTGTTATTCGGAACCGGAGAAGAGGTCCGGGTCGACGGATGCCATGCCTTCCTGCCCGCGCAATCGGCGCTGGTAGCCCGGCATAGCGCAAACGCTTAACGCGGACAGCCAGTTGCCGGGATCTGTGGGTTAAAATTCCAACCCCTGCCCGAACCGGGGTTCACTGAGGTCATACAAGGCTGAGTGCGGCGGTTCTATGGCATCCTCACGGTAGTGGGTCCCACACGACCGCCGGTTGTGCCACGCCGCCTGCGCGATAATTTTGGAGGCCTGCGCCATGTTGCGCAGGCCGATCAGGGCATCATTGATTTGCGAAGCCCGGTAGAACTGTTCAATGGAATGCAGGAGATGGTCCAGGTCGTACAAGGCCCGGGAAAGACGGTGGCTGCTGCGCGTCAAGCCCACGTAAAGCCACATGGTGTCCTGTATCGTGCCGCAGTCGCGATGAATCAACGCCGGGTCGGGACTTTCGCGAGAACCGACCTCCTCCCAGGGGGGGATCCTGTCCTCTGAAACCAGGCACAGGTCATTCCGTTCCAGAATATCCCCGGCGGCGCGGTCACCCCAGACCAGGCCCTCCAGCAGGGATGTGCTGGCAAGACGGTTCGCGCCATGCACGCCCGTGCAGGAAACCTCTCCGGCAGCGTACAGGCTGTCAATGGTGGTTCTTCCGCACAGGTCGACGAGGACGCCGCCGCAAAAGTAATGCGCTGCGGGCACCACCGGCACAGGTTCAGCGGTTACATCAATCCCGGCTTCAAGACAGGTGGCATAAATGGTGGGAAAGCGTTCCCGGATATGGCTGCCAGACATGCAGGCAGCCAGGTCCAGCAGCACATGGGAATACCCGTGGGTTATCATTTCCGTATGTATGGCGCGCGCCACGATATCGCGCGGTGCCAGGTCTTTCCACTGGGGCGAATAGTCTTCCATGAACGCCCGTCCGTCCGGAGTGAATAACCGGCCGCCTTCACCGCGCACCGCCTCGGAAATGAGGAAATTATTAGCGCCGGGCACCGCGAGCGTAGTGGGATGGAACTGTACATATTCCGCGTTGATAATACGGGCCCCCGCCCGGTATGCCATGGCGAGCCCATCGCCCCGGGCCCCCTCCGGATTCGTGGTGTGCCGGTAAACACGCCCTATCCCCCCCGTAGCGAGCACGGTAGCACGGGCAAGCACACGGTGTATACTCTTTCCTGCGGTATCAAAAACATACGCCCCGTAGCACTTTACGGCTCGGTAACGGGCCACGGGATTCTTGTCATGATGCGCCGAGGTGATCAGGTCCACGGCGGTAAGGTCCGTTCTCAGGGTAACATTGGGCAGCCGCTTCAATGTCGAGACCAACCCCGTGATAATGGCATGGCCCGTGGCGTCGCCGACATGCAGGATGCGTCGTTTCGAGTGCCCCCCTTCCCGGGCATACGCCAGAACGCCTTCCCGGTTCCTGTCGAAGTGTACCTCTGATTCTTCCATGAGAACCCGTTGCACGATATCAGGGCCTTCTTCTACCAGAAGACGCACCGCCTCGGGAAAACAACAGCCGCTTCCCGCTTCCAGGATGTCTTTTTCCAGCAAATCCGGGTTGTCATCGGGGCCGCGGCAGACGATGCCCCCCTGGGCATAGCGGGTATTGCATTCGTCCGGGAGCGGGGCGCGGGTGATGACCAGGACTTGCCGGTTCGGGTCGCGCGCGAGACGAAGCGCGGCGGCCGCCCCTGCGATGCCGCACCCGATAACCAATACGTCTGTCTGGAGTGCCATGGTGTCGGTTTAAATTCCTTTTATATAAGGTTCCTGCTACGCGAAAGCACTTACTGTACACCAACAGGAACTTGGCGCACAACCGGCAGTGCGCGGCGGCCACTGCGGGGAAAAGGCGGCTCCTCAAAGACGGGTGATGTCCGTGAATAGGAAAGACTGTCCGGGGTTACCTTGTAATATTCACATCATAACTACCCGGCAATTACAAGTGGTTTATTTTTAATATGTTACAGAGCAATTTATACTCAAAAACACGCATTATATTCTCCATAAGGTATCAGCTTTGGTATCAGATGAGAGGGCAGGGTTAGGGTGTTGCAAGACGTTGTCCTCTAATCGTATTGCGTGCAGCGGCACGGCCGAACTCAAGGGTTTTCTTTATGATGAGCAAGTCGCGTTTTGTTGGCTCTTCGTAATTTAGACTGTACGCCTCCAGGCGCTCCAAGGCGATTTCACCTGACTGTTTTATATACTGGTCGTATTCGTCGTCTGTCAGGTCAATTCTGTTTTCCCCTGAGCCTATGTAGCGGTCGGGCAGCTCCGGTGCCCAGATGTCATCCCAGTTCCGGTTGTTCCAGTTGGTGAGTAGGCGATCCAATTTTACCGCCCTGGGGTCCCGTCCCGCTGGAGTTGTCTCGGCGATTGGAGATAGTAGACGGAACAGGAAATCGGTTGACGGTGATAGTCCTTCGGATTTCCGAGATTCTTCTCCCCACGGAGTGCGTTTCGGCGGCAACACACCTTTTGGAATTATCCTGTAAATTACTCTGTTTTCCAGGCGGTTGAAATAATCTCCACCTTTCCCCAGGGACTGTTCCCTATACATAGGGTCGCCAGCCCGTGCGACTTGCTTGACAATGTTCGGTGCCCATGATGTAGCGAAGTTTACCGCGTATGAAGTCAATTTTGACTCTGGCATTTGCATAGCATCGTACAAGTCTCCCATCCCACGCATAAACGTCTTGTCGGTGGACGCCTCGAGCGATTTGCTGAACAAGTCGAGGGTAATATCCTTTATCGGTTTTCCTTCCTGGTATTCGCGGATCGAATTGGTGGCATCCACGAGCCCCTGGAGCGTCGTTGCGAACGGTTCGATTCTTGAATACGAATAATAACGTCCGCCAAGCCGGATAGACTGAGCCGGAATCGTACGTTGTTTAAGTAATCGTTCTCCTGGCTTAGTTGAATTGTATGGGATTGAGCCCGTAATCCATGGCTCGTCATCATCATCCCCTCCAATTATAGCGGCTGCCAGGGCCCCAGCCACAGCCCAGCCTATCATCTGTTCGGACAACAAGCGTACTTTATCGTCACCATTCAGCACACTCCAGTTCTTGGCCAAAGATGCGGTTCCCAGAGGAGTCTTGCGAATTCCTGTTTTGAAAATATTTGCGGGCGTCCTGCGAAAAGGAATTACCCATTTAAAGGGCGTGTTCCCAATCCACTGAGACGCGGCTTCTGCACCCTTGGACAGGGGAGTTTGGAACGCGATCCGCAACGCGGAGTTTAGGCCGGCTTCCCAAGCGGACGAAGCCAGGTCAGCCACCTGGGTGGTAATGTAAGATTCCAACTCTGATCCCTGGAGTCCATGAGCCTTGCCCGTCCGGTACGCATGGGCGGCCGCTTCCATCTGGCCTGCCAATGACTTTGTGAATTCGTCAAGCGCCAACAGACCCCTGAGCGGAATGCGCAACTTCTTAGCCAGCCTTTTGCCCGTATACCGGTCCATGGCCCCGCCCCGGTGTTCTGATGTCAAACCAATCGTACTCCCCGCCTTGGCACCGCTGAGCTCCTCCATGAACGTCGGGCGTTCGGTCTTCCAGGACCGCAGCATATTCCGCCACGCCCGCTGCATCCCGGGGATGAAGGCTGCCCGCATATACTTGAACTCACCCCACTGTGCCGCCTCTTCCTTGCTGGCGAAAGAGTTGACCATGGCCTCCATCAGCCGCTGTGGTCCCAGCTCCCATATCCCGTGCAATATATTGGACGTTACGTTTACGACCTGCGTCTGGGGTCCTGACAGCAGAGAGGAAATCCAATATTCATACAGGGCATCACGAAGACCGCCTCGGGCAGCCAGGATATCCCCAATGACATCTTTCGCGTCATCTTCGGACTTCCTCTTTTCGCGTTCTGTCTTGGCATTTTCAAGTTGCTGCTTTAACTGGGAGATGATAACGCCGCGGCGTGCCAACTGCAATCGTAACTTGGCGTTCATTACAGCCAATTTCTGAATAAGGCTGTCCATCTCGGCTTCCAGCGATTTGCGTTTTCGCGCTGTAATGTCCTGTGAAAGTTCCCTGGTAATGGCTTCAATTCGCTTTCCCATCTGCTTGGGTGGCAACAAAAACGCTGCTCCTAGAGCGGCTTCAAAACGTTCTGCCGGGGTACGTAGAAGGTCTCTGCGCAGTCGCATAGCCCGGGCCAATTCCCGGCCGCCCATGCGCCACCCGTGCGCCATCCGTACAGCAGTTTTCATGTCGTCTATTTTGCCTGTATTCAGTGCATTGATGAATGCCTCCGTTACCAGTTCCTGGCCTCGCAGCGTCTCTGCGTCCGACAATCCTCTACCGGCCAGTATTTTTTCGGCAACCTGCAGTGAATCCAGGTTGGCCGCCTCCACCAGGGTATCCTCGTCCCGCTTGGCTTCTGGATAGTTGTAAGTATACTGGTCCGCATTGCGTACGCCGCGACGTGCTTCTTCCGTAAGCCCGGGGTTCGCCAGGTCCGGGCGCCCCGTCTTATCCTTACCCGCCAACGTGGCCTTTGCCGCACGGGTCACGGCACCAGCACGGGATACCGCATACCGGCTATCCGGTTCGTTCGGGTCATACCGCCGCTCCTGCGGGATGACGTTGCCCTGGTTGTCATAGGTGGTTTCGGCGGAATACTTAATCTGGGTTGGAGACAATGCAATATAGGTGTTGCCACGGAGGGGATAAGGATCGGCGACATCCCTGATAATAACACCGTCATATCCTCTTTCTCTCGCTATGCCGGCAAGATCATCAGAGTCAATTTTCTTCCCTTCAAACTCAAGTTCTGTCCAATGTTTTCCGTTCGCGTCTATAATCAAAGGATTTCTAATATTAAGATATGCCTTCTTAATAGCCTTGTCAGATGCCGAAAACGCTTCCGAAACATTGTCATTATCTGTAAAGAATATTCCTCGACGTTTAAAAGATTTTCCATAACCTTCTTCAAAAGTATGAAACTCCGCCGCCGTTCCGTGGGATACTTCCAGCGGTTCGCCATTTTCATCAACAACCTTGGAGGTTTCGGAGGGGCTATTTACTTCTCTCGACCCTTGTGGTATACTTTGTCCCGTATGAAAGCCGCTCTGGCCCGTAACCGCGCTAGGGGGGTTCGAGGCGACGGCCTCGGCCTGACTGGACTGCGCCCTTTCCCAGAGCGGTTTTTTGTTTTTGAAATAATTCTCCCGCGACACGAGAGCCGAATTGATTCGATAATATTGATTGCTCTCATCTGGAACCAATTCAATATACGCAACCTTTGCCTTGCCATTCTTTTTGGCAAGAATAAGCGTGTTGCCTTTACCTGAATAAATTGCGGTATGGTTCTGGGAAACATCCTCAATAAACTCAATATCGTTGCTATATCCCTCTTCTTGAATTTCTTTAAAATGACGCAAAACATGCTCTCGTGATTGTGACTCATACCGTATAGGTCTGTTCCCGCCAACGTCTTCCGTCACCACTCCAAAATCAAGCATTTTATTGCTTGTCAACAGAAATTCCCGGTCTCCTATTTGTGTAACCTCTGGGGTTACAGGTCCCCGTTCCGGCATCTGCTGCCGTACCGGCGGAGCCTGCTGAATCGTGTCCTGGCGCGGCAGAATGCCCGGAGACGATGTCTGACCGGCCGGCGTTTGTTGCGACCCATAAGCGTCCACGCGTCGGGCATAGTTGGGCACAGCACCCGCGGCGCGGTCCTCTTGTTCCTGCACGGACACGGCGCCACGGTCCCACGCCTTCCCGGTCCTTACCTCGTGGGAAATTTGCTCAAATGATTTGTTCCCGGTGAGGCTGCCAACGAACCCGCGCACTTGATATTGTAGATTAATAAGTGCTTTTTCCCACGGCTTTGCGTACTCCGCTACAATCTGCTGATCGGTGGCTAGTTGCTGATAGGCAACCGCCGCGGCCTCTTCGTCGAACGCGCCGTCTTGAGTACGGAACTGACGCTGTAAAATTTTGTATTCCCGCGCCTTCGCCGAACGCATCACCTTCTGGTACTCCTCCATGCAGGAATACCTGAAGAAAATCCGTACAGAAAAACAAGAGTAGTTGTGCCACACTAAAACACGTGTATCGATAAACCAATACAGAAAGGGAACCGCAATGAAGAAAGTAGTTTTGGCTCTAGTACTGGTAATGGCACCGGCATTGTCTACTGGATGCCCGGAATTGGGGATCGAGAATCCCGTGGTCGAAGGAAATACGCTGATGGTGCATAATCAAAAATCTTATGAGGACGACGACGGGGGGATAGTCGAAATGACGCACGATTTTTTGTCCGTAGTCAAAGTATCTGATGAATGCGCACACGACACACCAAAGGGGATTAATCTGTTACCGGAGCCGCTGGCTTACGGAGAGTCCATCGCTATTACCGGGCTTGACGATGGCAAATATTATTGTTGGATTGGTTCCAAGGGCGATTGCGAAGCCTCCGGCTACGCCACCCTTTCGGGGGGGAACACAACAGATTGGTATGTTCGCTGATTGGCTCTATGTGCTACAATAGGGGTGTGTGAAAGGAATAGTCATGGAAACGAACCTATTCGAAGAAGAACGGGTATATTACGACGCCAACAAAGAACGGCTCTTTAACGAATCCTGGGGCAAAGTCGTTCTTATCAAGGGCGATAAAGAATATGGACTATACGACACCCCTGAATCAGCATACAACGCAGGAATTCAATTGTTTGGTAATGTTCCATTCTTTATCCAGGAATTGATGGAACTCGACATGGCAGCAAATTACCCCGCTCATTTGGTGAATTTCGTTTAATGCCAGTAATCGAGATAAATTACAACCCATTGCAAAGTGGGGCAAAAGTAATTGGGCCCGCCCAGAATCTTTTTATTCATGGCGCGTTTGTAAATGTGTCTATAGCACCCGTACCCAGTGGCAGTGTTCAGCCATCCGCCATAAAGCCGACAATTGGGAAAGCCCTCATTGACACAGGGGCAACGTTTACATGTGTGGATGAAGATACCTGTTTAACACTTGGGCTTAATTCTGTCGGAATTGCCAATATAAAGCACGTTGACGGCATATCCATGCGTCCAAGATACCCTGTACAGATAAGTTTCCCTGACTTCAATCTTCCGCCATTGAATCTTATTGGGGCAACTTCTGTCGTACTAAATAATACGACTCCTCCTTTTATCGCCCTCATAGGTCGCGATCTGCTCGCCCACTTCAAACTTACCTACAACGGTCCCCGCGGTCGCATCGAGATAGCCTACTGATACACTCCCCGCCTTCTCCCCCTCTTCCACGGCCGCCGGCGCATCCTTCGCTTTCCTTTGATTTCTTTGTCAATCCGGTCAATCCGGTCCAAACGAAAAAAAAGCCCCGACGCCGAAACGCCGGGGCGGTTGCCTGAGATTCCTAGAATTCGTCTATCGTCAACTGCACGCCCTTCAGGTTCGCGTATCGGCGCGTGGACAGATCGTTCGTATGCCGAAGAAACACCGCAATCTGCTCAATCGAATACCCCATGTTTAACAAATGGGTGGCGACACTATGCCGCAACTGATGCGGAGTAATATGGCCGACCGGCGTTTCCCCTTCCGCTTCAGCCTTGGCTTTCTCAAGATCAACCACCTTCTTCATATTCTTCCATTCCGAAGTCCGATACCTGTCTCCGGTCGTTTCTCCCTCTTTCCCGGGCTTCACGATGTAACCGGAATCCTGGCGATACGGTTCCAGTGCCTCCCGCAATGCGGCATGCAGCGGAACATACGCGCTCGAAGCGGGATTCTTCGAACCGTCCACCCACAACCTGCCCTGTTCCCAATCCACATGCTCCCAGCGGGCCCGTAGGATTTCAGCCTTACGCAGACCCGCATACGCCCCCAGCACGAAAAACAGGTGGATGTCACGCCCCACACTGGCGGACAATTCTACCAACTGCTGCACCTTGTCCCAGGGGAGAAACCGCGTCTTGGTATCCGCCTTGAGATACTTGATCTTGCCGAACGGATTAACACCGGTGAAAATGTCATACTCAGCAAGGCAATTATAGATAACATTAATAGAACGCAATTTTGTGTTGATGCCAAGCGGCATGCATTTGCTATCGATTTTGAATTTCTGATAACAGGCCGCGTCAGCCGGCTTAACGCTTTGTATCGTCGTAATCCCATGTCCCTCGCACCATTTCGCGAAACAGAACCATGCTGACCGCTCATTATTGAACGAGACCGTTTTCTTATGAGGCGCCATAATCGCGTAATAAGCCTCCCAGGCCTCGGAGAACGTCAGTACGGTGGAGACGTGACCGGTGAGTTCCGCCTCTGCCAATTGCCGTTCCACCTCAATGCGCATCTTTTGCGCCTCTTTCCTGTTTTTGGTTTTCAAACTGATACGAACCTCTTTCCCATTCGCCCCTGCCGTCTTGACATAGTACACGCCATTTTGCCGTTTGAATAATGTCGCCATCGTGAGGCCCTTTTTGTGGTTGTTCTCCCAATAACCGACAACGACATGGTATCACGTTTGGTATCAGATGTCAAGAAAAATTATTTCGGAAGCATAATTCTTTATTTATGCTATTGATTTTTATTGTATTTAATTGTGTATAGTTATACATTCTAGTCACATTGTAATATTCACATCAAAAACATAGATCGTGGAAATGTTATCATCGGGAATGAAAAAGAAACGCAGACCTTGCCCCCAAGGTTCAACAAAAAACGGGTTTTGTGTCCAGGCGCGGATACCTGCCTGGCGAACCGGCATGGGAACCTGGTGGTGGGCTCGCAGGTCATCAATATGTACCAGGTCCATGCCGCCCAGTTTAAAATAGGGCAGATTCTCCCCTTCCTCAACATAGGTCTGAAGCCCGGCACACAC
The DNA here is from genome assembly GCA_022706235.1 of Candidatus Hydrogenedentota bacterium. GTDB lineage: Bacteria > Hydrogenedentota > Hydrogenedentia > Hydrogenedentales > CAITNO01 > JAAYBJ01. The sequence continues at coordinate 25,483 of JAKJCY010000010.1, read as the reverse complement.
TACGTACGGAGTTCCGGGTATCCGCTGCATATCCTGGTAATCTATGTAATGATTTCCGTTGGGCTGTGTTTCCGGATGGGCCGGGTCCGGCACTATCCATTCGCCGCCACGCTGTTCCGTTTTCCAGCGGTAGAACCTGCGGGATCCCCAGTTTACCCCTATCAGTAAGCCTTGCTCTGGAAAATGGGACAGGGCCCCAAGATGGTCGTCAAAGCGGAACACCTCCCGGCTTTCCATGGTTGCAGGGTTAACGGTATACACGATGGCGGCGCTGTCCGGGCGATAGGCGGCGACAGGAACCCAGATGCGCGCCCCGTCATAATCGATGCCGCCGGGATGGTACAAGGCGCCTTCGCCCAGTTGTATACTCCGCAACAAGGCCCCCTGTCGATCCATCTCAAAGAGGTGTCCCTTGCCTTGTTCTGTCGCCCGGTCTATTACTTCCACGGAAGACAGGAAGAAACGTTCGCCCACGGCGGTCATCCCCTGAGGGTGGTGGGTGGAGAACGCGACTTCCCGCGTTTCAACGGGCTGCCGCAAGGATTCAGGGTTCAGCCGTTGAAACATACCTTCAAGAGAGGAGGGCACCGCGGCGTTCACGGATGCCCGCAGTAAGGCCAGCAGAACGAGACTATAAACGGCTTTGGGCATGGCGTCCTTTCCTGTCGTTTTCTGAAAGGGTTTACGATAGTCACATTACAAAAAGACTGACCTGAATTGTAGAACTGTTTGGGTGGGTTCCGGTCATGCCGGCACATGGAATCTCCCTTGCGCGGTTGGGCTGGAGACATCGCCGACACATGAGCGGACCCGTGCCGGAAATATGAACGTTCCGTCCGGAACGGCCCGGCCTGGACGCGGAAAGAAAGACTTTGCGTGCTTTAAAAAGCCTGCTGCGCGGCTGGTCTTCATTTTATCTTATCGCACCCTTTGACGAAAGCGCCGTTCGTCTTCAGGCGGTGTTCTTGTCGCGTTTAACGGCGTGATAGGTGCCCGCGATGAAATACAGCAGCGTCGGGACGACCAGCCACATCTTGAATGTTTCAAAACGCGCGTCGTAACCGTCATTTCCCATCAGAAAGATGTAAATAGGCCAGAGCAGGCACACGGCCAGGCTTCCCAAGGCGACAGCGCCCGCCAGGAGGGTCGGCGCATCCGTGGTTGCGGCAACTTTCGGGGCGGCGGCGGGAGAAGAAGGCAATACCGGGGGGGCGTCCTCTTTCGAGGCGACGGGCACATTCCGGGCGCCGGCCAGCAGGGCGAATACGATATATAGCACAATCGTCAGCACCCAGATGGGCAGGAACAGAAAGAATAAATGCAGGGTTCCGGTTCGCTGCAGAACAATGGCCGCGGCAATGGCAATGGCCCAACTGGCCAGGGAAGGCCAGCTGATGGTGTGCCCGCCCCGGGTCGCCCAGAACTTTTGAACGCCCAGCTTTGGCAGAATCCAGTGTTCCGCGAAAACGATGGCGCCCGCCGGCATCAGGAGCAGGCCGTAATAGCCTACAAAATCCAGCAATTTGGTGAAAACAAAGGGGAAACAGGCCACAATGGTGGTGGCCACACCGACCGCCAGAGTCACCATCCAACGGGGCCAGCCGGGCGTGATAGCCTGCAACGCGAGCCCGGCCCGATACAGGGTCGGATTTGACGTCGTCCAGCCGGCCAGCACCACGGCAATAATGCCGGACACACCCAGAGTAAAATAGGCCAGGGTTCCAGGATCGATTTGGTTCATCGACTTCTGCAGTATCAGGGCGGTAGCCGCTCCCATGATACCCGCGCAAATCCAGGCCAGGTAATGGCCGAGAAACACGCCGAAGGCCGTATACAAGCCATAGGAGGCACTCTTGGCATACCGGAGTATCGCCATGTCGGACAGGCCCGCGTTCATGGCCAGGTTGCATATCCAGGCGAAGGCGGCCACCTTCCAAAAGGACATGGGCGCCTCCACACCCGCAGGGCCTTCCCAGACCGTCAGACCCATAAGCCTCCAGAAGTCCCCAAAACTCTGTATGGAGCCCACGCCATCCGTCATGATCGCCAGTTTCGGCAACAGGATAACAGCACCGCCGATAAACATCAGGAACATCCAAGGCGAGCAAACCACGGCAAACTGGGCCAGCCGTTTAAACCCGAGGATGGCCAGGAGCGTGACCAACGCGCCCACCGCCAGCACAACCACCACAAAACGCGGATCCTGCGGATACCATAGGGTTTGCTCAGGGATTCCGAAGGGAATGCGGACTGCCGATGCGGAGACCGTAATCATGCAGCCTGCCAGAATGCAGAACATGAAAGCGTTCACGACATTATAGATGGTGGTCATCACCGGGCCGGCGATACGGCGCAGGTACCAGTAGAGAGTGAGCCGCGTACTAACCGCGATGGGCGCGCACAGGAACGTCCAGGTCAGCACGGCGAGGGCGTTGCCTATCAGCAGGCCCACAAAGATATCAAAGGGAGTCACACCCCACTGCACGAACATGGCGCCAATGACAAACTCCGTGCCCGCGACATGTTCGCCCGCGAAAAGACCGGCAAAGTATTTGCCCGGCTGCAGTTTGTCCTTGGTGACCGGCTCCCGCTCAAATTCGTAAAGGGCATCCAGCGCCTTTACCGCACCGCCTGCATGTTCTTCACTCATACTCGCCTCTACCTTCTGTTGATGGCCTCGGACAGGAAAACCGTTCAACGGACATGCCTGGTTTCCCCTCCAACACAGGTTATTACAATTTGTTTACAGGTACAAGAAGTTTATGCTCTGCACAGGGCTTAAATCAAGACGGGCCCGACCCGATCCCGACCCGACAGCATATTGAGCACCGGACCTGTAATCTGTGTGATGCGCTGTGACTATATCTAGAAATGCCCCAAGCGCCGCCGACAATCGATTATTCCCGGGATTTTATGGGCGGTTCATTCAGCATGTAAAAAAGGTCCATTTGCTTGCGTTTTTGCCGGCATGCTATTGTGAGTCGAGGCTTTATGACCGTCAAACGCATTACACTCATAACCTTCATCGCCGTGAGTATTCTCGTTCTCGCACTGATGCTCCCCCATTGCACTTGCGAGACGCCGGACCCGGCGCGCGCGCCCGGGGTTGCCTTGGGCCACCAGCCGGCACCGTCCCTGCTGGAACTTGCCCTGGGACGGGATCAGTACGTCGGTTCTCCCTCCATTACACTGCTTCCCGACGGCGCGTATATTGCCTCCCATGATGTGTTCGGTCGGGGTTCCTCTCAGGACACATCCGGAATCACGAAGATATACCGTTCAACGGATCGGGGCAACCACTGGACGCAGACGGCGGTACTCGATGGTCAATTCTGGTCCACCGTTTTTGCCCATAATGGCGCGCTTTTTGTGTTCGGCTATGCCCACAGAAGCGGCAATATCGTTATCCGAAAATCGCTTGACGGCGGATTCACCTGGACCACGCCCGATAACGACACTACCGGCCTGCTCCGTACCGGCACGTTTGGCGGAACGTCCAATTGCCCGGTGATTCATGAAGGGCGCTTATGGATCGCCCAGAGTACGCGTCTCATGTCCGCGCCCGTGAATGCCGATTTACTTAGGGCAGATTCCTGGACGCTTTCCAAGGGCGTATCCCAGGACACGCACTGGCTGGACGGGAACTTCACGTTCTGGTCAGAAGGCCAGGTGGCCGCCTCACCGAAGGAAGGCGTAGTGGTGTTGCCGAAGATTAACCAGCTGCCCTATACGGCGATTCTCCGTGCGGAAAGCCCGGCGGGGCTTTCTTTCAATCCCGAACTCGATTTCGCCGCCCTTCCGGGCGCGGAGAAAAAGTTCGGCGCGGTGTACGATCCCGTGTCCGAACGATTTTACATTTGTTCGAACCCCGTCCTGCCCACACACAAGGATGACTGGCGTTATGGCAGCCGGCCTGCCATGATTCGAAACGCCGCGGCGCTGCTCTCGTCCGCCGACCTCCATCACTGGCGTGTTGAACAATTCTTCCTCTATTCGCCGGATATGCACCATGAAGCATTTCAGTATTTCAATTTTGTGATTGACGGCGATGACCTGGCGGTGGTTTCGCGGACTGCCTTTAAAATCGGCGGCCACAAGCCGCCACGCGGCCACGATTCAAACCTGATGACCTTTCACCGCATTCTGAACTTTCGCGAGGCCGCTCCCCTGCATGAACTGAAGATTGACGGCAGCCAGGTAGTCCGGCATGAACAGACACAGCATGAACGAATGCCGCTGGGGGTGTTTGCACCGGAATCACCATATGACGGGAAGCCATTGGACAGGCCGGCTGCGCTCGCTCAGGATGATGCGGGCGATGTCTATATCCGGGAGAAGGGCGGCCGCACGCTTAAGTTCGATGCCGCAGGCAACTTTCTGGAAGCCGTAACCCACGGCCCCGCGGCGCCTTTTTCAGAAAGCCTCTTCAACGTTCGCCAGCCGGCGCGCGGGTCATGCTCCTGGACCGGCGTTGTATCCCGTGCCTGGGATGAACCGGCCAACTGGTACTACTGGGGACGCCCCGATACGCCGGGGGAAACCGCGCTTTTCGGCAGTGCCGGTGATGTCCAGGAACCGGTTACGATTGAACGGATTTATCAGGTAAAAGGCCTTCGCTTTCAAACCCTGTCCGGCGTTTCGGTGGCCGGCCATGGTTCCCTGATTATCAATGCCGGTGACAGTGAAGGGGTCATAGACGTTGTCCGCGGCGGGCACGCGCTGCAACTTCCCCTGCTGCTTTTCAGCACAACGCGCCTGCGGATAGCCTCCGGCGCCGGACTGGTTGTGGAAGCGTCCCTGGACCTGGGCGGACAGACCCTTATCCTGGACGGTCCGGAATCACCGGCGATAGACGGGCCCTTCAAGATGGGAGGCGGCACCGTGGCAGCGACGGCGGGGTGTCCGGTGCGCCTGGGCACTCCCTCCCGGGCAACGCTTGACGGAACCCTTGAAGTGCTTGTTTCCGAAGGGCGACCCGCCATACCGGGTGACAGGTATCAGGTCTTGGAATTCCCCCAACCGCTCACCAACCGATTCAGGACGGTTAAATTGCCCGACCTGCCCGCCGGTCTTGAATGGGATACGGCCATGCTCTACGCGCAGGGGACCATCACGGTACGGCAGGCCGCCGGATGAAACCGGAATACAAGCCGGCTTTGTTAAAAACGGGCGCTTTACCCGGAAGAAGAGGGCCTTCGGCGCAACCCAAAAGTCAAACTCATATTTTTTGATACAGTGTGCCCGGCTATGGGCTATGATGGTGGTGGGCACCATTGATATGGTTTTCCCCCTGACGGTCAGGCGGTAGTTGAAAGGAAATGCGTGAAATCATCCAGTCTCCTTGGTTTGTGTTGCGGCGGCATGGTCTGTGTCGCCATCGGGGTGAACCTGCCGCCCGTCTATTTGACGACCTTTGACACGGTCTTTGGCGGATTGAATGAAGAACAGCTGGGACGCATTCCCGCGTTTATGTTCGCGGGCGTCGTGGCGGGCATCCTGCTGAGCGGGCCGCTGGCGGACCGGTTTGGCGTGCGGTTTTTCACGATTGCGGGCATGGCCCTCGCCGCGCTGGGCCTGTTCCTGATAGCCGCCGCGAGGGGCTACGGGATGTTGCTATGCGCAGCGGTGGTGTCGGGTCTTGGCGCGGGCATTATCGACATGGCCATGAGTCCCATTGTCTCCGCGGTCTGTGGCGACTGGCGCGCCGCCGCCCTGAACCGGCTGCACGGATTCTATTGTCTCGGCGGCGTGGGCACGGTGATAGCGACCACCGCGGCGCTGCGGTTTGGCGTGTCCTGGCGTGTCGTGGCGGCGGCACTGGCGTTGATACCAATGGCGCTGCTTGTCGGCTTTGTCCTTTCCCCCCTGCCGCCGCTGGTACATCCGGACCACGCCCGTGAAGGGCTTCGGCGCCTGGTGCGGCGGCCGCGGTTTCTGCTTGCCCTGGCGGCCATTGCGCTGGCCGGCGCGGCGGAGGCCGGGATCATGCAATGGCTGCCCGCCTATTCGGAGCGGGAACTGGGGTATGGCAAGGCGGGCGGCGCAGCCATGCTTGTCGCCTTTTCCGTGGCCATGGCCGGCGGCCGATTCCTGGCATCGCACCGGCTGCATCGGGTCAACGCCCACGGTATCATGCTCGGTTCCGCCGTGCTGTGCACCGTCCTGTATCTTCTGGGCAGTTTGCTCGTCCTGCCGCGTCCGGCGCTGGCGGCATGCATCCTGGTCGGCCTCGCCTGCAGCGCGCTCTGGCCCACCAACCTGGCGGTTACCGCCGACTGTTTTCCGCAGGGCGGCGCCTCCCTCTTCGCCCTGCTTGCGGGTGTAGGCAATATCGGATGCCTGGTCATGCCCTGGGGCATCGGCATTGTGGCGGAAAGCGCCGGCCTGCGCCTGGGGCTCCTGGCGGGAACGCTGGCGCCGTTGTTGTTAATCTTTGTTGCGGCGGCCGCATGGAGAGCGGACCGCCGGGACGGGCAGGCGCGTCCCGCTTAGGAACACACCGCTCCGCTCGGCAGTGTCAGGCCTCCGGCGTGCCGCCTGTTTTGGCCTGATTTCGGACCATCGCTATCGTCCTGTTCATCCGCGTGTATCGCATGACGCCGATAACCCCCGTCAGGATTCCAATCGGAAGGCAGGCAACTCCAACCGCCCAGAACCAACCCTCCCTGAGAAAATGAATAATCGTAAAACCGGCCATGACCATGGCCACCCCGGAACGCAGATACGCCAGCAGGGTTCTCTCGTTGGCTAATAGCGTGCGGTCAATCGCCAGGTGGTCTCTCAGGATCAGGTTGCTGTTGTTAAATTCGGAATAAGGTGTTTCTTTCATGGTCACTCCCGGACAACGGCTCGACGGCGCTCCTAAGGCGCACGTTCACAGGGCACAAGAAAATGTGCGCGCCCAAAAGGATATGCGTTTGAGCACATTCGGTCTCACAATCGGGCCCGTTCCAAGTATAGTAGCACACAACTTCTGCAGGGCACATGTCGCCTTACAGGAAAGCCTTGCTTATTCATACATGGAAAGGGTAATGCATGTTGCCATCAAGGAAAAATGTCTATCCCTTGAAAACAGAGACAGCCCTCCCTGCAGGACGTTTTGCGCAATCATGAGGTCTGGGATACCAACGCCATTAATACCGTTGCGCAGACACACGGTCTGCATTTCGATAATCTCCGTCCAGTTAATACACATAGGCTGAAGTTGCAGTTCCTGAAGAAGAGCCGCCAGTTTCCGTTGCCGCTTTTGATACAGAAAGGGCAACAACTCGGCAAGAATGAGTTCATTGACCACCACAAGATTCTGGTCTATAAGCCGATCAAGCGTATCGACCGAGCCTTCCCCGCGAAAATAATCAATCCAAACCGATGTGTCAACCAAAACACTCATGGCCGTTTGCGCAGGCGGTTCAGGTCAACGTCCAACGAAACACGCCCCTTGTATGCTTTTAGTCCCTGGATTTTTTGCTTACGCACGTACTCTTCAAGGGCGGATATAATTACCCCCGTTTTGGTCCGCTGGTGAGACAGGCGCATGGCTTCCGTCACCAACGCTTCCGGCAGGTCGATTGTTGTCCGCATGGCAGCCTCCATGTATGCATAAATTCATGATACTATGCATAAAGTATACCAGTACGATTTGAAAGATTCAATGCTTATCGACAAGCCAAGGAAGCAGGAGGCAGTACGCACCCCCGTTCTCCTCTATACAAGAAAGGTCTATTGCTTTATACTTGCTATAAGCGCGCACATCAACGCCGTTACCGTTGACTCAATACCCGGATTTTCGCTCTCGCGGCTGCCCGCCACATTCAGCACGCAGTTGTCTTGCGGTTGGCCCCAGGAGGTGCCGTCGTCGTCTGCGGCTTTTCCTCGCAGCCAGGCAAAAATCCCCGCGACGTGTTCTTCCCGGCTTCCCCGGGTCAGGTCCACCGCGTACCAGGGTTTTCCATAGCGTCGGGCCAGTTCCAAGGTCAGCAAAGAACCGCCCGCCGGTGCGCCCCGCGTAAACACGAGGGTAGCATCCGAATCCACGATATTGCGTTCCGTCCGCTGCGGATAGGTTTCCGTGTCGGTTTCGCGTAAGGTATAGCATGCAGGAATACGCCCGTCTTCCGCCTTGCGACCTTTGGGACACCAGCCGCCATGGAGCACGCCGCCACGAAGGGCAGCCTCGAACCCGCCCCGGTCCGCGCCGGTCTGTCCGCCGGAAAATATTTTGAGTATCGCCATGGGTACATCCGTAATATACGATTGCGCCATAAAGCAAAGCATAAACAAACCCTTCCATAGGCCTCAACTCCTATTCTGCTGTACCGCTTGACTGCCGTTACCTTAAGGACTATGATTAGGGGCAAGGTTCAACACATCGTCGGCGCCGGGAAACGTCGTTTCCCCGGCCGGTCCGTTGGAAGGGGGAAATACCTTGCCGTATTAATTTCCAGACGAAGCTAACAGTGCTCCGCGCAGTAGAGCAACGTGCAAGGAGGTTATATGTCTGCGTTTCGAATTGCAATACTGGTTTTCAGTCCGGGTGGCAACACGCTCACGGCGGCGCGCATGGCGGCGGCCGCCCTGGAAGAACGCGGGTTTCAGGTGCAGGTTTTGGACGTCACGGCCGCAAAGGTAATTGCCGACCGGGAAAAACTCCTGCAGTATTTGGCGCAAGAGATAAAGCCGCACGATTTGCTTTTCGTGGGTGCGCCCGTTTACGAGAACCGGCTCGATAAATTCACCCTGCGCCTTATTCAGCATCTGCCGCAACCCGGAAACGGACCCTGGGGCAAACTTTGCGCGCCCTTTGTCACCTGGGGCGGGGTCACGTCCGGCATCAGCCTGCATCAGGCCGCGAAGGCTTTGCGCGCCACAGGCCGCAAGGTCGTAATGACCTTCAAGGTGGAAGCCTTTCATGTTTTCAGTTTGGAATGGCCGGAGCCGCTGAACCCGGGCATGCCGGGCGAAGAAGCCGGGCCCCTGATGAGTGCCCTCGCCGACCGGGTATCCGATATCGTCGGGATGGAAGCGGAATCGCTGCCTGATATCACCGATACCCTTACGGATACGCCGCTGCTCCCTAAACTCGTGGGCGCCTTCACCTCCCGGGTCCCGACACAAGAGTATACCTACAAGAGCGTGAAAGTCGATCCCGATACCTGCACCGGATGCGGCACTTGCGTGCGCCGATGTCCCCTCGACCGACTGGAGATACGCGAAGGTACCGCAACGGTGAAAGCGGATGCGCTGCGCTGCATGCACTGTTATACCTGCCTCCGCGTGTGCCCGTCGGGGGCGCGGCGCGTGGGACTTGCAGGCATGCGCGGGCCGCTTATGGCGCTGCGCAAATTAAACAACGAACATCCCGGAAACGCTTTATATACGGGAGGGGCATAAACCGCGATTGCCGCCACGCGTATTAACGCAGGAAACAACACTATGGCAGAACATGTATGTCCCGTATGGATGGGGTATCTGCTGGCCAACCCGCTGCGGCGGCTGGTACAAAATCCCGACACCATACTCGCGCCCTATATTCGTGAAGGCATGACCTGCCTGGATGCCGGCTGCGCGATGGGCTTCTTCAGTCTTCCCATGGCCCGCCTGACGGGGCCGTCGGGAACGGTGGTTTGCGTCGATTTCCAACAGAAAATGTTGGACGCGCTAAAACGGAGAGCGGGTCGCGCCGGTCTACTGGACCGGATAACGACGCGCTGCTGCACGCGGGAGTCCCTGTGTCTCGACGGTCTCCAAGACACGGTGGATTTCGCCCTGACCATGGCGGTGATTCACGAAGTGCCCGACCCGGCCTTTTTCTTTACGGAACTTTGGGAAACCCTGAAGCCGGGCGGCCGCCTTCTCGCCGCGGAACCGGCCTATCATATCCGCAGGGCCCGCTTCGCCGAAGAAGTGGACCTGGCCCGCAACGCAGGCTTTACGGTACTTGAATACCCGGCCGTTGCCAAAAGCCACGCGGTGCTGCTCGAAAAACAGGCGTGAAGCTCCCCCGCGCCTACAACACCACCGCCGCCACATTACTTGGCGTGCTTGCGCCGCCGGAATTTACCGCCATGACCTGGTACTCCGGTTTTCCACGTGTTCCCAAATTGTATTCTTGTCATTACCCACAACTCGTGGTGATGCGTGTATGAAAATAAAAGATGCGTTTGCGCGTTACAAATCCCAGCGGGATTCCATAACACAGCCCAGGGTTGCGGTACCCCGCTACCCTGGGTAATGTGAGCGCCCCACCTGCGGCCTACCCCAAGGGGGTTGCGTCATATGGCGACGTAACCCTTTCAGGGTACATAAAACTTGGGGGGTTCAACAGTGTCCCAGGGTAGCGGGGTACCGCAACCCTGGGCTGTGATACGGAATTCCTTCAGAATTCAGACGAAAACTGCATAACCCGATGGCATAGTCTTCATTTAAGACTTGTGGGTAATGACAAGAATTGTATTTGGGAACGCCCTTGCAGGCAAAGGCAGCAGGACCCGTCTTCTATCTCCAGGCATAAAAGAACTACAGTGACTCGTCGTAGAGAGATTTTCGCGCCTGCAACATTGCGAGAATATCATCAGCATAGATTCCAAAACTAAAGTTCGTGTTGTCATAAGAACTTGCCATTACGGCGCACACCTCGCCCTTCTGGGTAACCAGGGGGCCGCCGCTACTACCGTAGCTGATCGCCGCATCCGTTTGAAGTTCCTTCTCACGCAAGGACGAAATAATGCCTCGGGTTACTGTATTCCTCAGATTCAGCGGGCGCCCCACCGCCCAAACAGTCTGTCCAACCTGCAGATCATTCTTCAGCCGCAGCACAAGCGGCTTGACCTGTTCCTGTAAGCCCTTTGCCGACAAGAGCGCGAGATCGGCATCTTCTGAGCAATAATCTAAAACGGCGTCTGCCCTGAGCAGGTTATGCAGCTCGACTTCATAGGTTATACTCCCCCGGTCGCACCCAAATGAATATTCTTCGTGCTCCACCACGTGCCTGTTGGTAATAATGTAAACACGATCCGATTCTCCGGCGCCCAATACAAATCCAGATCCCCTGCCAATGCGCAGGCCCCCCCGAAAAACATTGATGGAGACAATTCCTTTTTTGATGCTTTCAAAAACAGAAGTCTCGTCTTGATCAGGAGAAGTCGGCATACTCTGTGCATCAAATACGTGTGTGGAAATATCTTCCTTACTGCACTGCTCTTCAGGATAGGTGAAGGCTTGATTTGTTAACGCCCTAAAACCAAAAAACGCTATCAAGGCGGTACATAAAAGAATGTATGCGACGACCCATTTCCACGAGACGGAAAAAAGTACCCACCTATTCCCCAGGGTGGCGACCATCAGCCGCCTGTAAAGGAAGTTGCGGATGCCGCAAGCCTTTCTTAATCTGTTCAGGAAGGCGGCCTCGTTAGCAAGGATTTTATGATCGCATCCCATCACCTCAAGGCATTTCACAATAACATAGCGCTTATCAGAATCCCCAAGGGCTGAAACCTCATTAAATAGATTCTTTGTATCAATGTCACCTGTACAGTATTGCCGAAATGTCTCCCGTTCTTCTTCATCGGCCGCGAGTGTATCCCTCAGGTATCCCAGGTAATGCTTTTCATCGATGGTCATCTTGCTGTCGCTCCAAGTCGCAGCGACGCAGACCTTGTATACGATATGCCTCAGTGTTTTATCAGAATGTTCGACCATGGCAAACTCCAGAAATGCGTCTTCTTGTGAATATCATAACATCAACGCCGCCAAATTGCTCGGCGTGCTCGCACCGCCGGTGTTCACCGCGATGACCCGATACTCCAGCTGAATCGCCCTGGGCTGATCCGTCAGCCTCGCCTTCTCGCTCAGGGCAGTGCCGATTTTCCCGCATCCCCGTTTAAAAGGTCTGGGTACCAATGGAATAGCTATGGTTGCTGGGCAGGAGGTAGCGCCGTTCCAGCACGCGGTTGGGCTGGGTCATGAAGTGGTCGGGCCGGGACACAAAACCGGGTAGGCCCGGCAATTCCCAGGAGACTTCCCGAATGCGGAATCGGAGGGGCGTGCCCGGATCAGTTTCAATTTCGAGTTCGCCTTCTGTGAAGGAAATCGTTTCGAAACGGATGTCCCAATTCTTCTCCGCACCCTCGATATCATGGCCGAAGGCCCTGGCGCGGTACACGGGGACGTCGGATTCAAGGCGGATATAGATTTCCTGGGCGTCTCTCGGGGAATCCACGAGGAACTTGAGAAGACGCCGCCCGTTTTCGACCCGTTCCTCCGTCAGGGTTAGGACATTTCCGTCGAAAGGCGGCATCGGCGCGGGCCCCCTGCGGTATCGCGGGCCATAGTCCCGGCCGGTAAATTCCGCGAGGGACACGCGCTCCTCATTGTCCGGCAAGTAGTTGCGGGTCCATGCGTCGAGTTCCGCATCGCTGCTGATCCACCAGGCCTCGCCGGTGTCGAAATTCACGGCATAAGAGAGGCAGTTCTGCCGCGGCCGTGTCGGACTGGGCGTGTTGGTGAGGCAGGCCAGGGCAAACACCAGCACGCCCGCAAGGGTGATGGCCAGGCCGGTCCCCAGGTGAATTCGGGCGGGCACCAGGGCGCTTTGCGGCAGCAGCAGCGCCAGCACCAGCAGCACGCCCAGGAACAGCACGGGCGCCAGCAGGGCGGTGACGGCGTAGCTGAACATGACAAAGGAGGGCGTCAGCAAGACCACGGTGGGCAGCGCGGTTACGGCGGCCAGCAGGAGGAGCCGGTCCGACGGGCGTTCCCGGTCCTCGGAGAAGCATAACACCAACAAGCCGAGTGATCCGAAAACCAGGGGCCACGCGGCTCCGTAAGAACCGTAGGGGGCGAAGTATTGCAGCACAACAAGCCCCGCCAGCCACCAGAACAGGGTTCCCGCCAGCAGGTTCTGTGGACGTATCCGACGGCCCGGCAGATAGGCCAGCAACACAAGTATGCCGATACCGAAGAGGATCATGCCCGCGGCCAGGGAGTTGTTCCGATACAGCGCGTGTTCCTTGAAGGCGTAATAGACCAGCACCGACGCGGGCGCCGTCACCACGAGGGTAATCACGGCGGCCAGCAGACAGAGGCCCAGGGCGCCGAGGATGCCGGGAACGGTCAGCCGTCGCCGTATCAGCCCGAAAAGGAGCACCCCCGCGAAGAGCGCGGCGGCGGCAACGGTTATGGGCAGACCCCATGACCCCGGATACACGACCATGTGCGAGCCGATGGTATTGAAGTAGATGGCGTTCGGCGCCCGGCACTCCTGCAGCGGCATGTTGCCCAACTGATGGGCAAGCCCGAGGATATAGCATCCATGGTGCTGCACGCTGGCCAGGCTTACATTGTCCGGATTGTCGAGTTTGGTGTGGTAGTGGGCAAAGTCGTCAATATAGGCGACATTCAGTCCCGGGAAACCCTCGCGCTTGTAGGAACCAAAGTCGCTGCCGAAGGGCATGCGATCGTAGAAGTCAAACATGATGGAGGTCGCCCGGGGCTTGGATTCGGACTGCGCCAGTTGCCGGATGACGAACCCATTGTCCTGCCCGGTTTCAAACATGAGCGCGGGGCCTGACGTGCCGCGCGTTTCCAGACCGAGCACGGCGCGGACGTCCTGGAACCAGGGATGGCGCATACACAAGTCGGGGCCGCCGCCCCCGCGTTCCTCCTCGTCCACAAAACAGAAAATGAGGTCATTCATTAAAGGCGGGCCAGCGTTCAACGCCCGGATCGACTCCAGCATGGCGGCAATGCCGCTGAGGTCATCGGCCGCACCCGGCCCGTAGGGAGTCGAATCGAAATGGGCGTCCACGGCGAGGGCGCCCGTGGAGGCGGTGCCGGGCAACCGGGCCAGGATGGCCCCGTTGTGCTCTATCCGCCGGCCGTTGCTTGCTATCTGGCGCTCCACCGTCATTTCCACCCCCATCTCCTTGAGGGTTCCGGCGATGTGCTCGTACACCCGTTCATTGGCGTGGGAGCCGCCCGGATGCGGTTCCACGGCCATCGCTTGTATATGGCGCAGCGCGCGATACGCCGAAAATGCCTCCAGCGGCGCGTCGGCAGGCAAGGGCCGCGGCGCCAGGGACATCCACCACGCGAACACCGCAACCACCATCACCGTTCCAAAAATTAGGGCCGCCAGACGGCCGTTCTCATGGGTTTCATTCATCGTAACGCTTTCCTTAGCAGCAAATAAAAAGTAACTGCCGGTGATTGCACGTACAAAGACCACTTCGCGACCGGCTCACTTCTACGAACTTCCTCTATCGACCCTGAATGGGGGCTATTTGGTTTCAGTAAACGCACATACCGCAACTTCCGTTCAGGAAGAACACGGCATACCTTTACGAATTTCCGTAGTTAATTCGGCATATTTATCCTATGTTTTAAATCAGGCCGCCTTACACAGAGTCTTTGTGATGCGTGCGACAGCCCCAAAGGATTCCAGGGCCGTTTCTGCAAACAAGTTCCGGACAGTGGTTTTCTTCTTACCAAATTCCAGTTGCCAGAAAAGAATATTTTTGATAGTGCCGTTGTTTCCAAGATACCACAAACAAATTGTGATGGCATTGGGTTTAAGGAAAAAAGAGGTACAAAATGATTAGCTCGATTTTACTTAGTTGTCTGCTGGCTGCCGCGGCGCCCTTGTTGGTATGCACCGAAGACCTGTCCACTCTTGAAAATGTCTCTATTGTGGATGGACGTAACAGCGCGGACTTTGCTGCAGGGCATATCCACGGCGCGGTTCATCTTGACGCGGACACCCTGTCGGAAATTCGCGACGGAATTCATGGCCTGCTGAAGCCACTGGACCAGTTGCACCAGATTGTCGGGGATGCCGGCATCAATCCGGAGAAACACGTGGTGATTTACTCGGACATGGCCGATCCTGAAAAACGAGTGAAAGCCACACGCGTCTTCTGGGTGCTGCAGTACATGGGCTTTACACGCCTGTCCCTGTTGGATGGCGGTATCGGCAAGTGGAAGGCCGAGAAACGCCCCCTAAACACAGGAGCCGTCCGGGCGGAGAAAGTGGTCCTATCCGGACTGGTTCCGCGCCCGGAACTGCTGGCGGACCAGGAGGATGTGAAAAGCATGCTTCGCGAAGGCACGGGCGTTGTGGCCGATTTGCGTCCCGCAGCGTTTTTTACCGGAGACAAAGTGAAGGACTATGTGTCCCGGAAAGGCCATATCACAGGCGCGTGCAGCCTGCCCAATGAGGAGTTGTTCACGGGGTCTGAGTTTGTATTCAAAACGCCCGAAGCCCTGGAACAGGTCTATGATCGCAGGGGCGTAAAAAAAGACACACGTCTCATTACCTATTGCAACAGCGGTCAGGCGGCCTCGGTGGGATATTTTGCGACGCTGCTGTTGGGAAATGAAAACACAACCTTGTACGACGGTTCCATGGCGGAATGGGCGCAGACCGAAAACGCCCCTGTTTCAACGGAAGCCCCTGAATGAGCAGGCAGCCCTTCCGGCCTTACAGAAAAGCCATATCCGCACCCAGATTTGCCTGTAAAACATGCTCTACATGAAGCCTGCGCCAGCCCCGTTCCGGTTTGGCGGGAGAGGCCCATTCGCTGCGGCGCCGTTCGAGCTCCGCAGGTTCCACCAGCAGGTCCAGGCGACGTTCTTCCACATTAAGTTCTATCTTATCGCCGTTCCGCACCAGCGCCAGCGGTCCGCCGACTGCGGCCTCCGGCGCGCAGTGGAGCGCCACCGTGCCGTATGCGGTGCCGCTCATGCGCGCATCGGACACGCGCACCATATCTTTCACGCCCTGTACGGCGAGATATTTCGGGATGGGCAGGCAGCCCGCTTCGGGCATACCCGCGCCCACGGGGCCGCAGTTGCGCAGTATCATGACATGGTCCGGCGTGATGGCAAGTCCGGGATCATCTATGCGTTGGGCATCTTCGGCGGATTCAAAGATAACGGCGGGGCCGCGGTGCTTCATTAACGCGGGGGTGGCCGCCGCCGCCTTGATTACCGCACCGTCGGGGCACAGGGAACCGTGCAGCACGGCCAGCGCGCCCGTCGGCCCCAGCGGGTTTTCCAGCGTGCGTATGGTAGTCTGCCAGGCTCCTGCGGCGGGGACATCCGCCAGCAAGGCGCCCAGCGTTTTGCACGTCACCGTCATTGTGTCCAGGTGAAGCAGCGGCATAAGCTCTCTGAGCAGGACGGGGACGCCTCCCGCGCGGTGCAGGTCTTCCATGTAACCCATGCCCGCCGGTTTACAGTCCACCAGCAGCGGTGTTTTTGCAGCCGTCCTGTCAAAGTCATCCAAGGTCAGCGCTATACCGGCGCGCCTTGCCATGGCCAGTAAATGCACAATGGCGTTGGTTGAACCGCCCAGCGCCGCCAGCACGGTCAGCGCGTTCAGGAACGATTCCCGGGAAAGAATATCCGACGGGCACAGCCCCGTTTCCGCAAGTCGAACCGCGCAGCGGCCTGACTCGACGCAGCGCAGCAGCCGTTCCCCGGAAGGGTGGGGCGGTGCCGCGCCGCCGGGAACCGTCAGCCCCAGCGCCTCGGTCACAGCGGCCATGGTAGAGGCCGTGCCCATGACCATGCAGGTGCCGCCCGTGGCGCAGAGGGACTGTTCCACTTCGCGGATTTCCGTGTCGGTCAGTTCGCCCGCCCGGTATTGGGCCCAGAAACGGCGGCAGTCGGTGCACGCGCCCAGGCGCTGGCCGCGCCAGGAACCGGTCAACATGGGTCCCGCCACGGCACTGACGAAAGGCACGCCGGCGGAGATGGCGCCCATGATTTGGGCGGGCACGGTCTTGTCGCATCCGCCGAGCAGCACCACGGCGTCCATCGGCTGGGCGCGAATCATTTCCTCCGTGTCCATGGCCGCCAGGTTGCGGAAGAGCATGGTGGTCGGCGCGGTCAGAATCTCGTGCAGCGAAATGGTGGGAAACGCCAGGGGCAGGCCGCCCGCCTCGAGCACGCCGCGCTTGACGGCCTGCACCATTTCCGGCATCTGGCGGTGGCAGGTATTGTAGTCCGAAGAGGTGTCCACAATGCCCACAATGGGCCGGTCCAGGTCGTGCCGGTCATAGCCGGCCGAAGCCAGAAATGCGCGGCGCATGTACTTGCTGAATTCGCGATCGCCGTAACTGGTCAGGTGGCGTTCTATGCCTTTGCCTTCATCACCGGTTGCCATAGGAATCGGCCCTTTACAGTTGAATGTTGATATGCTTCGCCACGGTATAGTCCAGGATGCCTTCGCTGCCGCCTTCCCGCCCGTAACCGGAATGTTTGACGCCGCCGAAGGGAATCTCGGCCGTGGCGAGCAGAATGGTATTGACACCGATCATGCCCGCCTCGATCCCTTCCGAGGCCAGCAATGCCGTCCGTGTGCTCTTCGTAAAAACGTATCCCGCCAGGCCGAACTCGGTGGCGTTGGCCTGGGCAAGACCATCCTCGAGGGTGGTAAAGGTCGCTATCGGCGCCACCGGGCAGAAAGGCTCTTCGCGCATGATGCGCATCGTATTGTCCACGCCGGTCAGTACCGTGGGCTCGTACCAGAACCCCTTGTCAAAGCCTTCGGGCCGTTTCCCTCCGCAGCGCAGGTGCGCGCCTTTCGCGAGGGCGTCGGCCACCAGCGCCTCCGTGGTTTCCAGGCGGCGCCGGTTCGCCAGCGGGCCCACGTCCGTGCCGGGGTCCTTGCCGCATCCCATCTTTTGCGCCTTGACCACCGCGACGAATTTTTCAATGTAGCGCTCCGCCACGGATTCCTGCACAAAAAAGCGGCTCGCGGCAATGCAGACCTGGCCGTTATTGCGGCACTTGCCGCGCGCGCAGATTTCCGCCGCCGCCTCGACGTCCGCATCCTCGAAAACCAGCACGGGCGCATGGCCGCCCAGTTCCATGGAGACGGCCTTGATCCCGTCCGCGCACTGGTGCAGCATTTCCCGACCGATGGGCACGGAACCGGTGAGGCTGACCTTGCGGATGATGTCGGAGGCGATCAAATGCCGGCTGATAAAAGACGACTTGCCCGTTACCATGTTGACCACCCCCGGGGGAATTTCCGCGGCTTCACAGGCCCGGGCCAGGTAAAGGGCGGTGCCCGGCGCTTCCACGGGCGGCTTTACAATCATTGAACAGCCCGCCGCGATAGCCGGCGCCATCTTGCGCGCCGTCAGCAGCGCGGGGAAGTTCCAGGGCGAAAAGGCGGCCACAGGGCCCACGGGCTGGCGGATGACCAGCAGCCGGTTATTACGGGAATGGGCGTCAATGACGCGGCCGTAGATACGGCGCGCCTCGTCGGCATACCAGTCGAACTGGTCCGCCGCCGCGCCGATTTCGCCCAGGCATTCACCCGTGGTCTTGCCCTGTTCGTCGGTCAATACATCGGCAATTTCTTCCCGGTGTGCCCGCAGCCAGTCCGCTACCACGCGCAGTTTCGCGCTGCGCGTCCAGGCATCCACTTCACGCCATGCTTTCCAGGCGCGGTCCGCCGCCGCCAGGGCGCGGTCCAAATCCGCTTCCGTGGCCACGGGCACGGTATGCACCACGGATTCATCCGCGGGATTGATAACATCAATGACTGCGCCGTCGGAAGCATCCACCCATGCACCGTCAATATACATCTTGCTGGGAATCATCATCATATATTCTCCGTTTCTGTGTATCTTCTCATTTGTCAAATTCCTATGGATTGATTTTCGGAAGTCTTGCGCAAGACGGGCCATGCACATTTCCGGCACACCCGGCCACAAGGTAAAGGGGCATGACCAGCGAAAGGTCACAAGGACGCCGGATGCCGTTTCCTCTACTCAGACGGCAGCTGCTTTTGGAAAACTTCCACAGCCCTACCCACATCTCCCGTTAAAACATAACTCCAGTCTATCATTAACTCTTTGTAGGATAGTTGCGGTCTGTCATAATGATGAGGGAAAGACCGACCATCATGCAAACCAGCGATTTAAAACGCAGTAAATTGTAATGATACATACCCCTGGTTGAGGGGCACGACTGGTAGTTAAATTACTTTACAACCCTGCTTAATCCAAAGGAAGCATAAGAGCGACCTTTCCGGGAACGCTCGGAAATAATTGTGGTACAATATAGTTCACAGCCAGTAATACTTTTGTAAAAAAGGAATAGCGTCATGCAACGGGAACAGATTGAACAAGAAGCCTTGAATTTGTCTGATGTTGATCGTGCGGCTCTTGCACTGCACCTGTTGGACAGTCTTGATTCCGTGGATACCGATTATGACGAGGTGCTGTGGATTGAGGAGGTGGAACGGCGTTGGAAGGATTATAAGGCGGGGCATATTGCGTCACTGCCCTTGGAGGAGGTCATGCGTGACGCTCGTTCCCGTTTATGAAACACGAGATTCGTTTTCTTCAGCCCGCGGCAGATGAAATGATTGCAGCCGCAAGGTAGTACGAATCCAAGGTGGAGGGTCTTGGACATCGTTTCCTGAACGAAATTGAACAAGTGGCAGTGTCTATTTGCAGGCATCCTGATGCAGGCGCACTTGTCCGCGGCAAGGTGCACAGACGTCTGCTTCACCATTTTCCTTTTGCGCTGTTGTATAGTGAAGAAAGCCGGACGGTCCAAATCGTGGCTGTAATGGATACAAGAAGAAAGCCCGATTACTGGATATCACGTCTGTAATAGGTGGAGGTCTATGTTCATCTGGTCAACGGGAAAACCCGCATGCACCGTCTCCTGGTGAATACATCTTCTTTTTCCCGTGAATATTATCCTTTCTTCACCCCTGCGTCCGAGCTGGCCCGACCATCGAGGATCCCCCCGTAACCGACCCGGAAATGCGCAAGCAACGCTACCATCATCCCGGTCATGTTCGATGTTATGGCGACGATTTCGAGGAACCGCTCGAGGCAATCAAGTTTCATATGGCGCGGCATATTGCGACAACGGGAATGTTTGAAGCGAAACACCGACGGCACAAGGCATAAACTCCGAGCCGCTGTTTCCATGAACGAAACAGCCTCCAGGCAGGTTAAAGCCCTATATCATGGCGCAGCGCCTGGGTATCCTGGCACCAGTTGCCCACGTTCCAGCGCCCGAAGACGCCCATACCGCCGAGCGGGTCGGGACCGCAATAGGAGGGCACGTGGATCAGGGAAAGACCGTCGTGCGCCTTGGCCTGGTTCAGGGCGTTAAGGAGCGTATCTATGGAATAGCCGCTGTGAAACGCCGTCACTCCTTTAATCGCCCGGGCCCAGGCGACATAGTCCACTTCTACGCTATCGCCCGTGGCGAAGACGGCGCCGTATTGGGCTTCCTGCAGGCCCGATATGGCCGCCATGCGCCGATTATCAAAAACGAGGATGCATCCCCGGGCGCCGTGAGCGACACCGTCTATCAGGATCTGCGGGTTCATGGTGAACGAACCGTCGCCGCTGAAGGCGACTCCATAAAAGGGTTGCTCGGTAATGGCCGTGGCAAGCAGGGCCGACACGGCGAAGCCCATATAACTGGCGCCGGTTTCGGTAAAGGTTCGCCCGAGGCGATCATCCTCGACAATCTGGAACCCGTTCGCCTGGACGTCACCCGCGTCAAAGAAAGCGACAGCGCCGTTTTCGCGACACCAGTCCGCGGCCGCCTTGATGGCTGCGGGCTGGGTCAGTACCTCCCGGTCCCACATGGGATCAAAGAGGGTCGGCCGTTCATACCGCGCCCTGCGAAAGGCGTCCCATTCCTCCCGCTTGGCGCGGCAGGCCCGGAACCACGGAGAGCCGCTGCCGCCTTTCGCGCCTTTGTTTCTCAGCGCCTCATTCAAGTTGGCGAGGGTGAGCGCGGCGTCGCCAAGAAGCGAAAGGGTGTTACCGTAATGCATGCCGGCCTCGATATCGGCGTTGATATTGATCACCTGCCGCACCTTGGGGTAACCGGTACGGGACGAATCGGACTGGCACACAAAACGGGTGCCCACGGCGACCAGCAGGTCGCCTTCGTCCATGGCATAATTGCCGCTGAGGGATCCCTTTGAGCCGCCCACGGTCATGTTGCGGGGATGGTCAAAGGGAATCACCCCTGATACCAGGGGACTCGTCACCGCGAACCCGTCGGCCAGATCGAGAAATTCAAGCAGTTCCGGGCCGGCCCCGCGCGCACCGCCGCCCACTTTGACCACCACCCGCTTCGCGCGCAGGAGGGCTTCCGCCGCGCGCGCATAGGCGCCACCATCCGCGGCGGCGCCCATCCGCGGCGGCAGCGCCCGGGGCAGTTCCGCCAAATTGAAGTTCGGAAGTCGGACCGGCTGCGTATTCATGGGCAGGCACAGGAAAAACGGCCCCGCACGGTAGGGATGGTCCACCTGGTTGCATCCGCGCCGCAACGCTTCAATCACCGCGCCGGGCGTATGCAGCTGGTACGCGCCGCCCATGGTGCCGAAGAGTTTTTGGAACAGGCCCTGGTCCGTCCGGGGGATCTGTTGCATGTTGGGGCCTTCGTCCTCGGTCGTCTCATCGCCCACCAGCAACCACACGCCCAGCCCGTCACTGGCTGCGGCCAGCGAACCGGCCAGCGCGTGCATGGCGCCGGGGCCTATGGAGGTGAACACGGCGCTTTTTTCGCCCGTGACCCAGCGCAGGGCGGTCGCGGCGTGGACCGCCTCCGTTTCATGGCGCACCGGAAAGACCTTGACCAGGCCCGCCTCCGCGTATACCCGCAGCACCTCGCCGACATCGGTGGAACCATGCCCGAAGATACCGATATAGTTGCGCACCCCCTGCACCAGCAGGCCCAGCACAATCGCCTCCGACAAGGATACGTCCGCGCGTGGCGGCAGGGCGCCCGAGGAAATGGCTGCATCGAGGCCGCCCGCCTGCGCAATCGCTGCAGCCCGTTTCATCCGTTCTTCCGTCAGTTTCTGGTGGTCCATTGTTCTTTCCTCCCGAGGGGTAGACTTATCTCGAAAAAGTGTGCAAAAAAATAAAACGCTTCAAGAAATTCATCCATCCGGACTTTCATAGGTGTTCTGGCAAAGCGCAAAGACTGCCGGTTGCCCGTGTGGCAGTGTGCAGCGGGGCTGCGACAATCTGTATACGGAGTTGGAACGCCTGTTGCACAAATCATACTATACAACACGGGGTACAATCGCAATCCGTTTTTTAACTACAAACGCCATCCGTCCCTGAAAGAAGAAGCGAGAAAACCATTGGCTTCGGGGGCGTTGGTGAATTTCATGGCCTGTGGGTCCCAGTGCAGTTTCATTTCGCTGCGGATGGCGGCGATGCCAAGCATGATGATTTCGGTCAGGGGGCCGCTGTAGTCGAAGTTGGCACAGGCTGGTTCCCCGCCTTTGCAGGCGCGGACCCATTCCTTGTAGTGGCCGATGGAGCGGGGCAGCGTTTGCGGCGGCTTGATATAAGCCTCCATCCGTGACGCGGGGAGCAATTCCGGGTTGCTGCCGTAACAGCCGCACATGAGTTTCCCCTTGTCGCCGACAAACAACACGCCGCCGTCGTTGTCGCCCATTTTCCGGCCCGGTTCCAGTTCGTCCGGCCGCGGCGGCATGAGGCCGCCGTCATACCAGGCCACGTCAACAGGCGGCAGGCTCTCCCTCGCGGGAAAATGCCAGCGTACCAGCGCCCCCGCAGTCGTCGTTTCCGGATGCACCCTGCCCTTGGGCAATTCCGTATCGTGGGGCGTGGCGCGGGAAGGCAGTTTCACGGAGCTCGCCTCGACAGTGTCGGGGCTGCCCAACCGCAATGACCAAACAACAGGGTCCAGGATATGACATCCCATGTCGCCCAGGGCGCCGGAACCGAAATCCCACCAGCCGCGCCAGATGAAGGGCAGGTAGGCGGGATGATAGGGACGCTGTGCCGCTGGTCCCAGCCAGAGGTCCCAGTCCAGCCCGGCCGGCACCGGGGGCTCATCCTCGGGCCGGTCAATACCATAGGGCCACCAGCCGCCCGGACGGTTGGTCCAGGCGTGGACTTCTGTGACCGAGCCGATGGCGCCGTCTCCTATCCATTCGCAAAGCTGGCGGATATCCTCCTTGGCATGGCCCCAGTTGCCCATCTGCGTGGCGACTCCCGCCGCCCGCGCGGCCTCAGTCATGGTCCGCACTTCCACCAGCGAGTGGGCGAGAGGTTTCTCGCAAAAGACATGTTTGCCCTTGCGAATCGCCGCCATGGCGGCCACACCATGGATATGGTCCGGCGCCGTGATCACCACCGCGTCAATATCCGGCCGCTCCTCCAGCATTTGCCGGAAATCCACATACGCCGCGCACCCATCTTCGGGCCGCCCTTTGTGTTCATAGTAGTCATTCACCATCTTGCGGCCGAATTCCCGGCCCGCGATGCCCCGGCCCACGTAGGGGCCTTCCTCGTACACATCGCAGACCGCCACTACGCGTACGTCCGGATCTTGTAGAAAGACCTCCAGGTTATATTTCCCCTGCCAGCCTACCCCGATAAAGGCCATGTTGACTTTTTCATTTGCCGGCGACGCACCGGGAGCCTGACCCCGCGCCGACAAGGCAGAAAACGCCGCCAGCGCCGCGCCGCCGCGAATAAAGCCGCGCCGGGACAGGGAAGAAGTGGTTCCGGCAGTAGATGCATTCTGGTCTGCTTTCATGTTCATCAGAGTCCTTTCCTGGTCCTCAACCATAGGGCCTTTGCTATCACCGGGTGGTATGTTCCGTTCATGTATCCTATTCCGTCTATGATTTAATCACAGCCCGTTTTCGGACTTCAACTTTAGCTGGCAGGCAGGGGCGAGGCCAGGATAAAAAAAGGACACAAAGGACGTCAAGGACAAAAAATATAGGACGACCAAGGTCTTTGAAAAATTAGTCGGGGACGGTCACCCCCGAGTATTCGTTCGAAAAATACTCGGAGCATTGGGTGGATTATCGGCTCGTAGCCGTGATAAAAAACAAGAAATTGAATGCATGGCGGAGAAAAAAATGGGACCGCTTCCGCCGCACATTATAAGTGATTGTTTGTTTATACGAATGCATTGATACATGATTCAGACTTTGGGTTTGCGCATAACCAAGCGGCGGGAACTGTCCCAATATTTTTTCGGTTTTGTACTCCACGTCCGCAAAAAATCCGGGACAGCCACCGGCGCAATTCAGGATTAAATAAACCATTCCTGGTTTTTCAATCCGCCGGAGGCAGTCCCGTTTTTTGCTCAGGTAGTGTTATTTTCCTTGGGTTGCGGATTACGCCCGCGTCAGGTCTTTTTTTGTCCTTGCTGTCCTTTGTGTCCTTCCTGTCCTTTACCGGCGGTAATCGCGCAAGCAGGAGTACCTCAATACAGCTGCGTGGCGCCAGCCCTGCCCTGTGAGGTACCATATAACAGCGTTCATAAAAATATAGTGCAACCTGAGGTTGCGGGAGGTACCCCTATGAAACCCTCACGGCGGATGTTTCTGGCAGGCGGTATTGCGGCGGGCCTGGCGGCAACAACAAAATCCGCAATCGCCGAACCCGTCGCGCAAAAGCGGTGGAAATGCGGGCTGGGACTGAACGGATTCATGTCCTCCGCGGATACATTCAAGAAGAACTATCCCATTTGGGAGGTCCTCGACTTTGCCGCCAAGGCCGGTTTCGACGGCATTGAATTGGTGGATGGGTGGCCCATGGGCGGGTATCCCGGCCCCGACGAGGCGGACCGCATTGCCGCGCTGCGCCGCCTCTATGACGCCTACGGATTGCGTATCTACAGCATGCAGACCGGCAGCGGGGACGCCCACGCCGCGAATCCCAAAGTCAGGAAGGCCTGGCTGGAACGCTTCCGCAATGACGTGCGGCTGTGCAAGGCCCTGGGGGGAGAATTCATCGGACACTGGCCCGGCGGCGAACTGGAAGGCAACGCCGATGTGGACCATGCCATTGAATGCCTGGCGACCAGTTACCGTGAGGCGGCCGATATCTGCGCCGAAGCGGGCATGTACATGTCCTTCGAAATTGAACCGCCCTTCATCTTCAACACCCCGGACCATTTACAGCGTATCCTGGCGGCGGTGGATCACCCGGCCTGCAAAACCAATTATGATCCCAGCCATTTCGACCTCATGTCGGGAAGTACCGGAAAGCCGGAGGCCATGCTGCGCGAACTGGGCGTGGGCCATATCGGCCATGTGCACCTGACCGATACGGACGGGACCCTGTTCGGGCCCACCTCAAAGCATTTGCCCTG
>JAKJCY010000010.1:0-327 GCA_022706235.1 Candidatus Hydrogenedentota bacterium | reverse complement strand
CGATATCCCGGCCTCGCTCGCGGTATTGCGGGAAGGCGGGTATTCGGGCTGGATTATGATTGACGGCTGGATGATTGAGGATGTCTATCGCGCCGCCCGCAAAGGCAAGCAGGCCATTGACGAGGCCTTGGCGCCTTTCCAATAGTGGAGAGATTGACCCGTCGCCCTTTTACTCTATCACGGTCGCTGCGCCCAAACGTTATGCATCAAAAAAGTTCTTTGCGCGCGATCCGGTTCCCCGGGTCCATGGTAGCAGTCGTTTCACCGTAAGATAAATTTAACAGACGACCGCTCTGAAAACGAGTTCAGAACCCAGCAACTGACCCC
>JAKJCY010000109.1 GCA_022706235.1 Candidatus Hydrogenedentota bacterium | reverse complement strand
GGTGGAAAGCGAATTACAGGCCAGGAACGCCAAGGCGGCAACCCAACAGCTCGATCTGGTAAAGAAACGGGTCGGTGCCATCAATGTAAGCCAGGCGATTCAAACGTACCGGGCCGAAAACGGCGCGCCTCCCCCTTCGCTGGAAGACCTGGTACCCAAGTACCTGGCTGCGGTTCCCAGGAAAGCGGACGGCACGCCTTATTTTTACGACCCGGCGACGGGCACGGTGTCGGAAACGCCGGTTTACAACAATGCCGCCGCCGCTGACCAACAGATGATCAATGAGATAAAAAATGCCATTCAGCGGTATGGCACCGCGACGGGGTATTATCCGCCCACGCTGGATGCCTTGTATCCCGCGTATCTCAGTCAAATGCCCCGTACCTCGACAGGAGGGCAGTTTATGTATAACAATCAGAACGGAGATGTCCGTCTGCCCGGAGGAAGCCCCGCCGCACCGGTCAGGGCTGGGTCCGGCGCGCTGCCGGGCATGCCGCAACTGCAGGGTGGGGGAGGCAACGCCGGGGCTACTGCGGTCCGTTCTCAGGCGCGCGGTAACATTACGGGGATGACGGACCAGCAGACAGACCGCCAGAACCGCGTCATGGATGATCTCGGCCTGTAAGACACGCCGTGCCGGCGCGCCTTATTCTTCGCGGTAAAGACAAACGTCCTGCCCCTGTGTATCCGCGCGGAGCCACAGTTTGCCGGAGGCGTTTTCCGCGCCTTGAATAAGGCGCAGGCAGTCTTCGTACCGGGCGGCTTCCGGCATCAGCGCGGCCAGGAGATTGGGCGCCTGTTCCAACCGGGAGCGGTAGAATACAGCATCCCGGTCGTCTTGCTTCAGGCTGATATACAGCATGTCCAGTTCCACCAGGTCATTAAAGAAGTGGGTTCCCAGGGAAACCTCGGTGACGAGATCCTCGCGGATGGCGAGAATTTCACAGATTACCGCGGCATGATTGATATCAGCAAAAGAAACCGGCAGGCCCAGCGACGGCATGGCCGAACCCCAGCGTCCGGGACCGACCAGCATGAGCCCGCCCGACACTTCCGGTCCGGAAAGACGCCGGTTAAGTTCCCCGAGAATTCGCGCCACCGCATATTGTTCCCGCTCGGAAAGGGCGGAATATTTTTCCGGAACGACATACAGCAGGAAGGCGATTTCGATAAAGCGGCTGCGTCCGATGACGGGGCCGTGGCACCTGAAAATGACCGTGTCTTCCGGCGCAAGGAGCGGAGGCAATTCGGGATGGTCCATGCCTTTCACCTGCATGGGCCGGCACTGGAGCAGGTGAATCCGGTAACTGCCGTCTTCCCTGAAATTGACCGCCAATTCGACATCCACCGGGCCTTCATAGGCCTCCTCCAGAAGCCGGAGCATTGTCCGCGCCGATGCCACAAAATCACCGTGCTTCAGCAGTCCTTCAAAAGAAAGGCGCAGCAGAAAGGGATTTCGGATGCCCTGTCGTTTGGCTGCGCGGGCTACCAGCGGATCTTCTGTGGCGACTTGGGATAAAACGTACGCGTCGAGATCCGGCGCCAGTTCACGAAACGCCCGTGAAGACACGCGCCCCTGTTCCAGGTCCAGCACGTCTACCCACTGCTGGGCGGGCACTGGCAAGTCATCGGAAAAAGAGTCCGGGCGCAGGTGCGGCGCGTTCAACGCGACCAGCCGGGTATAGTCGTCATCGGAACGTTCCACGGCGCGGGTGCCCAGCCCGAAAACCAGGCGCAACACGCCCGCGCGCGGGTCGATATCCTCATGCCATCCGTAAGGATTGAAGGAAAACCCGACCGCGGCAAGATCGGGAAAGTACAGGTTCCCGTGAAAGGCGCCCGCAACCCGCTGCACCAGAATGGCCATCTGCTCATCCCGCTCGAGCAGGCCGTGACGGGCCCGGTAATCCAGGGCATCTTTGCTCAAGGCACTCGCATAGACCCGCTTGATGGCATCGACCAGTTGTTCGAGACGCGCACCGCGGTCTCCCCGGTTACAGCAGAAAACACTCTCGTACTTGCCTGAGAAGGCGTTGCCGAAACTGTCTTCCAGCAGGCTGCTCGACCGGACGACGATGGGCGTTTCGCCGAAGTAGTCCAGCATGTCCGAAAAGCGCCGCATGATGTGGGCCGGAAAAGCGCCGTTCAAAATACGGCGTCGCACCTCGGAGGCAATGTCGAAGCGGCCCCGGGAAAGCATCAGGCGCCGGCGAAGTTCCCAGCATTCATTCTGCACGAGAAAGGTATAGAAAACATCGGAGGGAATGAAAAAGGAATCATGGGCCTCCAGTACCTCGTTCCACCGGGCATCCCGTTCGAGAAGCACCGCCCGCGCGAGCAGCATATCGGCGGCTTTGCCCCCGATAAGTCCCGTGCCCAACATGCGTGTGCCGAGGAAGAGCAGGTATTCCAAGGTGAAATAGCGTCGAACCAGTTGTTGCACCCGGGCGTCGCGCGTTACCGCCATGCGCAGGATTTTGTCGCGAATCCTGTCGCGTTCCTCCGGGCGGATGTCGCCGCCGGCTTCCGCCGCGAGCAGCGTTTCGGCTTCGATAAAGGTGCTGCTCCAGACGCCCAGATGATGCCGCGCCAGGCCCAGGTTGTCCCGGCGACTGTTGGTAAGCACGGAGGCCGCCGTATGGCTGTCGGTAACGGGACGCAGGCTTTCTCCCGACCAGGCATGCAAGGTGTGCCTGCAGGCGGCTCGTTTGTATTCCAGCTTGAGCGGTTGCACAAAGAGCCGATCCCGGTAGCGGCACACGTCCAGCAGCCCATTGGCGGTGGCGACGATGGGATCCATCGCATACTGAGAATGGAGGTTGCGCAGAATGGAAAAGCATGCCGAAGCCTCCGCCGCCCGTAGCGCGGCCCCGACAATGACAAAGAAATTACCCGCCATCTGGTCGCTGAACCAGTCCGCAGCCAGGGGGGAAATACAGTCGAAGAGATAGGCGGCCGAAGCGCCGCGCGCGCTGATGGTATCCAGGAGCCCGTTGATGAATACCTCAAAGCCTTCCTGGGGAAACACCGGGACTGTCGTGGCCTCTACGCCGCCCAGGCGCATCTCCTCCACGCTGTCGAAATGGAAGTACACCACCGCTTCCCCCCGCGCGGCTGCGGCGGCCGCGAAGCGGGCGGCAAAGGGTTCATAGTCGCGAACGGTGTCGACCTGCCACACCAGCGAACCGTGCAGCGCGCCGGTAACGACCTCGTCCAAGGTGCCGACGCCCTGCTCGCGTGTATAGAATCCTGATGATGGATGCATGCGGCTATTGTTCAGGTATTGGCAGCCGGATGCAACTTTTTACGGACACCGCGAATTTATCCGGCACCGAAACACCGTTTCAAATGTTCCAGGGGCAGGGACTTGGTGATGCAGCTCAGGACCACGGTGATCACCACGGAAACGGGCAGTCCGATGAAAAGGGCATCCACTTCCGACCACAAAATGAATCCGGTCCGCGTTTCGCCGAAGAAACTCGGGCGCCCGAAAAGGGCGTTGCAGGCCAGCAGTACGCTGGATTCCTTCTCATGCACAAACAGAATCCACAGCAGGCTGACGATGAAGCCGGCCAGGCCGCCCCAAATCGCCGCGCTCTTGGTAATCCGTTTTGTATACAAGCCGCCCACATACATGGGAAGAAACGTGGCCGCGCACAACCCCATGAAAATGGCCGTACCCCGCGCGACAATGGCAATGCCGGACTCAAAGAACACCGGGAGGATGTAGGCCAACAGCACACTGGCGATCAGCGTGATCAGAATACCCAGGCGCGTGACCAGAATACTGGCGTTGCTGCTGAGGTTTTTGCCGAAGGCGTCGAACAGGTCCCGGCCGACGGAGGTGCCCATCACGTGGAACTGGCCGCTGGCGGTTGACATCGCCGCCGCCATCAGGGTGACAAAGAAGATGTCACTCATCCAGAACGGCATGAAACGTTTCAGAAATTCCGGTATGATTTGCTCGATGTCCTTGTTGGTCGCAAAGAAGGCGATTTGACCGCTTTCATTGAAAAAATAGACATTGGAAAGGGCGCCCACCGTAAACGCGGTGCCGGTCATCAGGAGAATGAATACACCGCCCACCATCACGGCACGATTCAGTTCCATGTTGCTCTTGACCGTCATGAAACGCACCGCCAGCTGGGGTTGCGCCAACACACCGATACCGACTCCCATGACCAGGGTGGATATGACAATCCACCAGAACCGCGAGCCGAACTCGGGCATGCTGGTCCAGCCCTGATGGCCCGCCTTGCCGAAAACCGACACCGCTTCCGGCGCCAGGGCGGTCAACTGTTCATGAGCCGATTGTATGCCGCCCAGCTTGTAATAGGACAGAAAAAGGATTGCCGCCATGCCGAACAACATAATCCCGCCTTGGGCGGCATCCGTGTACATGACGCCCTTCAAGCCGCCCATGATGACATAAAGCGCCACGATGGCACTGAAAAACAGCAAGGCCGCCTCATAGCTGATGCTCAGACGCACCTCGATAAACTTCGCCGCGCCCATGAGTACCACGCTGGTATACAGCGGCATGAAAATGATGATGACCAGCGCGGAAAACAGGCCGAGAAACTTCGAATCGAAACGCCGACCAACCAGTTCCGGGAAGGTGTGCGCATTCAGGCGGTGACCCATGGCGCGTGTCCGTTTTCCAAGAAATACAAACGCGATGAATATGCCCACGGAAATATTCAGTACTGTCAGCCATAATACACTCATGCCGAACATTCCGGCTGCGCCCCCGAAACCCACAATGGCCGAGGTGCTGATAAAGGTCGCTCCATACGACAATGCCATAACCACGGGATGCGCATTCCGCCCCGCCACCATGTAGTCTGTGGCTGTCTTTGTATTCTTATAGCCCAGATAGCCCAGGTACCCTGTGATAAAAAGATATACCATGGTGATAACGAATAAAAATAGTGTTCCTTCCATAACATGCCTTCCCATTCTTCAGTTGTTGTGTTTCCTGAAAACCCGAAATTGAGCACTTACAATTCTTCCGACAACTTGTCTTCCTCTTTCGCCCAGGTTACGTCTTCGGGCGTGATTTCGCCTCCATTCCTGTTCCAGTTTATCAACCCATACAACACGCAGAGCACGGCACTGCCAATACAAAGCGCATAAGCCAGAAATACCCAAAAATCTGCGATGCCTAAATACATTACATCTCCCTCCATGGCGTGAACGCCTGCTGAAACTTTTGGAATACCGATCAACGCATCCCTTTATTGTTGAAAATAAGAATACACTAAAACAACCAGGAAATCAAAATACCACTAAGATAACTGTACGTGTGTTTTCATGGGACACGAAAACAGGGAAACCTATTCAGGCATTGTTTTAAATGGAATGTTATTTTTCATGTTTAATTAACGGTAAGTATTCACGCTACGTCTGACATTTCAAGCGGAAGAAACGTGGCAGATTATTCTCCACGTGTTGTCGTAGTAACGAGAAGATAGACCACATAAAAACACAAACCCATGTTATCCCATTTTTTGTGATATAGCACACACCAGGAAAAGGACCGAAATTCTGAACTCTGGTAAAGGATATTTTCGTCACCTTCTGCATTTCATCTGAGTTGAAGGAAATGCGCGTGTTGGTGTATAGATGTGGGCTATGTCTGATTTGCCCACAGGTTTGGCTCACTTCCAATCGCGATGTATTTAAATTTTCTTTGGAAATGTGATATACTAGTCAATGGTGAAGTTTATTCGAGATAGGATATGATTTGACAAATTTTACGTCAGTTAAGTAACTTTCCTGTCCGGAAAAACGTTCCAATGCACGACCGGAAAGTGTTGGTTTCCTTTTCGTAATTGCCGGAATCGGTTCCCATAATTGGGAATTTTGTAACATTTTAGCCGAATAGAGGTAATGTTCATATTAACCTTTAAATGCTTCTCCTCGTCATTGCGAGCGAAGCGAAGCCATCTGAATTGTTGCTTAAACTTTGGCAAATGAGATTGCTTCGCTTCGCTCGCAATGACGGCAACGTACAGGTTATTTGAAATCCCAGTGTTACGCCATTCGGCTAAAATGTTGCAGAATTTTAAGGTTTGCCACTCCATTGATTCCATAACAAGATAATTTGCTCGGATACAAATGTGGCGGCCCAATGAAAAGATGAATGCGCATACAGGGTAGTTTGCAAAGAGAGATTGGCGTGAACAAAGCAAGGGTCGTGACAAGCCCCTGAAAAATAAAGCCTTCCTGAAGGGACAAACTAAGCAGTATATTTTTCTAAATGTGGTCTGCGGGAAGCCCCGGACACGACGGTCAGAAGGGGCAGCAGATTTCATTTAGAGCCCTTCTTTTAATCTGCCGCGCACAATGCCATATGCAAAATTCCCCGTATGTGCACTTTGGGTTTGCTAAAGGTTACTATGAATCCATTAAAATCATTTCAGAACACGGTGATACTGGTAATGATGGTTACAGCGCCGCCTTTCGGGTTGGCTTCCTGGTTTTTGTCATCCGTTTTCGCAAAGGGCTTCATACTTGGCGTGGCGGCAGGTGGTTTTTGGTTCGCCGTTAAATTGACAGTGGGGAGGAAACTTATCGACAGGGGCGGGCACAGTATCTCCTTATTTTTTCTGGGCGGTTTTTTCCCCATGGTAATCTGGGCGGTTTCGCTTTATGCCGCCTATTTTTTGGATACGGCCAAGATGCATGGATGTTTCGGCGTTCTTGCAGGCTTGTTGCTGGTACAGGCTGTCATCATAGTGATTGGCATTACGGGATTGGACCTCCTTGGAAATGCTTCGATGAAGGTACCCTCTCCCGAAGATACGGGTGAAGTGCGGTTTTAATGGAAGAAATCGGTCACAGACTTGTTTGGCATTATATGCCTTTCACGGACATTGAATTGCCCTTTGGCGGCGTCAATGTGCTTACGGTCGCCAACACGATTCTGGCAATGCTGCTGTTATGGGGCGGTCTTCGCTGGGCAACGCGGCACCTGGAAAAAATTCCCGGACGGGTGCAAATGTTTTCTGAAATCATGCTGAACGTGTTCAGAGGGCTTCTTGAACCGTCGCTGGGAACTCAGAACCGGAAACTTTTTCAACAAATATTGCTGTTTGTCTTGTCACTTTTTTTGTTCATTGCCGCCTCAAACGCCATCGTACTCATTCCCGCGCCCTATGTCGAGGAGCCCACAGGCGACCTGAACTGTACGTTGGCCTTGGCCGTGATAGTTTTTTTCTATTCCTTTTATCTGGGCTTGCGCGTGCGGGGCGTACGCGGTGTGCTGACTGAATTTTGCGGGCCCATGTGGCACCAGCCCGGTATTCCGGCCAAGATGTCAGCTTTATTCTTTTTCCCCATGCGTCTCGTGGAGGAGGTGTCCCGGGTGATTTCACTTTCGTGTCGTCTTTTCGGCAATGTTATTGGCACGGGGGTGGTAATCCTGATTTTTTCCAGCTTGACGTATCATTTGGTTATTCCAATCGGGTTGTACGGCCTTTTAGTGGTATTTGAAGCAGGCCTGCAGGCCTTTGTGTTTGCATCCCTGACCATCGTCTACATATCCACGGCGGTCAACTCGGAGTAGAAGACAAAAACCCAGAAACCACAGGAGAGAAAATGATGGACTTAAGTGCAATGACGGCCTTTGTACACAACCTATTAGCGCAGACAACGCCTGCCGACGTACCGCAGGGCCTTACGGGCGAAGATATTAAAATAATCGGCGCTTGCTTTTGTGCCGCACTGGTCATGGGAGTTGCCGCGCTTGGTCCGGGCATTAGTGAAGGCTTTGCAGCGGCGAAAGCGGTGGAAGGCGTAGCGCGCAATCCGGAGGCGGCAGGGTCCATAACCCGCACCATGATTATCGGGCAGGCGGTGACGGAATCTGTGGCGATTTATTGCCTGCTGATAGCCCTGGTTATCTTGTTTATCATTATCTGAACTCCCCAAAGGCGGGCAATGCTGCGTGTGAGGATACCCCCGGTGTGATTACGGTAAACCTGACATTGATGGTCGAGGCTTTCTTCTTCCTGCTCTTCTTTGCGGTAACCAGGCGTATTGTCTGGCAGCCGTTGATGCAGTTGATGGAACAACGGCGGGAGACGTTTGAAAGCCGGCGGGCGGCTGCTGCGCAAAAAGAGGCCGATGCGCAGCAATTGAGTGAATCTTACCGTAATAAGCTGGAACGGACAACACAGCAGGCCATTCAAAAAAAGAACAATGCGGTGTACGCGGCGCATCAAGCCCGGCGTGCTCTTATTACAGGCCTCAAGGCCCGGGCCGACCTGGAAGTGCTGGAATACCGTACTTTGCTCCAGAATGAATTGGAGAAACATCGCAAGGCATTTCCCGAAATACTACCGGGCTTGATCGAAGTCATGGATTATCAGATCGAAAAAGGAGGACGGTTGCTGTGAGAAAACACCGCATCTTCTTTATCGGCCTGGTGTTGTTTTACTGTCTGGAAGGGGCTTTGGGATTATTCCTGTTCCACGGCCCCGGGTATTCTGAAGCCTACATGGCCGAACACGGTCAGGAACATGAGCGCTATTTACGCATCAGTGAAACGCCTGAATACCAGCGATACCGGGAGCGCCCCCACCTGAACCCGTTGCCCGTCGAAATGAAGGAAGATGCCGAATTTGCCTTTTCGTATGCACAACGGCAGGATTTTCGCGCGGAACGCCGCAGGATTTTTGCATATGCAGTTTGGTTCCGAGTGCTGAATATCGTTGTGGTTCTGGCGTTGACCGTATATTTTTTCAAACGCCCGATATTAGGTTACTTCGATCGGCAAATTAACGTTATTCGCGAGGAATACGCGGATACGGAACACATTCTCTCTGAAGCCCTTAAAAAACAGGCACGTGCGGAAGGCCTTCATCAGGCCTGGCCACAAAAAGAAAAAGAGATACACCTTCAGGCCGAGGCAACACTGAAGAACAACCTGGCGGAGGTGGAACGGGAAACCGAGTATGTCCGAGCCCAGATAGCGCGTGATATTGCAAACCGCAAAGAAGCGGAATTAATAGCCGCCGCGCATGCCTTGAAGCTGGAACTGGTGAATGCAGCTGTGCGGGAACTGGAGGAGAAGTATATCCGGGAAGCCTCCCTGAAACGTCTCAGTGAAAACGTCGATCTTTTCGTTCTTTTTATGGGAATAGTGGCATGAAAATCCACCAAGTGGCAAAAAAATATACGCTGGCGCTGCATGCCGCCATTACCGACCGGGAAGAATTACAACGGACCGACCGGGCGTACCGGACCTTTATGCAGATTTGCACTGCGGAGCCGAAATTGCTGCGATTCTTGTGTAATCCCATTGTACCGCTTTCCGCGAGGCAGGCGGTGCTTGATACCGCGTTGCAGGCCTGCACCCCGCCTCCGGCCATGGAGGCGCTGGCCCATCTCCTTCTTAAAAGGAACCGCTTTTCCCTGCTGCCCGTGATTGTTTCCCAGTATATGGAACAGGTGGATACCTGGCTCAACCGGGTTGAGGTGACCGTTTACACAACGATACCGTTGACGGAGGAGTTGAAGGCCAAGATGGAGCAAAGCCTGAAAAACTTTACCGGCAGTACCATCCGCATGGAATGCATTATCGATCCTGCCATCCTGGGTGGATTGATAGTCAATATGCAGGGGTTTTCTTTTGATTTCAGTTATAGGAACCGCTTGAAACGACTAAAGGAAAAACTCCTGACAGAGGAGATGTTAGTATATGGCGATTAACCCGCGGGCAGACGAGATTACCGAAATAATTCGCCGCCAAATCAGCGATTTTACATGGTCTATTGACGTGGCCGAGGTTGGCACCGTCATTCAGACTGGCGACGGCATCGCCCGTGTGTTCGGGCTGGATGATGTGATTGCCGGAGAACTGCTGGAATTTCCCAACAACGTGCGAGGCATGGCTTATAATCTTGAAGAGGACCATGTCGGCGCAATTCTGTTTGGCGCCTATGAAAAAATCTGTGAGGGAGATACGGTCAAACGAACCTGGCGTGTTACTTCCGTGCCTGTCGGGGAGGGATTGATCGGCCGGGTGGTAAATGCTTTGGGTGAACCGGTGGATGGGAGTGGGCCGATCCATGCTGACAAGTTCCACCCGGTGGAGCGCATTGCTCCGGGTATTGTACAACGACTGCCCGTTACCCAACCCTTGCAGACTGGGCTCAAGGCCATTGATTCCATGACGCCCATAGGCCGCGGGCAGCGCGAACTTATCATTGGCGACAGGCAAACCGGAAAAACGGCCATTGCCGTGGATACCATCATTAACCAGCGTGGCAAAGATGTCATTTGTATTTATGTGGCCATCGGGCAGAAGCAATCCACGGTGGCGCAAGTGGTTCAGGATCTTACGGACCATGGGGCTATGACCTACACCATTGTGGTGACCGCTTCGGCTTCCGAGCCTGCTCCCATGCAATACTTGGCGCCTTACGCGGGTTGCGCCATGGGGGAATATTTCAGGGACGCGGGAAAGCATGCCCTTGTGGTGTATGACGACCTGACAAAACACGCGGTTGCCTATCGCCAGATTTCATTGTTGTTGCGACGGCCTCCGGGCAGGGAAGCCTATCCGGGAGATGTCTTTTATCTGCATAGCCGCCTGCTGGAACGGGCTGCGGCAATGAATGCGTCATCCGGCGGGGGTACGCTGACGGCGCTGCCGATTATTGAGACACAGGCCGGTGATGTATCCGCCTATATTCCGACTAATGTCATCTCCATCACTGACGGCCAGATATACCTGGAATCCTCATTGTTTTATTCAGGCGTGCGTCCGGCTGTCAATCCCGGCATTAGCGTGTCGCGTGTGGGTGGTTCCGCTCAAACCCGGGCCATGAAGAAAGTATCGGGCGCGTTGCGGCTGACCCTGGCACAATATCGCGAGCTGGAAGCCTTCGCCCAGTTCGGCACGGACCTGGACAAAAGCACGCAGGCTCAGTTGAACCGAGGTAAAAGACTGGTCGAGGTGCTCAAGCAACGCCAGTATAGTTCTTTGTCGGTGGAGTACCAGGTGGTGATTATTCATGCGGCGACTTCTGGTTGCCTGGATAAAATCCCCGTTTCTGTGGTGGCCCGGTTTGAAGAAGATCTGTTTGCCTTTTTCGACAGTGAATACCCTGAGTTGTTCCACCGCATAGCAACCGATGAAACGTTCGAGGGAGATCTTCGGGAGGCTATTGATAAGGCCTTGACGGCATTCCTTGAGAGGTTCGGGAAAGAAGAAGGAACATCCTGATGGCCAGTCTCCAGGAAATTCGGCGCCGGATCGAGAGCGTAAAAGGTACGCAAAAAATCACACGTGCCATGAAGATGGTGGCAGCGGCAAAATTGCACCGGGCTCATGAGCTGCTTCTGAATACCCGCCCCTATGCTTACCATATGCGCGAACTAATCCCGGGCCTGATTACGCAGGACGACAGGCAGGCACATCCGCTGCTGCGTTCCATTGCGGGGAATCGCACCCGCCTGATTGTCGTAACTTCGGACCGGGGCATTTGCGGCAGTTATAATGCCGCCATTCTGCAAGAAACCTTGCGCAACATGCGCCTTATGCTTGCGGATAGACAGGTATCCATCACCGTTGTGGGCAGGAAAGGGGCCGAACTGTTTCGCAGGCGCCAGGTGCCGGTAGAGAATATTCATGCCGGAATTTTTGAACAGCATTCGGCAAACGCTGCCGTGCGTATTGTGGATGAATTTGTGAATGCCTTTCTTGACAGTCAGGTGGATGAGGTCTTGTGCCTGTATAATGAATACAAGAACGCGGCGGTCCAGGCTGTTGTCATAGAAAAAATGTTGCCTTATGAGGCGCCAGCGCGCGTGCCGGAGGCCACCCCTGTCTGGATTTTTGAGCCGGACAAGAACGCGGTAATAATGCGGTTACTTCGTGCTAATCTTTATGCCCAGATGCATCGCATCCTGCATGAAGCCGCGGCAAGCGAGCAGGGCGCGCGCATGGCCGCCATGGACTCAGCCACCCGCAACGCCGGTGATGTCATCGCAACCTTGTCCCTGGAATATAACCGGGCCCGGCAGGATGCCATTACCCGGGAAGTGGTGGAAGTAATCAGCGGTACGGAAGCGCTGTGATTATGGAGACTAACATGAAGGCGGGTAAAATAACCCAGATTATCGGTCCTGTGGTGGATGTAAAATTCGAACCAGGCCATTTGCCGCCGATATATTCCGCCCTGGAAATCAAGCGTGAGGATGGTCCCCCCATTATTTTGGAAGTGGCGTTGCATCTCGGGGACAATGTGGTGCGAACCATAGCCATGCATTCCACAGATGGTCTGGCCCGGCAATTGCCCGTTACGGATCTGGAGCGGTATATCAGCGTTCCGGTGGGCAAGGAGGTGCTGGGCAGGATTATCAATGTCATTGGTGAGCCGGTGGATGAGATGGGACCCATAAATACGGAGGAGCGCTGGCCTATCCATCGTGAAGCGCCGCGGTTTAAAGAAATCAATACCCAGACGGAGGTTTTTGAAACCGGTATCAAGGTTATTGACCTGTTGGCACCCTACCCGCGTGGAGGAAAGATTGGCCTGTTCGGCGGCGCCGGTGTGGGCAAAACCGTCTTGATCATGGAACTAATCCATAATGTAGCTACCAGGCATGGGGGTTATTCGGTATTTGCAGGGGTGGGAGAGCGCACCCGTGAGGGAAATGACCTGTGGCTGGAAATGCAGCACTCCGGAGTCATAGAAAAAGCGGCCCTGGTTTTCGGCCAGATGACGGAACCGCCGGGCGCGCGTTCGCGCGTGGCTCTGACCGGTCTTACCGTGGCGGAATATTTTCGCGATGTGGCCAACCAGGATGTCCTGTTGTTTATTGATAATATCTTTCGATTCACTCAGGCCGGCGCGGAAGTATCCGCCTTGCTGGGGCGCATGCCCAGCGCGGTGGGATATCAGCCGACCTTGTCCACTGAAATGGGGGAGTTGCAGGAACGCATAACCTCCACCAAGAAAGGTTCCATAACGTCGGTTCAGGCGGTATATGTGCCGGCGGACGATCTTACCGACCCCGCACCCGCCACAACATTTTCCCATCTTGACGCCACCACCGTATTGTCGCGCCAGATTGTGGAGTTGGGCATTTATCCCGCTGTGGACCCGCTTGATTCCACCAGCCGTATCCTCCATGCGCGGTATGTCGGCGAGGAACATTACAGGGTGGCCCGTGACGTGCAGCGCGTGCTGCAACGTTACCGGGACTTGCAG
Organism: Candidatus Hydrogenedentota bacterium; assembly: GCA_022706235.1. GTDB lineage: Bacteria > Hydrogenedentota > Hydrogenedentia > Hydrogenedentales > CAITNO01 > JAAYBJ01. The sequence goes on along the minus strand of JAKJCY010000109.1, from coordinate 1,379 downwards.
GATATCATTGCCATTCTGGGCATGGATGAATTGTCCGAAGACGACAAGACAACCGTAAACCGGGCCCGGAGGATACAGCGGTTTCTTTCACAGCCCAATTTTGTAGCGGAGGAATTCACGGGCATGGAAGGCAAGTATGTCGCCCTGGAAGACACCATCAGGAGTTTCAAAGCGCTTCTCGCCGGTGATTATGACCAGTATCCCGAACCTGCTTTTCTATATTGTGGGACTGTTGAGGAAGTGCCGGAAAAAGCGCGTGCTTTGGGATTGGCCTGACCATGACCGAAGAAACCCCGCCCAAGGTACTGCAATTAGAGATATGCGCGCTGGACCGCTCTCCTATGCGTGCCGAAGCAACACGCCTGTCGTTGTTTACCGATATGGGCATGATTACCATATTGCCCGGGCATGCGCCGCTTATGGTCAATCTGGGTATAGGCGTATTATCAGTTTGGAATGCTGATGGAGAGCAACATGATTTTGCGATAAGCAACGGACTAGCGAGGGTTTTAAAAGACCATGTCCTGGTGCTCACTGAAACCATGGAGATGGATGTTGAAATAGATATTGAACGCGCCGTAAATGCGCGTGACCGCGCGGAACAACAGATTAGGGAGGCCATCGGAGGCGGGGTGGATGAGCTTCGGGTTGAGGTTGCTCTTAAACGAGCCATAGCCCGTATTCATGCTCATGCACGTCTCCAGCCGCGATCAAAAGATTCAAGGGCATGAGGGTAATGTCCTGACGCAGGTATCGCCTTCATTGCTATTTGTGCGGGCGGTTCAGCAGGAAGTCCAAGGACAGAACCCGCTTTCTTTTCAGAATGCGGTAAGGATCCTCTTGTCCCGGCACCCGCCGGCCCCGGTTCGCACAGGTATCAGTGGCAAACAAGAACGCCTGGTTTCTGTGGGAAAGACGGGTGTTATTTTCGAGCCATCAAGGATCATATCTGATGATGGGGTTCTCATGGGAGGATGTTATCAAACGGGAAGGGATTCGGGGGTGGTGTTCGGGCCGGCCAGACGCGTGGTGTGCAAGACCGGATTGCGGGCCTGTGCTATACTACCCGCCGTGGAGTAACAGAGAACAGACAGCATGCAGACGGAAGAGCAGCAATTATATGTGGACGTGGCGTTGCCTCTCGCCTTTGATACCACCCTTACCTACAGTGTACCCGTCTCCCTGCGGGAAAGGACCGTTCCGGGCATGCGCGTTCTGGCACCGCTCCAGTCCCGGGTTGTATTGGGATTCCTGGTCGGGGTCGGGGCGGACCCTCCGGATATCCCTGTAAAACCTATTATCGACCTGCCTGATGCGGAGCCGGTCTTTGACGGGGCCATGCTGAAATTGTGCAAATGGATAGCCGATTACTATTGTTG
>JAKJCY010000108.1 GCA_022706235.1 Candidatus Hydrogenedentota bacterium | reverse complement strand
TGGACATGGCTTCCCGGGCGCGGTGCAACAGGTATTCCGGGGTTTCCTTGTCCGCCGGCATCTGCAGAGGGGGCGTTGTCCGGGCTTCTGGGGCCCCTTCCGGCACAACATGCGCTTCAGCAGGCGCGCCCGACTGTACATCGGAAACCGTTTCCTCGATATAAGAAAGATTTTCATCGCAACGCTGTGAAGGAAGATTTTCCTCGGCAGACGCCTTTCCCGCCGTGTCTGTCTCATGAACTCCGCGGGCTTCTTCAACGGGGATATTTTCTGAAAGTTGTTCCTGCGGATCTTTGTCCTCCACCACAAATGCCGCCTGTTGTTCCTCTTCTTCCTCGTCGAAGTCTTCCTCTTCTTCTATTTTCACCTCAGGCTCCGAAGTATCCTCGAAGAGAAGGTCATCCCCGACCCCATCGTCTTCAACTGGGCCGCGCTCCGGTTCCGACTCCTCCAGCAGTTCATCGAGGTCCTCGCCGGTTTCAAATTCGTCTGAGACATCCTCCGTATCCAGGTCCGCTTCTACCTCTTTGCCGGTATCCGAATCCGTAGAGGTATTATTTTCAGCAGCGGCTTTTGGAAAGGCGATAATGGTATTGGAGATCGTTTCCTCCTCACCATATTCCTCGTCTTCCGGATCCAGGGAGAGCGGCGGTATGTCGCTGTGAGCGGCACCGGATTTTCTGCGGGGAGGGGTGGAAGCCCGCCCTTTTACAGAGGGGAATTCCTCATCCCGTTGGTCCTCCCGGGATACAGGTCCTGCTTCGCTGAAACTTTCCCGGGGGGGCTCCGGTTCCTTCTCTTCACCCGTCGTCACCATTTTTCCCACAGGGACATTTTTTTCTTCCTCGTAAACCTCCTCTTCCTCATCGTCCCTCGCGAGGGGAATTCCCACCTTTTCCAACTCTTCCACGGTCTTCTGGTAGAGCGCCTTCCACTTGCGTACCAAGCTGGACTGGATTTTATCCACAATGATATCGCCAACCATGATGGAGAGAAGGCCATAACTGTTATTAAGAAAGGGGAGGCTTTCGGTCCAGCGACCTTGCCTGTCATAACTGTGCAGAATGCGGGCCGTATCGATAAGGGCGTCCCGCATGGGAACCAAATCGCATTCGATGGCTATTTCGATTCCAGTAGCCAGTTCATTCATGTATTTTTCGACCCATTCAGGGCCATTTGAAGTAAACCGGGCCTGCCCCAACAACCGCTGAAGCCTGTTCACGGCGCCGGACAAATTATTAATCGGGTCAGCCGACATACGCCGCAGGGCGGGTTCAGGTTCCGCAACGCGGGACCCCTGTGTTTCATTACATTCCGCGCTGTCGACAACCTCCACTTCTTCCGGCATGGTATCGGATTGCCGTACTGAATTCGTTTCGGGAGACGCATGTCCGAATAACGTCCATCCTCGTGATTTACTGAATCGCACTGTATCTTCCTCCGGGTCCGGTCTTAAAAACCTCCGTCCTTAAAACAACATATGGTGTAAGATAACGCCCTTCAGGGCTCTTACACCACAATATAATGACATATTCGACACTAAAATTCAATGTTTTTTTGCAGATAGCGTGAACACCATGCGCCGGGTGTATCCTGTCGCCGGGAAATATGACCCGCTTCCAAGTGATACCCCGATTCATTCACGGGTCTTCAGGAAAGCATCCCACAGGTCCCGACGGATATACGCATGCAGCAGCACACCCGGGCGCAATGCGTGAAACTCCACGAGATACTCCTGATGTAACCGTTTTTCAAGCGTTGCATATAATTCAGGAGCCGCCAGAATTATTGCCGCGTCCGGCGATTCCGGTATCTCGCGCCACCAACCCACCCGCGTATACACGCGTAAATACCAGGGCAAAGGCCAATAATCACCGTCAGGGCGAATAATATTTATAGGAAGGTCACGGCCGTCAGCAGCGACAACGGCAATATCTGCAATACGCTCCGCCATCCTCTCCACGGCCTTTGACGGATGGGCATATACATACGGGTTACGCGTATCGGCATGGTAGACATAGTTGCCATAGTAATTTTGGCGTCCCATAAACGTGGCGGCGGCGAGAGCGGTGACAAGCAGCAAGGCTTGTACGGGACGCCATCGGGCGGCACGAATTATAGACTGGAGGCCGATTCCCGCAAGCAAGAGCATGCCATGATAAAATACCAGCAAATTCCAGGGCGTCTTGTAGGGAATCATACTGTATGCCAGTGTGGCCATGACGGTATAGAAGAGCAAAAATCTCCTGAACTGCACGGCAAGGATGATGGTTGACTGGTCTTGTTCCGCACCGGGACGCCGCGCATAAAGAATGGCAAAAGCCCCGGCAGCCGCCATGGCCAACACCGGTGCCTCGGACCAGCGCGGCCCGACTTGGCGGTACACATAAGATAACAGCAACAGGTAGTAATACCAGGGTTTATCATGGACGCCGCTGCTGCCCGTTCCATCAGCGCGACCGAAATAACTGGCATAGGTAAGCCATGAATCCAGCGGTCCCCGGGCATGGGTAAAGAAGGAGGAAAACAGGATGACGGATACGGTCAGTGCGGCAAGCGCCGCCAAAACGAGATACCCTGACCTTCTGCCCGTAAATATTTCCCGCAGTTGAAGAGCAAGAGGCCGATGCTCGCGAAGCCGGGCGAAGACCAAGGTTAACGCGAATCCGGCAAGGCCGCAAAAAACGATTACAGCCGAAGTCTCCTTCGTGGCGTGCATGAATCCCAGACTGACCCCGAAGGCAATTGCCCAGCATGGCCCCGGTTTTTTCAGGTACCGCCACCCCGAAACAAAAGCGGTTTGTATGAAACATACCAGCAGCATCTCCTGCACATAATACCGGCTGTAATAGGTCATGGGCAGGGATACAGCCATAAACAGGGCCGCCCACAGCAGGGCCCCATTACCCAGGGCGTCTCGCAGCGGCCACAGCAGGGCTATCAGCAACAGGCCAAAAAACACGGGAACGATACGGTAGTGGACAATGTCACTATTTTCGAAGGAATCAACGCCGCAAAGATACAACACCGGCAGGGTCAGATAATACAAGGTGGGGCCATGGTGCTCATGAGGGTCATACCGGTATTGCCCCGTTTCAAAGAGGATGCCTGTTTTAACCGCCTGGTTGGCCTCATCGCCATGCACAGGACGCAGCGCGAGGTGCGGCAGCCGGAAGGCTGCCGCGACGCCCAAAATCAAAAGAAAGCAAACCGGCACGGCAGCAACGGCAAGGAAGCGGCTCCTGGAAGAGGATACTGGCATGTTCGATTTGGTAACATGAAGCATGAAGAGACACCCGATAGCAGGTTTTCGACCATGGGATGATAACGCTCTGCGCGCTATTGTAACACGCAATCCGGGGTGGGCGGTATTCCCGGCGTTATCCCGTGTTCTCCGCCGCTCTCTTGTATCCCCGTGATCGGCGACGACTAAACAGACGGAAAGGAAATAGTCATGCAGAAGGTAAGTCGGAGGTGTTTTATGAGCCGATGTTTGACCACGGCGGCAGCCGTCACCATCGCTGGCGCACAGCGCGCCACCACCGGGGAGACTTCAGGGGCGCCGCCCCTATGTGTTTTTTCAAAGCATCTGCAGTTTCTGGACTATTCCTCGTTGGCGAGAACCTGCCGGGAACTGGGCCTTGACGGAGTGGACCTGACCGTGCGACAGGGCGGACATGTTCACCCGGAGCGCGTCGACCGGGAACTGCGAGAGGCGGTGACCGCCATGCGTGCGGAAGGATTGGAAGTGCCCATGATTACCACGACGTTTAAGAGTGGGGGAGATGAATATTTACGTCCGGTACTGGAGACAGCCAAACAGTGCGGAATCACTTATTTTCGTGTCGGGGGACACCAATATGGGTCAGGTCTTCCTGTGATGGAACAAGTTGCCGCTTTTACCCAAGAGATGCGCGGCGTGGTGAGCATGGCAGAAGAGACAGGACTGGTTGCCGGATATCACAACCATTCCGGGAAAGATAATTTCGGTGCGCCCTTATGGGATTTACACCGCATGTATGAAACCATTGGTTCAATCCATCTGGGTTCCAATTTTGACGTGGGTCATGCCACTGTGGAAGGGGCATACGGGGATTGGGAAATTACGGCGCGGTTGATGGCGCCGTGGGTGCGCATGGCCGCCGTAAAGGATTTTGTTTTCGATGGGAACAAACCCCGGTGGGTGCCGTTGGGTGAAGGCATCGTGGACACGGCTGGATGCCTTCGGATTTTCCGGGAACAGGCCGGGTTTGCCGGACCCGTTTCCCTGCATTTCGAATACGAGGTCCGCAGCCATGACCAGATGCTTGAGGAAGTGGCCAAGGCCGTGAAACACATGCGGGAAAAGGTATATCGCGACGCAGGTTACACATGTTGAGCGCTGCCGGCGCCGCACGTTTTCTCGCGGTCATGACGCTGTGGCGGGTAAAAGGGCAGCGTTATTGCTGCCAGATGGCCACGTCGGCGAAGTTATCCATGGTGCGGTTCGTGCGCAGGGTCTCCAGCAAGGCCATCGCATCCGCAACGAGAAAAGACTTCTGGTCTTTTACTGCATGGCGCCGCCAGGTAATGGAGCCTTGTTCCGCTTCCTGCTTGCCCAGGATCCAGATGTTCGGGATTTTACGCGTTACGGCGTTGCGGATCTTCTTATTGAAACTTTCATCGCTGGTGTCAATGTCCGCCCGGAAGAAAACGGACCGCAGTTTCGATTCCAGATTTCGGACATAGTCCAACACCTCATCGTTTACCGGGATGAGCCGGACCTGGACCGGTGCCATCCACGTGGGGAACGCGCCGCCGTAAAACTCGATGAGGAAGGAGATCATCCGTTCATGGGTGCTCAGGGGCGCCCGGTGCAGAATGTAGGGACGTTTACGTTCACCGTCAGCATCCACGTAGGTCAAGTCGAAACGCTCCGGCATGACGAAATCCAGCTGACAGGTGGATACCGTCTCTTCACGGCCCATGAGGTTCTTGACCTGAATATCCACCTTGGGACCATAAAACGCGGCTTCACCCTTTTCTTCTTCATAATCCACGTTCAGGTTATGAAGGACTCTCCGCACGATGTCTTCCGTGTGTTCCCAGTCATCGTAGCGGTCCACAAACTTGTCGCTGGACCGGTCATGCAGGGACAGACGCACCCGGAAATTGCCCATACGCAAGTGCCCATAATACATCTGATACATGGCGATGACGGCGCGAAACTCGTCCTCCACCTGCTCGGGAGTACAGTAAATGTGGGCGTCGTTCATGCACATGGCGCGCACGCGCAGCAATCCGGACAGGGAACCGTGTTTTTCATAGCGAAACACGTCACCATACTCGCACAGGCGCAGGGGCAGATCACGGTAGCTGCGCAAGCGCGAAGCGTATATTTTGTGATGATGGGGACAGCACATGGGCCGCAGATAATAGTGGTCGTTTTCATCCACCGGCATGGGGGGATACATACTGTCCTCATAATAGGGCACATGTCCGGAACGCAGATATAATTCCTTGCGGGTAACGGAAGGCGTGGCGACACGCTGATACCCGCCCAGGAATTCCGTCTCCCGGGCCCATTTTTCCAGTTCATCCCGGATAATCGTGCCATTGGGCGTCCACAGAGGCAGGCCTACGCCCACTTCGGGATCCTGGATGAACAAGTCGAGTTCCTCTCCCAGTTTCCGGTGATCCCGCTCCATGGCAAGTTTGCGCATGGCAATATACTCGGTGAGTTCCTGGGCGGACTCAAAAGCAATTCCGTAGATGCGCGTCAACATGGGACGCTTTTCGTCGCCGCGCCAATAACTGCCGGAGATACGGTCCAGTTTAAAGCATTTTTTGGGCACGTTCCCGGTATTTTCAAGGTGGGGCCCCTCACACATATCGGTAAAATCGCCACAAGTATAAAAGGAAAGGGTATTGCCGTAAGCGACACCGGTATCAATCAGCTCACGGGCATATTCTGCTTTGTACAACTCGCCCGCCGCTTCCAGGTAATGGACCGCTTCTTCAAAGGGCTTTTCTTTGCGAATAAACGGCCGATGTTCCTTGACGATGGCATTCATATGCCGTTCCACCTCTTCGAGGTCTGCTTCGCCGAGGGGGGAGTTGCCAAAATCAAAATCGTAATAGAAACCGTTTTCAACGGGCGGTCCGAAAGCCAGTTTTGCTTCCGGCCGCATCTGGCGCACGGCCGCGGCGAGGATATGGGACAACGAATGACGCAAGCGGTAGATCTGCGTCTCTTTTTTATCGGCAATGTCCTCAAGTGCTTGGTTCATAAGAAAGATTCTCCTAAATATCCTGTAAGGTTGCGGGCGGCGTAAAATACAGTATCTTCCTGAACGCGCCGCGCCGTCGTGGCGGGGGATAATAATAACTCCCTTTTGGGAGGCGTTATTTTACGTTTATGGTTTTTGTAATGGTTTTTCCGTTGCGCAACACGTCCACTTGAAAGGTTTTCACATTCATGAACTGGGGAATAAGACCCATGATTTGCGCTTCACTTTCTATGGGAATACCGTTGACCCTTGAAACAATATCGCCTTCCTCAAATCCATACTCGGAGGCATGAGGAATACTGGAAACATTGTTGGCGGTCAGCCCGAGAGGACGTCCGGAAGGGTCCATGGCGATTCTGGGTTGGTGACGCATAAGCAGGTCACCCACATTGACATCTTTGACCATATCCGCAGGAATGCCGGGAATTGAGAGCGGGGTACCGCCTGCGGGAGACGTCCCGGGGGACGCGGGCGCATCTGCAGGTGCAGCCGCGGGACGGGGACGGTTCTCAGTCATGGTACCCTTAGCGCTGATGGAACGGGGTTCTTCGACCGCAGGCGCGGCGACGAGCTTAGGCTCCGGCTTCGGTGCTTCCAGGGTATACTCGAAGTCGGGAAGTTCGTTGCTCTTCCGGTAATCCCAGGGGGCGAGGGCTGCGGTATCCGCAAAAATACCTTTGGGGGTACTCACCGCTTTCGCGCTCACTTTACGCAACAGGGAGTCCTTCTGCGCATTACGGTCATCCCACCAGGCAAGGCCTTCCGCGGCCAGGACATGGCTGAGACTATTTCCGGCACCATCAAATACGAGCCCCACCGGCAAGCCCTGTGAATCCTCGGTCAAAATTTGCACACTGACCGTGGTGTCCAGAACGGCCTTAACTGCGACTGCGCGCGCCTCTTCGGCATAGTTCTGTCCCGCTTCCGGACAATCCACCCCATACAGCCGCACTTGAACCGAAGTCCCATTCCGTTTCAAGGAAAGCAAATCTCCCGCGTCAACGGCGGTAACAACACCGGTAAAGGTCTCCCGGACAACCGTGTTCAGGCCTTCTAAAATTGTTTCAGCGGTATAAGCCGCCGGCGACTCCGGTATGGGAGCGTCTGGATTCGGCGCAGTACTATTTTCTTGAGCGATTGACGTCCCCGCAACGAGATATGCAACCAGGGCGACCGTTAAGGATGCGCGGTATATCATCGAAAATCTCCTTGTAATGTTGCTGTTGGTAGTATGGATACTATACCATGAAACAGTCATTTAAGTGTAACCGTTCCGATGGGCTCCCCGGGTAAAGTACTGAAAAGAGCCCTGTCAGAGTGTCGTTGAAAACGGGATGTTTATTATGGATAAAGAGGTTATTGTTATTGGCGGAGGCGTGTCGGGACTATGTGCCGCCCATTACCTTGCCATATCGCTTGGCAAGGCATCATTAGTAACCCTGGAAACCGGTCCGGGGCCCGGTGGCACGACCGGAAGCGATTCCGTGGACGGGTATATTCTCGACTGGGGTTCCAATGGTTTTCTGGACCGTGAACCTTTAACCGCCTCATGGGCCGAAGAACTGGGCCTGGCCCCAGACACCATCAAGGCGAACACCGCCGCAGCGAAACGGTTCATTTACCGTAACGGAAAACTGCATCAGGTCCGGATGCCTCCCGGTTTTTTCCTGTCCCCTTTACTGTCCGTGCGCGGCCGGCTGCGCCTTTGCTGCGAACCGCTAATTCCGCAAATAAAAGGCGACAGCCCGGAAAGTATTTTTGAATTCGCGTCGCGCCGCATCGGCCGGGAAGCGGCCCGGATTATGGTAGGCGCCATGGTGCTGGGCATTTATGGCGGCGATGCGCACCAATTGAGCATGGCCCATTGTTTCCCGCGCATGGTACGCATGGAGCAAGAGTACGGTGGCCTGTTCAAGGCGTTGATGGCCATCCGTAAAAACCGTAAGGCCAGTCCCATGGGCCCGCCCGGCACCCTGACCACCTACAAAGGAGGCATCGGGGCGTTACCCATGCGCGCTGCAACCGCCCTTGGCGATGCCATGCTCTACAACACATCCGCGACCGCCATTCGACCGATTGAAGGAGGTTATGCCGTTTCTTTGGCGGACGGAGAGACCTTGAGCGCCCGGGCTGTGGTTGTAGCGACCCCTGCCCATGCCGCCGCCGGACTGGTACGCGGATTGCATCCGCCCGCTGCGCGTGCGCTGGCGGACATCCCTTACGCAGGGCTGACCGTGGCGTGTCTGGGATATCCACGCGACGCGGTCCGCCATGACCTGGACGGCTTCGGGTTCCTGGTGCCACGCGGGCAGGATTTGCGCCTGCTCGGCTGCATCTGGACGTCGACCCTGTTTCCCTTTCAGGCGCCCCGGGGCTCCGTACTCCTGCGCGTTATGCTGGGCGGTGCGCCCGACCCGGACGCCAATCTCCTTTCCGATGAAGCGGCCGTAAACCTTGTGCGTCGCGAACTGGAACCGCTGCTCGGAATCACCGGCGCGCCTGAACTTGCCCGTTTGTACCGGCATCCGCGCGGCATCCCGCAATACACCCTCGGTCACGAAGCACGCCTCGATGCCTTGGATAAAGCGGAAACCGCATGCCCCGGACTCGTATTTACCGGTAACGCCTATCGCGGTATCGGCTTGAACGACTGTGTCGTTGCCGCCCACCGCGCGGTGGAAGCTGTGGTGAAGTATCTGAACTGATGGGGTGCATGAAGACATTGTCCACCGTCATGATTCCAATTCTTATTTCCACTTCGAGAGTTGGAGGTTACCAGTCGAACCATTTTAGGTTTTCATAAACGGCGTTCTTGTTGGCCGGTGAGGTGGCTGGTTCATTGAAGAAAAGGAAGCCGGAGAGATTGTTGCCGGGATAGCGCTGTACCCACGCGAAGGCCTGGTGGATGATCTCAGGGGTTTTGATCCAAAGACTATAGTTTTCGGGGCGCTTGTCCCGGGTGCAAAAGTGGAGTACGCAGGGGTTAGGTTCCAGGCGGCGCAGAAGGACGTGCAGGCTTGCCTCCGTTTCTTCGTACTGTATGGTATGGGGCAACACGAAGTCTACGCCGCAGGATGGAAGCCGTGCAGCGTTGTGGCCCCACCCCGGCGCGCATTGGGTGTGCAGGCCCAGGGTAAGGTCGGGCCGCCGCCGGCGCGCATGGCTGGCATACTCCGCAAGCAGGCGGGCGACACGGTTCTGTTTCCAGGTTTCGATGGCGGCTTCCGGTGCCGCGGTCATGTTGGCGCCGGTGTCCGCCATGAACCGTGCGCGCGTGTCCGGACAGAAACAATAGTCACGCCCCTGGTAGCCGACCCGTTCAAAGGCGAAACCTTTCACGTTGGGATGGTCATAAAAGGACAACAGGTCCTCCAGTTCGTCCAGCCCAGCCTGCCAGCCGTCCGGTGTGTCCGGGCAGTGGAGCCAGCCTTTTGATTCTCCCTTGCGATTCTCCTGCACCCGGGCCGAAGGATAGCCCTGACGGATTCTCTCGGGGTTCCAGATGCCCCAGTTCAGGAAAAAGTGTATCTCGATTTTCCGGTCCGCCGCCGCCTGAATGATTTCACGGACAAACTCCGTGTCCGGATGCGCGTTCAGGCATACAGTATCTCTGTACGGACGCAGCGCGGGATTCTGAAGCGGCCAGGCATAGCCGTCATGTTCCGGGTCAAACCAGGCATAGCTCTGCATCATGAGGCTGAGCAAATTCATCCTGTGTGCGGCCATTTCGTCCAGCAGGCGCATCAGGTACTCCCGGTCCAGCCCTTGCGGCCGTCCGGACTGATACGTGAGGCCCACCTGCCAGCCCGCATACCGGATTTTGCGGCCTTCGCATGGAGTATCCATACCCGAAGCGTTCCCGTGCAACCAAGGAATAGCGCCGGTGCATACAGCCGATTTAATGAAGTTACGTCGGGTAGTCACGGTCAAAATTCCTGGTTCGCGCTGAATTGTCCCTGTCTTTTTTGATTTCGCAGAAAATAATTCACGGGGCTTCTGGAGGCCCTACTTCGCCGTTTGATGTGTATTGGCACCGGCTACTTCAATGAGTACAGTCAAAGCGTTATTAACCGCCTCTTCATTGGGAAAGACCTTGGCAACCTCGGGCCATAATACTACAATGTTCGAGGATTCACGCAAACGTTTGGCATATTTGCCCCTTACCAGGGGCGTTGTAAAATCCGAACGCTTGTATTCCTTGCGAAGTTCATCCTGAGTGGTTGTTTTATCCTTCTTGATAGATTTGCCGCTCTCTTTTGCCCGCTTTACGAGCGCTGATAATTCGTATTGCATTACCCCGGTTGGTATGAGATACCACAAGCAGATTGCCCTTTCCGGACACTCCAAAGGTTATATATCGCAATTCTCCTTTGGAATGGTCCGGGTCGGTACCTGTCGCTGACATTGGTTCAAAGAATACTGTTGCGGCTTACTTAAATGAAACGCCGTGTTTTTTGGCATTTGCCAATGCCTTGTCTGAATCCCATACTATCTTCATTCTGAAATCATACCATAGAAATTATCTTATTCCGTAAAGAGCCTGGCGACAGGGTTACCCTCTTTGTATACATGAATTCAAACGCAGGTGGAAACCCGATTCGTTATTCGGAGACGTTCCGCGGCCGTGGCAATATGCCCCCGTAATGCGGCAAGATAGGCGTTGCGCACCGGCGTTGAAAACAGGACGCGCTGATAGCGTTCCCGTAAGCCCGGAAATTCTTTGTCGAGCAGGGAGGCGGTCGCTTCCCACACCATGGGCCACGGGTTGAAGGCATCCACCCAGATGGTGTCCACGCGCAGGGCGGCGGCCCGTTCCAGTAACGCGTAAATGCTTTCATAAGCGTCGTAGAGGAAGGGCAGCAGCGGGCCGAACATGACGGAGGTACGCAATCCCGCGGCACGGGCCTGTTCCAGCACGCGTAATCGGTCTTCAACGGGGCTGGCATGGGGTTCCCAGAGTACAGCCAGGCGCGGGTCCAGGGTGGTGACAGTCACACCGATTTGGGCGGCGCTCCCCGCGAAGATGTCCAGGTCACGAAGAATCAGGGAACTCTTGGTCAGCGCGTTCACCTGGAACCCGTGCCGCACCAGCAGGCGGCAACATTCCCGCGTGAGGTTACGTTCGGCTTCGAGGGGCTGCCACCCGTCGCAGGCACTGCTGACAAAGACGTCGCCGGGCGCGGCGCGGCGCAGTTGCCGTTCCAGCACTTCGACGGCGTTGGCTTTTACATCCACATAAGCACCCCAAGGCTGTTCGTGGGGATGGAAACGCTGCATGAACCGGGCATAACAATACACGCAGCCATGGGCGCATCCGCCATAGCAGTTCAGGGAATAATCGCCGATGCCGGATTTACCCAAGATTGTCTTGCAGGGCGTTTCCCGAATCACCGGGCGCTGTACATTGTCGGGCGACATGATACACTCCAGAGGAAATCAGTATAACAGACTCTGTCTGACGGTTTAAGAGAACTGGCAGCCGATAACTATTTTGGATAAAAAGCAAGTGCTTGTAAGTCTCTCGTTGGCGAATAGAGACGCGTTTTTCAAGGCGTTTAAAACGCCCTCTAACTCGCATCGTTTGTGCTTTCCCGAACCGTGCACGTACAATGTACGAACAATATTCCCTGATCCGTCACCAGAATGGAAAGCAGCATATGTCCAGTACTCCCATCATTTCAATCTGTACTTCTCGCTATCGAAGAGGCCATCACCCGAACCGCTTGCATAACAGCCCGATGCCGATATCCAAACTCTTGCCAGGGATTTTTATTTTAGGGATAACTTTCGCCTGTTGTACTGCGACGGGGTACGCGGCGGAATCCGTATTTCCGAAAGGGGACACACCGCCCCCTCTTTTGGGCCGCCATTTTCCCGACAGGGTCCATGAATGTATCTGGCGCAACTGGGAGGCCGTGGCGCCGGAAACACTGGCGCGGATCCTGGGCGCTTCTTCGGAAGACGTGACCGGGATCGCGGTTTCCATGGGGCTTGCCGCCACGCCGCAGCGTTGTCCCGAAATGCTTACGCGGGGCTACGCCACGCTTATCCGGCGCAACTGGCACCTGCTGCCCTATGAACAGTTGCTGGAACTGGTGAACATGACGCCGGAGCGGCTGGCCTCCACGCTACGCGAAGAGGATTTCCTCTGGATCAAATTGGGACGGTTGAAACCCGCGTGTGAGCCGCTTCGTTTCCAACCGCCCGATGACGCGGCGAAAGCCCGCGCGGCGGAGATCCGCCGTGTGGTGGAAACGGAAGTCGGCAACGCCCTTACACAACCCGGGGAACCCCGGTTTGATTTTGTGCGCCAACTCAACCTTCCGCCTGCCGAAATTGCCCCGGTCAACACGGAAGCAAACGAAGACGACCCCATCCGGTTGGTGTATTCCTATGTGGCCGTGTATGGCGATCCCTTGTTGAACCCGGATCTGAATCCCTATCCGGACGGATTGCTGCAGCGTCTTGCTTCGGCGGGCATCAACGGCGTGTGGCTCCAGGGGTTGCTGCGCGACCTGGCCCCGGGCGGCGCGGATTTTCCCGAGTTCGGCGCGGGACACGAGCAGCGCCTGGCGAACCTGCACGCGTTGACGGAACGGGCCAAACGGTACGGTATCCGGGTCTTTCTGTATCTCAACGAGCCGCGCTCGATGCCCCTTTCCTTTTTCGAGGATCATGCCGGCCTCCGGGGCGTCGAGGAGGGCGACCTTGCGGCACTATGCACCTCGCAGCCCGCAGTGCGCCGCTGGATGACCGACGCCCTAGCGCATATTTTCAGCACTGTCCCGGAGTTGGGCGGGGTGTACGCCATCACCGCCTCCGAAAATCTCACCAACTGCGCGTCGCACGGGGCCTGGCAGGCCTGTCCCCGGTGTAAAGAACGCAGTGACGCCGACATTCTCTGCGAAGTGGTCTCCGTCCTTGAAGCAGGCGTTCATCGCGGCAATCCCAACGCCCGGGTGTTGATTTCGGATTGGGGCTGGCGGGGCCACGGCGAAGCGCCGGATATCATTGCGCGATTGCCCAAATCCGTCTGCCTCATGTCCGTCAGTGAATGGAAGCTGCCCATCGAACGCGGCGGCATCCCAAGCGAGGTGGGGGAATATTCCATCTCCTCAGTGGGGCCCGGCCCGCGCGCGCAAGTGGAATGGAACGCCGCGCGACAAGCGGGGTTGAAAACGGGAACGGAAATCCAGTTCAACAACACCTGCGAAATCGCCAGCATACCCTACCTGCCCGTCATGGACCTCATCGCCGAGCACTGCTTCAACCTGCGTGCCTCAACGCGGCTTGACGCCATGCTTATCGGCTGGACCATGGGCGGTTATCCTTCTCCCAACTTTCAGCTGGCGCGGGACCTGGAGCGCATGGCAGTGCCGGATACCTCCGCGGCATTGGACGCGCTGGCACGGGAACGATACGGCCCCGAAGGCGCGCCCCATGCCCGGAAAGCGTGGACCCTCATGAGTGACGGGTTCCGGGAGTATCCCTTTCATATCAGCGTGGTCTATACCGCGCCGGTCCAATGCGGTCCCGCCAACCTGCTGCACCCCGCGCCAACGGGCTACAAGGCGACCATGTGGGGCTTTCCCTATGACGACCTTGAAGGCTGGCGCGGCCCCTATCCACCAGAAGTCTTCGCGTCCCAGTTTGAAAAGGTCGCGAAGGGATTTCACGCCGGCCTGCCTGAATTGAAGACGGCGGTGGCAAAGACCCCGCCGGAGCAACGTGCCGACGCGGTGTCGGACCTGCGCCTTGCCCGCGCCGCCGCCCTGTACTTCCAGTCCACCGCCAATCAAGCCCGCTTTATCCTGGCCCGGAACGCGTTGGCAGACCCGGCACGGTCTAAGGAAGAACACGGCGCCCTGCGGACCGAAATCAAAAGGCTTCTGGAGTCCGAAATAGATCTGGCCCGCCGGCTCTTCGCGCTTGCCCGGGAAGATTCCCGCATCGGCTTTGAGCCCTCGTGCCAATATTTTTATCTGCCCCTGGATTTGGTCGAAAAAGTGGTCAACTGCCGCTGGCTCTTGAATCATTTTCAAAATAGGAACGAAAATGGGGACCCCGGAGAACACTAACTTAAGCCCGCAAAGGAGTACTCATGCGCATTCTACAGGTACTAAGCGTATCGCTTGTCGTGTCTTTTTGTGTTAACGCTGCCTTCGCGGACGCGCCCGCGTCTCCGGCGCCGCAGGCCCAGGCGGACCTGTCGGCCATGCTCGAATTCACCTGGACGGCCGGGCCGCCAATGCCGCAGGGCATGCAGGACAATCACGTCGCCTTGGTTCACGGCTGGCTGGTGAGCGTGGGCGGCTTCTGCGGCGGCTATGATGATGACTGGA
>JAKJCY010000107.1 GCA_022706235.1 Candidatus Hydrogenedentota bacterium | reverse complement strand
GCGGACATGCTTGCCTTCAGCAGGAAAAGCGAATCCAGGCAGGTACGGGTGGATATGGCCGAGATTGTGGATACGGTGTTGCGCCTGGCCGCCAATGATTACGACCTTAAGAAACAATATGATTTTCGAAACGTCAAGATTGTCCGGGAGTTCGAACCCGGCTTGCCTCCCGTCGAATGCGACAAGACGAAAATCGAACAGGTTCTTTTAAACCTGGTCAAGAATGCCGCCCAGGCCCTGGCCGGCGGCAAAGGGGAAAACCTGCCTGAAATCGTGGTGCGCGTGGCCAAAGAATCCCATTTCGTGCGCATCGAAGTGCAGGACAATGGCCCGGGCATGGAAGAAAATATACGCCGCCGCGTCTTCGAGCCTTTTTTTACGACCAAGGAGGTCGGTGTCGGCACGGGATTGGGCCTGTCCGTCTCCTACTTCATCATTACAAAGCAACACAAGGGCACGTTGACCGTCGAGTCCACCCCGGGTAAAGGCGCCCGGTTCATTATCCGGTTGCCCCTTGTTCTGGAGGGGTAGAACATGACGATTCAGGTCTTATTGGTGGATGACGAGAAAACCGTCCGGACGACCATGGCCGCCTACCTCGAGGATGAGGGGGTTCCACGTACTGCAGGCCGGGAGCGCCGAAGCGGCGGTGGCAATGGTGGGGGAGGGTTGCCTGCCTGATGTGTGCGCTATGGACATGCGGTTACCCGGCATGGACAGGCACGATGCCATACTCGCCCTTTATGAACGGCTGCCCGGAGTGCAGTTCCTAATCCACACCGGTTCCCTCAGTTATGTCCTGACCGATGACCTGCGTGATATTGGCATCGGTGATGAAACCGTATTTCGCAAACCATTGCAGGATATGCGCGTTCTGGCCGAGGCGGTCAGAACCCTGGCGACGGATAAAACCCCGCACAGGGGAAAATAGACAGCGCCGTATCCTGTTCTGGTGGAACAAGACTGATTCTTTTCCAAGGTCCGAGTGTGCAAAAGGCCTTATAAAAGCATTAGTGGGCTGGAAATGGAGTTCGCAAACAAAATTTTCTTCCCTTATACCCGTGCCGTGGCAGCGCTGATCCGTTTCCATTCTCTATACAACATTGCACAACAAACGATGGCGGAACCGGTGTCCGAAATAGGGGCGGCCAGCCATACGCCCCGCAAGCCCATAAGGGATGGCAGGAAAAACAGCAGGGGAATGAGTAGGAATACCTGCCGCAACAGGGTCAGGAACGCCGCGGTGGATGCCTTCCCTATAGATTGGAAATAATTGCCCGTCACGATTTGAAAGCCTACCACGGGCAGCATCAGTAAAAACAGCCTTAATCCCTGGACGCCGAGGGCAAGCAGAGCTTCATCGTCCGACACGAAGGCTTTTACAATGGCTGCGGGAACGAGGTTGGTAATTACCCAGGACAGGGCGGATATCAAGGTGGCGATAAGGATGGCCAGTTTCAACGTTTCCTTCACGCGGGGATAGTTGCAGGCGCCGTAGTTGTACCCGATAATGGGTTGGGTGGCCATGTTAAGCGCGATGATGCTGGTGATAATGAGAAAGACCACGCTGTTCACAATACCCATCGCGCCCACAGCCAAGTCGCCGCCGTATTTTATGAGATTGAGGTTCAACAGGGCTTGTACCACGCTGTTCGCCGCCTGCATTAAGAAGGGTGAGACGCCGATGGAGACAATAGCCAGTACAATATCAGGCTGTATGCCGAGGTATTTTTTACGCAGCGGCACCACACACCGTTTCCCGCGGAAATGGAACAGTACCCAGACGGAAAGGAGAGACATGGAGATTACCGTGGCGATGGCCGCACCCTTTACGCCCATGTTCCAGCGGAGAATAAACAACGCATCGAGCGGAACGTTGATGCCCGCACTGATCAGCATGCTGTACATGGCGATGCGCGCGTTGCCTTCGGCCCGGATAATGCCGTTCATGGAAAAGCCGAAGTGGTGCATGATCGAGCCCAGAAGGATGATGTTCAGATAGTCATCGGCATAACCTATGGTGGCGTCGCTCGCGCCAAAGAGCCGTAGCATGGGTCCCTTCATCAGGAAGCCGGCAATGGTGAGCACCGCGGAAACGAGGAGAACCAGAACTGCGGCATTGCCAAGAATCCGTTGAGCTTTCTCCATGTCTTTTCTGCCGAGCGACAGGGAGACCTGCACGCTTGCGCCGATGCCGATAAGCATGCCGAACGCGGTCATGATGATCATGATGGGAAAAACGGCCGTAACTCCGCTCAACGCCTCCGCACCCACCGCCTGGCCGATAAAAATACGATCGATGATGTTATAGAGGGAATTGGCCATGACCCCGATAAAGGAGGGCCAGAAATAACGCCACAGCAACGGGCGTATAGGCGTGCTGCTCAGCTCTTTTATTGTTTCGCTCTGCATGTATGATTACGGGACTTTATCCGTATGGGTCTCCTATGGGGTCTTCGTGTATTCCGTGTTTAAACGTAAAGACAGGCCATCCCCTGAATAAAAGGTTATTTTACTACAGTGGCGCCCATTGCCCCAACACGCCGGAAACCTCTTTTGTACAGGGGCGTACTTCTGGTAGACTGAAGCAACTCGTGCTTCCTCATCGGAATAAACACCAACCGGCAGGTCAATGTCATTCCTCTGTATCAGGGTGAACTGCCGCCAGCATGGAAATGACATGTCGCAAAAAATCAGAATCATGAATACAGGGAAATGGGCCTATGGAACCCGCTAGCGCACTGCAACGGATGCGGCGCTGGCCGGAATACGGGGGCGCGCCTCCCGGCCCCGAGCGGATCAGCCTGTTTCTGACCAACAAATGCAACCTCCATTGCCGTCACTGCTGGCGGAACTGGGCCGATTGGGACCGTTCCGCCGCGTCGGAACTGCCCGATGACCGCTGGTTGCGCCTGGTGGATGAAGCCGCCGCCATGGACACCCGGCATTGCATCTTTCTGGGCGGAGGGGAACCCCTGGTCCGCCGCGCCTTGATGATGCGGATGATTGATAAAATGGCCGGCTACAATATGACGAGCTGGATACACACCAACGGCACGTTGTTTACGCAGGAAATGATGGATGCCGTGATGGGCAAGGGCGTCATGGAAGTTATCTTCAGTATTGACGGGCCGGACGCGGAAACCAACGACGCCATCCGGGGAGGCGGTTTCGAAAAAGCCGTCGCAAATATGCGTTATTTTACGACATGTAAGAACAGGTTGGCCCTGGAGACGCCCGGACTGTTTCTTAATGCCACCTTGACCAATGTGGTTCATGACAAACTTGACCGTTTCGTGGACCTGGCCGCTTCCATCGGGCCGGGAGTCAAGGTCTTTCTCTCCGCGCTGATCGTGGAAGACGAGGCAACCGCACGTTTGGCGCTCAGTCCGGAACAAAAGGCAGCCCTGCCCGAACGATTACACCGGGGTATGGTCCGGGCGCGTGAACTGGCGGTCAGTACCAATTTCGACCGGTTTCTGGACGGCAAAATCATCGAAGACACGATGGATATGCAACGCGACATCAGGCCCTCCCGAAAAATAGGATTGTCCGGGGCTCTCTGTTACGAGCCTTGGCTAAGTGCAGCCATTTTGCCGGACGGTACGCTGGGGCCCTGTTGCGCCTTTTTCGATCCCAAGGCCCTTTCCATTCGCGATCTTTCCCTGGAAGACGTCTGGATGGGCGACTATATGCAACGGGTGCGCGAAGGTATGTTCGATGGGAGACCTCCCGGCTATTGCGTCCGGTGCCCCTCCAATCTCTTTGTGGACAAGGAGCACATACGGGTGGTGGTCTCCAAAGGCCTGCGCCAGGATCGGGAATCCGCGCTGGAAAAGAGTTGCAGTACCGCACGGCGCGCCGTCGGTATTCTTGTTGAACAAGGCCCTGCAGGGTTGATGCGCCACATCCGGCAATGGTTCCGGACACATTGTTAGTGCCAGGCCGCAGCGCTGTGACTAGGGGATAATCCTTGAAAGAACAGACGCGCCCGGTGTCGGGGTGGGAGAGAGACGTGCCATTTTGCGCTTGCCGTGCCCGTTATGATTAGATAGTACCTAGGAGCGCGATGCGGCAGGTTGTTACAGGGTGTGTTACACTTCTGTATTGACGCATATCCAAGAAACAAAAAACAACTCGAAAGGAATCCGCCCATGAGAAACGTAGTGGCTCTTTTTGTCGCAGCAGTTACCGTATGCGGTATGGCATCTTTTGCGGAAGAAACGCAGGCGTTTACGGGAGTATTATTTCCCCCGGACCTGATTCCGAAATTAATGGATGTCAGCACCGGCAAGGCCCTTTTCCAGGACGATTTATCCAATGCCATGATGGAAGAGCAAGGATGGGCCTTCGAAGAGGGCGTGTTGTCTGCCAAAGGTAAAGGAGATATCTGGACGAAGGAGCGTTATGGTAATTTCATGCTTGCGCTCGAGTTCAAATGCGAAGAGAAAACCAACAGCGGTGTGTTTATCCGGTGCGGCGACAAGGAAGACTGGCTCCATTCTTCTATTGAAGTGCAGGTCCTTCAAAACAACGAAGATTACGAGAATGACAAGCACCATTGCGGCGGGATTTTCGATTGCGTGAAGCCGTTTACGCAGGAAGTGAAGAAACCCGGGGAATGGAATGAAATGATCATCACGGCCAAAGACAATGTTATTTATGTCTTGATGAACGGCAAACAGGTGGTCGGTATGGATTTGGACAAATGGACGGAGCCCCATAAAAATCCTGACGGTACGAAGAACAAATTCAAGAACGCCTACAAGGATATGCCCCGTGAAGGCCACATCGGCTTGCAGTACCATGGTCAACCGATTGCTTTCCGTAATCTTAAGATTATTGCCCTTGACTGATCCCGTTCGTATGTCATTTTCGACTGTGATGCTTACAGGCAGGGAGCGAACCGGAAGAAGGATAGGGTGCTGATGCACACACAGGCCAAAACCATATATCTTTGCGGTCCCATCATGGACGCGTCCGGAGATGAAAGCAAAACATGGCGCCAGAAGGCCAAGGAACGTCTTGCGGGCCGGTTTATCCTGCTGGATCCCATGCGCCGCAATTTCCGGGACCGGGAGATAGACAGCGCCAACGAGATTGTGGAGTTCGATCTGCAGGATATACGCAACGCGGACATGCTGCTCGTGAATTATAACAAGGCGTCCATTGGCACCTCCATGGAGGTGTTTTACGCTTCCCAGGCGCTGGGAAAATTCGTGATCGCCTTCAGCCCGCACCGTTTTCAGGATATGTCCCCCTGGATGGTCAAGTACTGCACCAAGATATTGCCGGACCTGGAAGCGGCACTGGAGTATATTGACAGGCACTTTTGAGGAAAACAGTTCCCCTGAAGGAGGTTAGAACTTATGTCCGACTATTCTGAAACGTCCCTCGTAGCCGTGATAATGGGCAGCGCTTCGGACTGGGAGACCATGGAGCGCACCCATAAAACGCTGGATGAGTTTGGCGTGCCCCATCGTTGCAGAGTGTTGTCCGCCCACCGGACGCCGGAGTTGCTGGCGCAGTTTGTGCGGGATTCTGACAAAGCCGGCACGAAGGTGTTTATCGCGGGGGCGGGCCTCGCCGCCGCCCTGCCCGGCGCCGTGGCCGCGTTGACCTTGCGCCCCGTGCTGGGTGTGCCCATCCAGACAGGGGCAATGAACGGGCACGACGCGCTGATGGCTATCGCCCAGATGCCGCCGGGAATTCCTGTGGGCGCTCTCGCCATCGGCACCGCCGGCGCTGTTAACGCCGCCCTGATGGCCGTGGCCATCTTGGCGAACAACTATCCCGAATATGAAAAGCGCTTGAAAGGTTACCGGGAAGAACAGGCCCGTAAGATTGCCTCCACCATCTTGCCTTGTTAGCGCGGTGATGATGCTTCGATGCTGCTATTCCCCGTTGAGGGGTAGGCAAACGGATTAATAGACAGAGGAAAGGAAATGATCATGTTCGATACGCCTGGTGAAAAGCGGATATCCCGGGGATATGCCTATGCAAAGGAAGCCTATGCGACACTCGGAGTGGATACTGACACCGTCCTGAAAAAACTCGCCGCCATTCCCGTGTCCCTCCATTGCTGGCAGGGGGATGATGTCGGCGGATTCGAGAACTTGTCCGCGGCGAGCGGCGGCGGCATACAGGCGACGGGCAATTACCCGGGAAAGGCGGGAACACCCGATGAATTGCGACAGGATGCCGAGAAAGCGCTGAGTCTGATACCCGGACGGCACCGGTTTAATATCCACGCCATGTACGCAGAAACGGGCGGGAAAAAGGTGGAACGGGACGCGTTGGAACCCGGGCATTTTCAAAACTGGGTGGACTGGGCGAAGGACAAAGGGCTGGGTATCGATTTTAACCCGACCTGCTTCGGCCATCCCAAGGCGGATGACGGTTTCACGCTGGCTCACTATGACGCCGGTATCCGCAACTTCTGGATTGACCATTGTATTGCCTGCCGCAAAATCGGCGCCGCCATTGGCAAGGCACTCGGTGTGCCCTGCGTTACCAATCTCTGGATTCCCGATGGCTACAAGGATGTGCCCGTCGACCGGTACAGGTCCCGGGAGATTCTGCAGGGTGCCCTGGATGTCGTATTTGAAGAAGAAATTGACCCGGCATGCAATCTCGATGCCGTGGAATCGAAGTTATTCGGCATCGGCTCGGAGAGCTGCGTTGTCGGTTCCCATGAATTCTACATGGGGTATGCCCTGACGCGAAACAAACTATTATGCCTGGATGCCGGCCACTTCCATCCCACGGAGGTTATTTCCGACAAAATTAGTTCCGTGCTGCTTTTCCTGGACGAGATTTTGCTGCATGTGAGCCGGGGTGTGCGCTGGGACAGTGACCACGTGGTAACGTTGACCGATGAACTGCGTGCCATTGCGGAGGAGATTGTACGCAACGATTTCCTGAACCGCGTGCATATCGGGCTGGATTTCTTCGATGCCAGTATCAACCGTATCGCTGCCTGGGTCATCGGTACCCGGTCCATGATCAAAGCCCTGATGATTGCTCTGCTGGAACCCACGGCGCACCTGCGAGAATTGGAACAGGCCGCCAATTACACCGCACGGCTTGCCCTGCTCGAAGAACTCAAAACCCTCCCCTTCGGCGCCGTCTGGGATTACTACTGCCTCTCCAGCAATGTGCCGCCCGCAGGCGCCTGGATGCACGATGTCATGGACTATGAGAAACAAGTGCTGGCTAATCGTGGCTGATATTTTTGGCCGTAAAACCCATACACCTTACAGCAGAATCGTGGGCCGGGTGAAGTGAATCCTGTCAGTATGCCGTGCGTTTTTATGAAAGATTTGAAATAACAGTACGTCCTTTTTGCATACCCGGGGAAGAGCTAAACCCGCCTTCATAACTACAAACAGATTTGTCATAACAGGGAGAATACCGTGACCAGAGAATCCGTGCCGGGAGGCGTGTTGAAATCCGGAGAGGAGCGCCGTATCTTGCGCGGCCATCTTTGGGCCTACCGCAATGAATTCGAAACACTGCCGGAGGTGCGCGACGGCGGGGTGTTCGACCTCTTTACCCCGGCCCGGCGTTTTATTTGCCGTGCGTTTTATCAGGCATCGGGCGGTATTGCCGGAAGGGTGTTGTCTTTTCATCAGGAAAAAGTCGATGGCGTCTTCCTGCGCAAGCGGCTGGAACAAGCGCTGCGCCTGCGCAAACGCCTTTTCCCGGCTTCAGCGGTATACCGCTGGGTTTATGGGGAAAGTGATTTTCTGCCCGGACTGGTCATCGACCGCTATGATTCGGTCGCGGTGGTTCAGTCCTCTTGTGCCTTTTACCAGTTGCAGCGGGAAACCCTTGCGCGGATTCTTTTGGAGACGGAGGCGCTGGCGACCGTCGCGTTTACCGGGGAACAAGGCTTGGAAGTCCACGGG
The DNA here is from genome assembly GCA_022706235.1 of Candidatus Hydrogenedentota bacterium. GTDB lineage: Bacteria > Hydrogenedentota > Hydrogenedentia > Hydrogenedentales > CAITNO01 > JAAYBJ01. The sequence continues at coordinate 6,711 of JAKJCY010000107.1, read as the reverse complement.
CAACCGTTGTGCCCGCAGGAACTGTGCTTCGGGGACCTGCGCACCCAGGTCTCATGGGAAGGTGCCCAAAAAACCGGGCTCTTCCTGGACCAGCGGGAAAACTGGCCCGTAATCAGGCGTTTTTCCGGGGAGGCCGTGGTTCTGGACGCCTATTGCTATCACGGGCTTTGGGGAATCCATGCCGCCATGGCGGGGGCGCGAAGCGTCATCGGAATCGATACTTCCGAGACGGCCATCGGGCAAGCCCGCCTCAATGCGGAACGCAACGGCGTGCGTGACCGCTGTTCTTATGAGAAAGGACGGGCGGAGCAATGCTTCGAGAGCGGCCGGACCTTTGACGTCATTGTACTGGATCCTCCCGCATTGGCGAAATCACGCGGGCAGGTGAAAAAAGCCATGGGCTTATATGAGGATATTAACCGGAAAGCCCTGAACGCGCTTGGTCCGGAAGGCATATTGATAACCTGTTCCTGTTCGCATTTTATAACGCGCGATGTCTTTCTGGAGGTGTTGAAACGGGCGGCCCGTTCCGTGTCGCGGCCTGTACGCGTGCTCGAGGTGCGGGGCGCCGGGGCCGACCACCCTGTGCTGCCTGCCATGCCGGAAACGGAGTACCTCAAGTGTGTCATCCTGCAGGCGCCCTGACCGGTGTGCACGGAGGCTGCGCGCGCCGTGTGCGTGCTGTTTACCGGGCTTCATCCGGTCTGTCGGCACTGTGCCCCGCCTCCTGTACCAGGCGCACTTCCAGGGGAGCGATGCTGTCGAGGTGGATGTCACGTTGCGGGTAGGCAATGTTGATGCCCGCTTCACGGAACAACTTGTCAATACGGTGCCGGATATCGCTCCTGACAACGCGGCTGTCTATGGCCGGCCCCAGCTCCACCCAGAAATAGACGCTGAATTGCAGAGCGTTGTCGCCGAACGATTCAAATATCACCTTGGGCTCGGGGTCTGAGAGAATTTGGCCGTGTTCCGTGACTGCGCGCAACATCAGGTTCGACGCGTCGCGTGTATTTGTGCCGTAGGAAACACCCACGTCCACCTGGAGGCGCACCTTGTTATCGGATAGCGTCCAGTTGATAACGCTGGTTTCCAGGAATTTGCTGTTGGGGATCAGCAAATCAAAGCCGTTGAACATGCGCAGGCTGGAGGCGCGCGCGCCAATATTAGTGATCACCCCGAGTTTTCCTTCAATCTCTACAATGTCACCCAGCCGAATGGGCTGCTCGCCCATGAGTATCAGGCCGCTCAGGAAGTTGTTGATCAGGTTTTGCGCGCCGAATCCCACTCCCAGCGCGATGGCGCCGCCCATAAACGTGAAAATGGTCAAGGGTATGTTGACGTAATTCAGGGCCAGGTAAACCACAATGAGGAAGGTAATGTAGTTGGTCAATTTGGCGATAATCAGCACGACATTGGACCGCAGTTTCAACTTTCTGAGGGCATAATTCTGGATATAGCGGGTGAGCAGACGGCTGAATACCATGCCGCCGACCAGAATGAGCAGCATGTAGAAGAGTTTGCGCCCGGTGATGGACTCCCCGCCGATTTCGGTGATTTCCCGGTCGAAAGCCAGGGCAACGATCCCGTACGTTTTTCCGAGATATTCCTGAAGGCTTTTCAACAAGGGGCGTTCGTCCTGGCGCAGTTGCGCCTCTTCCAGAAAACGCCCGGCGATTTCCAGTATTTGCGCCAGGCGCTGCTGGAACCGGTTGCGAACCAGGATGCGCCCGGAGAGGATGTTGAGTTGAGACTGCAAAAATTGTTTTGTACCGCCCGTGGCGTCCCGGAGGTTGCTTTCAAGGGCGGCGACTTGTCCGCGCAGGTTGTTGGCGCGTTGCTCTCCCGCTTCCCGCTCTTTTTCCAACAGAACGAGGCGTTCCTTCAGGGCGGTTATTATCAAAGCCCAGTCCAGATCCTTTTCGTCTCTCACCGGATTGGCGATTTGAAAACGAAGTTCCCAAAGTTTAACCAACCCTTTTTCCATCTGCTGCAGGGATTCCAGGATGCTCAGGCTGGTTTCGGTCGCTTCCATTTCCATATGCAGCAATTGCACGGCTTGTTTCGCACGGTCCTGGGCCTCCGGTTCCGTCTCCTGGACCGCTTTTTGTTCCGCTGCGGGCAGTTTGGCCTTTAGTGTTTCTATTTTTTTTCGCGTCTCCTCGATTTCCAGGGCCAGGTCGTCAACCGCTGTTTGCTGGCGTGCCGTGAGTACGTCCAGCTCCTCCTGGGAAAAGACGGTTTGCCGGCGCACCCAATCGGTCTTTCGTCTCGCGAGTTCCAGGTCCAGTTCAAGCGTCTTAACGTAGGCCCCGGAACGCTTCACCTCCATGGAAGCCGCGTCCAGCTCCGCCTGGTTCGCCTCCAGGAGCAATCGTTCCGTTTCCACGTTGAACGCGGCGGTTTCACGCTCCTCCTGTGAAGCGGTGCGCAACCGTTCTTCCGCCCGGTTCAGAGTGGCCTTGGCCGTGGCAATGTCAGGACGCTCCATTTCCACCCGTTCGCGGGCGGTATTCAGGGATACGGTTTCGGCCTCCACATCGGTCCGTTTGACCTTCAAGGCGGTGCTCATTTTGTCCAGAAAATCTATGGTATAGGGCGGCGGTTCCTCAAGACGTTGAAATTCCCCAAGCGCGGTTTCGGCTTTGTCGCGCCGTTCCAAAATATCCCCGTATACGCGCAACACGCTTAGATGTTGCTGAAGCGCCGCTTTCAATCTGCGCAAGGCGGCACTGCGCGCCTGCACCGCGTCCAGCGGCAGATGGAGGGTGCCTTCCGCAGCAGCGGTTTCCTGGGCGCTGGCTTCTCCAATTTCACCGTCCACTTCGGCAAGCCGGGCTTCCAGTGTCTTGATTTGATCCGAGGCCTCGGAGTCGCCGCGCTCCCCTTCCTCCCCTTTTCCCGTTGCCTGCGTTGGCGCCTGTTCCGGGGATTGGGCCCATGTCCATGGCCCCACCATGAACATCATGCTTACGTATAACACTACTACCCACGCGGCGCGTGACAAAAGTGCGCTTCGTCCCGTTGGATATTGTTTCAGGATCATTATGGATGTATTCCCGCAGTTGGTTGTATAGGGCTGTTTAAGGGATAGGATACGTCCAAAGCTCCCGGGAGTGTAACTCGTCTTTTCTTACCCCGTTGCCAAGGACGAGAATAGGAAACCGGGCGATGGCATCCCCCCGGGCCGACACGTGAAGATGCCGGTGAAATACGCAACAACGCTTCTGCGCGTGGCCTGCGGTGTAAATCATGCCCGCTTTTCGATCCATCCGCGACAGACCCTGTTACTATAGATGAACCTTGCCGTAGTACGCAAATTCCCATCATCGAGTAAGCCCTGCAGATTATCGTAATCTTAGGGCAAGGGTACGATTCTTGCTCATTTTACAATCGCACATGGAGCAACCGGTTATCGATAGCGCTTGTGAACCTTGAAAGAAGCCGATGCGAGTTGAAAGGAGGGGAGGGCAAAAAAAAACGAGTCTCGGCCCTTTTCCAGGTCAGTAATTCCGGTCGTTGCTCGCTGTTCAATACGGCGCCGATACTACCCCCAACACACTACTAACGATAGTTGCGCCTGAGACAATCCCATTTTACTCAGACAGAGTTGTTTTCTCGGGCCGCGTGCAGCCCCCTTGGAGGTAATGAAGGCATGAACGTCTCTACAGAGGGCTTGGAGCCTTGCTGCACCCCCTGTGTGCTGATGTAAAGGTTAAACCACTCCCTTCTTCCTCGACTTCTGGACGGTAGATTTTGAGGAACCTATCCGAAAATGCTTTTGAAGTAGTGGATATTATCCAGCAGCGGTAATTCTTTGTTCAGGAACTCTTTTACCTCTTTTGCGGAAATGGAGGGGCGCGTTTCCTGCACCGGGGCCTGTTTCCCGTCCCGTTCTGGTCCCTGCTTCCGTTGAGGCTCCGAGTGTTCCCCGGTCCTGGTGCGGTCCGGACTCCCTTTCTCGGAGGGTTCCCCATCAAAAACGAGATTCAACCGTTCGCGAACGAACTTTCTAAGCACCGTAAACAAATGCCTGTAAATCTCTTCACGGTTTCCGTTGGTCATGAGTTCCGTATCGAGGGGCATAGCCTTTCCGGAAAAGATCAAAACACTCTTATTGCATTCAGGGCAGGGACCCACAATAATCGCATCCATTTCAGGGAGAAGCAGTTGCCCTTCTATACCACAATGCGGGCATCTTACCTTTATCACATTAATCATAATGGATAACCTCCTTTCTGTCTCTACACCCACCTATAGTATACCATATTCTGGATTTTCTGTTTCATCCTTAGCGCGCTGTAAAGGCTTGTTTTGGCCGAAAAGATGGATTGAGAACAACAGTCTTCAAAGAAGTAAACGCATAACATGTTTAAAATATTCGAGATAAAAAAAACGGCTTTAGGGAACCCCTTTCGTGTTCGGATAGCCGGGATGAAAACGGAATTCATAGGAATAGCGTGTATATTTATGTGATTCAGGATGGTGAGACTCCCGGATTGCGGATTGCCATGAAAACGACTCGGGTGGGCGTGCAGTTCCCAAGATGCTGGGTAGCAAACGTGTCGGCGCAATGGCCGCCCCTGCTGTGCGCGGTCCTTGTCTGCGGCCGTATCGGACTTTTACAATGTCCCTTGAACCTGGTACATTCAACGAGGAGATAATCCATGACCTCAGCACGAACCCTGATGTTTCTGACCCTTGCCGCTTCCGCAGTCTGTCTGGCCGCGACGGACGACCTGGAAAGCCTCTTCGCGAATCCGCCCGATGCCACGAAGCCTCGCTGTTATTGGTATTGGATGGACGGGCACATCACCAAGGCGGGCATCACGAAGGACCTTGAGGCCATGCACCGCTTCGGCATCGGCGAAGGCTACATCGGTATCATCAGCGGCCAGAGCGGGATGGACCCGAAACCGGAGCCCAGGGCGCTCACGGACGCGTGGTGGGACTTTGCCGTGCATGCCGTGCGCGAGGGGAGGCGCCTGGGCGTGGACATCGGCTTCTTCAACTCGCCCGGCTGGAGCCAGTCAGGCGGCCCCTGGGTGAAACCGGACCAGGCCATGCGCTACGTCGTTCTGCCCGAGACGCGTCTGAGCGGTCCCCAATCGTTTGCAGGAAAATTGCCGGGGCCGGCGGAAGGCCCCTTTCAGGAGGTCGCCGTGCTGGCATTCCCGGCGCCGCAGGGGGAAGGTGTCCTTGCCCGGGAAACAAACCGTACGCCACGCAAGATCGATTTTGAGTCCGCCCAACCCTTCACGGCGCGCAGCATAACGGTACTGCCGGTAAAGGCCGTTAATGTGACAGCGGAGCTGTTGTCATCGGAGGACGGCAAAGAATACCATTCCGTGAAAACCTTTACCGTGGACCGGCACAACATAAACATCAATGTCGGCCCCGTGCCGCTTGCCCCTGTGGTGGCTGCGTTTCCGGCCGTGACGGCTCGCTATTTCCGGCTGGCCTTCTCGGCGCCGTGCAAGGTGGGGGAGGTGCGCCTGTCGCCTGCGTCGCGCGCGGAATCCTACGCGGAAAAGGCCCTCCTCAAGATGTTCCAGGATCCCCTGCCTCCCTTTGACTTCTACACCTGGCCGCTCCAGGCGGAACCGGACACCCCGGGGCTCGCTGTGGCGCCGCAACAGGTGCTGAACCTCTCGGCGCAACTGGAACCGGACGGTACCCTGCACTGGGACGTGCCCGCGGGCGAATGGGTTGTGCTGCGCGCTGTTATGGCGCCCACGGGCACCAAGAACAGCCCGTCACCAGAGGAGGCCACGGGCCTGGAAGTGGATAAGATGAACCGGGCGCCCCTCAAGGCGCACTTCGATGCCTATATCGGCGATCTGCTTGGACGCCTGACGCCGGACGAACGCAAAGCCCTGAAACATGTTGTGGCGGATAGCTACGAGATGGGGCCGCAGAACTGGACTGATGGTTTTGCGAAACGCTTTCAGGAGCGCTACGGGTACGATCCGCTGCCCTGGCTGCCCGCCATGAGCGGGCGTATCATGGGCAGTGCCGACCAGACCGACCGCTTTCTGTGGGACCTGCGTCGCCTCGTGGCCGACTTGGTCTCGCGCGAATATGTCGGCGGGCTGCGCGACCTGTGCAATGAACAAGGCCTCAAGATGTGGCTCGAGAACTACGGGCACTGGGGGTATCCTGGTGAGTTCCTCCAGTACGGCGGCGAATGCGACGAGATCAGCGGCGAGTTCTGGGTCAACGGCGACCTGGGCAGCGTCGAACTGCGCGACGCCGCATCGGCCGCCCACATCTACGGCAAGCCCATCGTCTGGGCCGAAGCGTTCACCGGCGGCATCCCCTTCGCCAATTCGCCCCGTGACCTTAAGGCGCGCGGAGACCTGGGCCTTCTGTGAAGGCATTAACCAGTTCGTCCTCCACGTTGTCATCCACCAGCCCTGGGAAGATAAACGCCCCGGCGTCAACGCGTGGTTCGTCATGCTCCAGCGCGGCCTGTCCGTCGTTGACGTGGCCTATTTTATCGGCGAGGATGCGCCCAAGATGACCGGCCTGCCCCGGCCCGAACTGCCAAAGGGATACGACTTCGACTATATCAACGCTGAGGTCATCGAGCAGCGCCTTCAGGTGAAGGAGGGGCGGTTTGTCCTGCCGGAAGGCGTATCGTACAGCCTCCTTGTATTGCCGCCTTCCGAAACCATGCGGCCTGAACTGCTGGCGAAAATCAAGGAACTC
>JAKJCY010000106.1 GCA_022706235.1 Candidatus Hydrogenedentota bacterium | reverse complement strand
AGTTGCCCGCCTTGTGCCCATAAGCTCTATTCTGCAGGTAGGCATAGCCTTCAATGAACCGGCCGGGAAAATGGATCCGCCCCTTTGAGCGGACAAAGACATCCGACACCATATAGTCAAACAGCATGGACATCATGGGCCAGAGATGGTTGTAATGGAAGGAGTTTACGCTAAGATCCTCGTGTTCCCTTAGCGGATAATCCGCTTCCTCGTATACATTTGTCCGTGCGGTATTTATGTGGTAGCCGGGAAAGTTCCGGTATCGTCCAATCACTGCGGAACGCGCGATATCCCTTAAGAACGCATCATTGGCATAGTAACCAAGCCGAAGCATCCAAGGCGCATAATTGGCCATGAAAATCGCGCGATGCCCGTTGCAGGTTCCGGAGGATTCGGAGGTTAGTCCCATTTCCGAAAGTCGCCATGCCGGGACTTTCTCTTCGGGGGCATCCATCTGCCGGTGCCCTTTACGTTTGAGGTACCAATACACCGGTGCCTTTCCGCCTTTGTTCACCAAAATCTCCTGCTCCGGTATTGCCGGACACATCCAGACATACATGGCAAACAAGCGGGCGCCCGCCTGCGCAGCCTCTAAATAGCGCCTTTCCCCCGTTTGTTCATACAACTCCAGCAAATCAATCCACTTGGGGGCAAAGCCTGTCCAGAAGAACAAGCCGCCCGCACATGGATCATTGAAATCAGTTTGAAGACGATCAATGCGTCTGTCCAAATAGGCGTCGGCCCCGGCCATGGCGTTTTTAAGATAAGCCTTCTCCCCGCCAGATCTATATAAGGCCAGCGAACTTCTCCAGAATCCACAACTTTCTGTGCCGTTGAGATTGGATGCCCTTTCCGTGCCATACTTCTTCTCGGCAAGCTTCAGAAACACGGAATTCGATTCCTGGAAAATTTCATGGAGCGCGGTCAGTTCCGTGACCGGAGCGCAAGGACCCTTCATGGCGCGCGATGGACTCTGAATCTTCTGATTGCGATCCAGGCAGAACAGGAACTTTTCCCGGGAGAGCATGTACTCCATCATGGGATAGGCACGGCGTTGATAGATGTCCGGATTGTCCGTGACCAGCGCCATGTTTAAAGGGTTTAAGGAGGACACATTTTTTACCGCGCCGGGCACGTCGGTCGAGTAGGAGTATCCTTTCAGTCCTTCCAGAAAGCGGCTGTACCCGCTCATTCCATAATCAAGCATGTTGTTCAGCGTTTCGTTCAACGAGGTGATGGCATTATGCCGGCAGTCTGAAAAGCCGTAGACCTCGCGGGCGATATGTTCGTAGGTATCCCCGCAATTATGTGAGGTTGAAAGCAGCCGCATCCTGAAATCAAAGGAATCTCCGGCCTTCATCAACGAACCTTGTCCGCCAAGCACGGGAGCAAAAACCATGGGTTGCGCATTGCCCGTTGCATTGCGCACCGCCACACCGAACCGGGAGTTGTTCAAAAGCGGCAGAGGTTCAAAGGGCAGCTCTTCCGGATCGGCTACCAGTGCGATACACTGTTTTCTGAAAAGCACCATTGTTGCCGGCAACGTACATTGGTAGGCTGGAGTCATGAAGGATGTTGCGGGAAATCGTTTTTCCTGCCATATCATTGGCTGCCATATCTCGTCGAATTCCGAGGGTTTTACTTCTGGCATGCCCGTAAAGCCAATCGAATGGTACCCTTGCACGTGGGGTTGAAAATGAAATGTCAGGACGGGTTCATGGTGGGTGTCTGACAAGGTGAGAGCGGCCGTTATCGCAAAGGACGGATTATCCTCAAAATGGAATTGCAGGGTGTCTTCGGTGATTTTGGCGCTTGTTGCCGTCACAACGGTGGTGTTTCCTGCATAAAACAAGTCGGCTGTGCGGTTTATGGTACTCCCTTTCAAGATGCCGTCATCAAAGCCGTCGCCTGCCATGGCCGCACCGGCTTTGACCTTTTTTAGCAGCTTGTCCTGCGGCAACTGTGCAGGATCAACTTCCCAGCTGACCACGTTATACACGACATCTTCAATCCCTGCAGACCGGTTTTCGATTTTGGGGTCTGTCTTTGCGAAGATGACGGTAAATGTTGGAGTGCATTGGAACTGGCCGCCCGTTTTCGTTCGTACGCGAACGCTAAGATCATCGTTCAAGGTAAGTGAACAATACGCATTGCGTATGGCTGCCGGCCCAGCGTATGCATTTGAAAGGAAAACACACAGAAGAATCTGAATAAGACAGGGTTGTTTTCTGATGGCAGACGCGAACATAAGAATTACTCTTCGTTAATCATTTTATTCCCATGGTATTACCAACCGCTGGCGCCTCATCGCGCACGTTGTTATAGGACAATGGCCACGGTGCGGTCAACTCCAAATAGCAGGCAAAGCAACTTAAGGACAGAATCACCCCGATCCAACCAGCGACACCTGCAAATTTCTGATTTTTCAGGCCCTTAATTATAAAAAAGCAAGCGCTTTCGGTAGAGACACCTTATTGTTGCAGTAAGTTGAAAAAGGAACTTACCATGTGTTAAATTATTACCTACCACCTGGTAGTTCACAGACTTCCGGAAGGTATAACTTGTCCAGAAGGACTCACTATAAGTCCGTAAAGAGAACACGGATAAATGGGTATCAGCCGATGATTGTCCCCTTCCTTTTTGAGCATTACAGATTAATCATGTGGAAGATGTTCTTGCATGTGATCCCAACATCCGTTTGTCTTACCAGTAAGGATAGGCTATGTATGAACTGAGCAAGATTCGCCTGTTGCTGCATATCCTGAACTGGCGGCTTCATTGGGGTTCGCAGAACATCCACTACCCGGCGCCGGATTTGGACAATCCGAAATTCGTAAGTCCGTACGCTGCAGCGTCTCAGATACCGGACGGTTCAGTGATTGCGACGTCAGGGCTGGCTGCGAATCAATGGGCAGCCATCCTGCATTGGGCTATTCGCGCGTCGTTTGAGAATACGGGACATCCTCGCAATCTGACGGTGGTTGCGATAGGCGGACAGGGCGCACGGGGCCGCGTTCCAGGTTCGCTTGAGGAACTTGGTCTTGAGGGCCTTTGCACGCGGTTCTTCGGCGGCCATTTGGAAACGTTCAAGTCGTACCTGCGGCTTGCGGACGCGGGTAAGCTCGAGCTTCAATGTATACCGCAGGGTGTGTTGGCTCACCTGATTGACGGGCAGGGGCGCGGCGAGGATTCGTGGGTAACGGATACCGGCGTCGGCACGTTCGTAGACCCGCGTGTGGGACGCGGCACACCGCTGTTCACTAACCAACAGCATGAGCAATGGGTGAGCGTTGAGGGCGACAAACTGCGGTTCCGGCTGCCCAAGATAGATGTCGCGATATTCAACGCTCCGGCAGCGGATAGACACGGCAATATCTATCTCAAAAACTGCGCCATAATTGCCGAAACATTCGAAATCATCCGTGCCGCACGTAAAAATGGCGGGCAGGTCATCGCGAACGTGGGTCTTCTGGTGGAGGAAGGTTATGATCGAATTGCCGTTCCCGCGGAAGATGTTGACGCAGTCGTATACTACCCCGGTACCGAACAAGTCGCTTCGGTACCCCATCGAAGTTACATGCCTTTGTTCACAACCAAAAGTGATATGCCGCGGGAAAAAGGCATAGCCCTGCTGCGGTTTGTCAACGAAGTGCTGCGTATCACACCGGTGCGCAGACCGATTGACACCATCCTGGCCAGGCTGGCGGCGAGCCTCTTTGCGGAAAGCGCGCCCCGAGGCAGTCTTGTCAACATAGGTGTGGGTTTACCCGAGGAGGTTTGCCGTGTAATCTGCGAGGCGGGACTCTATGACGACATAAAGCTCTTCACCGAGAGCGGTGTTATTGGAGGATTGCCCGCGCCTGGCGTTTTCTTTGGTACGGCGGTTTGCCCGGAAAAAATGATTTCATCCTTGAACGCGTTCAAGATGTGTGCAGAGAGACTCGACGTCAGCATTCTGGGCGTACTGCAGGCGGACAGTGAAGGGAACGTGAACGTGTCCAAGCGGGGTGAAGGCGCCATCAACTACGTTGGACCGGGAGGGTTTATTGATTTCAGCACATCTGCCCGTACAGTCATTTTCGTGACGAGTTGGATGTTTAACGGAAAAATTGCCTCCAAAAACGGACGGCTGCACATCGATTCACAGGGAAAGATCAAATTTGTTGACCAGGTGGATGAAATTACATTCAGCGGTAAACACGCCCTCAATAAAGGCACGAATGTCTTTTTTGTGACAAGCGTAGGGGTGTTTCAACTTACCGAACAGGGCATGATGCTGATACGCGTGATGCCCGGAATCGACATTCAAAACGATATTTTAAGGAAATGCAGCATGCGCATCGTGTTGCCGGAATCGGAGGTGCCGGTGGTTGCGTCTTCTGTCGTCACCGGAAAGAACTTCCGGCTAAACATGAAGAAACTGACCGATTCAGAGTGCACAACGGAACCCTGGGCGGGTCAAACGGGATTTATCATCTGATGACCCACGGAAATCTCAAACACGATACCGATACGAACATGAGGTCCACCATGGATGTACGGGGGAGGATCTTGATGGAAGCGCTCCATCTGTTTGGTTCGATCGGGTACGAGTCAACTTCGCTTCAGAAGATAGCGGATGCGGTGGGCGTTACAAAGCAGGCGCTTCTCTACCATTTCCCGTCGAAGGAGGCACTCCATCGTGCGGTGATTGAGTCGGTGTTTGACTATTGGCGACGCGAGTTGCCCGTCGTGCTTACCAATACGCCACCGGGGCATGCCCGTTTCCACTCGACAATGGGCGCGCTGCTTGATTTTTTTGGATCGGATCCAAGTTGCGCCAGGGCAGCCCTGCGCGAGATGCTGGATCGGCCCGACTCCCTGAGTGAGGGTCTGCGCAGGCATCTGAGTACGTTGGTGCGCATGATTACAGGCTACATTCGCATGGGCCAGGCGTCCGGACGGATACAACCGGAGCTTGACCCGGAATCCTACGTGGTACAGGTCTTGACGATGGTCATCAGTTCGGCGGCCATTGGCAGTGTGGTGAACGCAATCGTCGAGGCCTCCGACCCCGCCAAGCAAAAAGAACGCGACCGGGCTGAACTGGTGCGAATCGCGCGTCGTGCAGCCTTTGTCCCTAAGGTTTTAGAACATGAAAAGGAATAATCATGGAAAACTTTTACGATGACAATGATGATATGCGCTTTTACGTGGAGCGCGCAATAGAGTGGACGCCGTTGGTTGATCTCACGGAGTATATGCACAAGGCGCCGGACGCCTTCCCTACTACCCAGGAAGCACTGGAGTTCTATCGGAGCGTGCTGGAGATGGTGGGTAATTTCGTTGCGGAGGAAGTGGCGCCCTATGCGGAGGAAATCGATCGGGAACATCCTATATTGAAGAACGGCGAAGTCGTCTTCCCCGGGCGGCTAAATGCCATTATTGAACACGTGAAGGGTCTTGAACTTCACGGCATGAGCCTCCCACGGGAATTCGGTGGCATGAATTGCCCCTATCTGCTGGTCCTCCTGTGCACCGAACTGTTCGCACGGGGCGATGTGTCGGTGGCGGCGCACATTGGCTTTCATGGCGGCATGGGCCTCGCGGCGCTCGCTTTTTCGGCGTTTGAAGGGACTACTGAATTCAATGAAGATGCCGGGCGCATCGTGCGGACACGATTCGAGGAGATGGTCAGTGAGGTGATCAAGGGGGAGGCGTGGGGCTCCATGGATATCACGGAGTCTGGCGCCGGCAGCGACATGGCGGCGCTGAGCACACGCGGAAAGCAGGATGCAAACGGCAACTGGTTTTTGACCGGCAACAAAATATTTATCACGTCGGGCCACGCAAAGTGGCATTTCGTGATTGCGCGCACGGAGGAACTGAAAGCGGGTGACGCGTTCGCGGGACTCCAGGGATTGTCCATGTTTCTTGTCAAGGCCTACGAGGACAACGGGGCAGGAGAACGCACGCACTACGCATGGTTCGACAAATTGGAAGAAAAACTGGGCCATCATGGATCGGCCACCGTGGCCGTGCGCTTTGACAAAACGCCGGCGCAGCTGATCGGCAAGCGCGGCGAAGGCTTTCGGATGATGCTGCTCCTGATGAACAATGCGCGGCTGGGGGTGGGCTTTGAATCGTTGGGCGTGTGCGAGGCGGCTTATCGCAAGGCGCGCGACTATGCGGCCGAACGTCCGAGCATGGGCAAGATGATCGACCGGCACGAGATGATCGCGGATTACTTCGATGAGATGCGCACGGATATTCAGGCATTGAGGGCGCTGTGCGTGACGGGCGCTGTGCATGAGGAGATGGGACAGAAGATGAGACTGCTTCTTAACCTTATGCCGCCCAAGGACAATGAGGTGCGCAACGAGAATGAACGCGCAATGCGTTTTCACTTGGGAAAATCGCGGGACCTGACGCCGTTAATCAAGTATTTCGGCGCGGAAAAGGCGGTCGAGATCACCCAGCGTTGTATACAGATCCACGGCGGCTACGGGTATATCAATGAGTATGGCGTGGAGAAATTGCTGCGCGACGCGATGGTCCTGCCGATCTATGAAGGCACCAGCCAAATCCAAGCGCTCATGGCGATGAAGGACAACCTGTTGGGCATACTCAAGAACCCGAAGGCCTTTATGACCGATACGGTACGCGCATGGGTGCAGAGCGTTTTTGCGCCGGAACGCCTGGCGCGACGGGTTGCGCGCCTGAAACGCCGTAAATACCTGGTTCTCCGATATCTCCTGGTGCGGCTGGCGGTCAGGAAATTGGCTTCGGGCCCCAAGGCCCTTCTGGGGCAGTGGGATCCGAAAAAAGATTTCGCGTTGGCCATGCTCCATGCGGAACGTTTGATTCGCATCCTGACCGATGTGGCGGTTTGCGAAGTACTGCTCAACCAGGCAAAACGCTTCCCGGAACGGCGTGAAGTCCTCGAACGTTACCTTGAACGGGCAGAGTCGCGATGCCGAAGCATGCACTATGAGATCACGCATACCGGCAACCGGGTGTTGTCCGCGTTGACATCTGCGGATGAAGACACAAAATAAGGATTCCTGCAATGAGTGATTTCCTTCTGAGAATGAGTGCGAACAAAGCCTCCCGAAAAATCATCCAGACCTTGCGGTTGCCGCTGCCCCTGCCGCCTGTCCTGTCGCGCGCCCAAGGCCCGTGGCAGGAACACTTTTTGGCAGGCAAGACCGCGTTCATCGCCTCTGGTCCCGATGGCGTTCTTGCCGAGGGCATCACGAATGCCGTCGAGAGTGCGGGAGGACGTATCTGGCTCCAAGGCAAGAGCGCGGAGCCGCCGGACAGTGTGCGGCCGTATGGGTTAATCTACGATGCGACCGGACTCAGTACGCCGGAGCAGTTGGAGGATGTGTATGCCTTCTTTCATGCCCATGTGCGCCGTCTGCCCGGGTGTGGGCGTGTGGTGATTGTCGCCCGCCCGCCCGCGCAAAGCGTTCTTCCCCTGTGTCGGACCGCACACCGTGCTCTTGAAGGCTTCGTCCGCAGTCTGGGAAAGGAAATCGGCCGCAAGGGCTCCACGGCGCAGGTAGTTTACGTGGATAACGGTGCAGAAGAACGTGTCGGTCCGGTCTTCCGTTTTCTCTTATCGAAACGTTCGTCGTATATTTCGGGGCAACCCATTCATGTGTCCGGGCTCGTTCATCACCCTGCGAACACTGCTTACGTGAAGCCTTTGGCGGGAAAGGTGGCGCTGGTTACCGGAGGCGCACGGGGCATAGGAGAAGCCACGGTCCTCGCGCTCGCACGAGAAGGGGCACGCGTGATCGTTATGGACCGTGAGTCGGAAATCGCGGTCGCTACCCAGGTGGCGCAATCGATTCAAGGTACGGCGCTTGTCTGCGATGTGACGGATGCGCGTGCCGCGGAAATCATACTGGAGCATGTACGGGAGCATTATGACGGTCTGGACATCGTGGTGCATAATGCGGGAGTCACACGCGACAAGACCCTTGGCAACATGACGAAAGACCAGTGGAGCATGGTTCTCGGGGTCAATCTGCTGGGACTGATCAGATGCAACGAGAAGTTGCTCGACAGCATTCGTGACGGCGGCAGGATCATTGCACTGTCCTCCGTAGGCGGCATCGCCGGCAATGCGGGACAGACCAACTATGCGGCCACGAAAGCCGGGCTCATCGGTTACGTGCAGGCGCTTGCTCCCATGGTTGCGTCGCGGGGCATCACTGTCAACGCGGTGGCCCCGGGACTTATTGAAACACGAATGACGGCCGCCATGCCGATGGGAACCCGCGAAGTGGCCCGGCGCTTGTGCAGTCTCATGCAAGGCGGCCTTCCCGAGGATATCGCGGAAACCATTACGTTCCTCGCCAGCCCCGGCGCCACGGGTATCACCGGAGAAGTACTGCGTGTTTGTGGCGGAAACTTTTTGGGCGCTTAAACTTAACTCATTGAAAGGAAATAAATAATGCCATTCAGTAAAGATACTCCCGTAAAGCAACGGGCCGTTATAGTCGCAGGCGTCCGGACACCCTTCGTGCGCGCGTTCGGTTCCCTGATGACCCTGGACACGATAGCGCTGGGTACGGCGGTGACACGCGTACTGCTGGAAAAACTCGGAAGCGCCGGCACGCGGATTGACGGCGTCTTGTGGGGCGGCGCCATATTACCGAGCGCAACACCCAATGTGGGACGCGAGATCGTTTTAGACTCCGGGATTGCGCCGACCGTGGAAGCCACGACGCTAAGCCGGGCCTGCACCTCGGGGTTTATCGCCGCAACAGAAGCCGCGGCGATGATCGAGCGCGGCGAGGCCGACATCATGATTGCGGGTGGCAGCGACTCCACCAGCAACGCGGAAGTCAAGATGCCGCCAAGTTTCGTGCACAAGACGGCGCCCGTCGTCATGAATGCCAAGTCGGGCGTGAAGGACTATTTTCGTTTGCTCTTCAACTTGAGCGTCCGCAAGGACCTGCTTCCCCAGCGCCCAAGCATCCGCGAGAGAACGACCGGGGAGTTGATGGGCGAAGCCGCGGAACGGATGGCCCGGTTCTGGGGTATCACGCGGGAAGAACAGGACGCATTCGCCGTGCAATCGCACCACCGCGCGGCGGCCGCGATGGCGTCGGGGCGTCTTGCGGATGAGGTGCTGGCGGTCGAACTCCCGAACGGAAAAATCGTCAGCGCGGACAACATCGTACGCGGCGACACCAGCGTGGAAAAGATGGCCAGGTTGCGACCGGCATTCGCCAAGGGGGGTACGCTCACCGCGGGCAACTCAAGCGCCCTCACGGATGGGGCTGCGGCCTTGTTGCTTATGAGCGAGGATAAAGCCCGTGCGCTCGGTTTCGAGCCGCTGGCAACGTTTCGCAGTTGGGCCTACAACGCCGTGGACCCGGCCGACCAACTGCTTATCGGGCCGGCCATTTCAATGCCGCTCGCGCTTGAACGGGCGGGCATGTCGCTTAAGGATATAGACCTCGTTGACATTCATGAGGCCTTCGCGGCGCAGGTCTTGTGCGTGTTGCGCGCTCTAGCCAACGACGTGTTTGCGAAGGAGCGACTCGGACGCGACAGTGCCGCCGGTGAACTCGACCCCGAACGCATTAATATTCACGGTGGTTCCGTTGCCTTGGGACATCCCTTTGGCGCCACCGGCATACGCATGCTCCTCACGATGGCCAACGAGCTCAAGCAATCCGGCAAGGCTACCGCGCTTCTCGGGATCTGCGCAGCGGGCGGGCAATCGGTGGGCGCGGTTCTGGAAGCGGTGTGACGGCGAATGGCGGCCCCCGAATGAATGTTCCCCCATAGACTTTATTGAGATCCTCCTTTTGTTGGACTTTGGGGCCCGTTTTCCAAGAACGCACCTGACCCGGATGGTTTACAGTGGCTCACCGGTGTTCAGTTTTCAGGAAGCGGGAGTGAACTATAGACGTTTTTGACGGCCTTTTCGTGCGGTTTTTCCGACGATAGGGGTATTTTGAATGTTTTTGGGCACACCTCCCCGTTACCCCGTGGCATGGATTTCATGGAATCATGCCCGTCAGGGGATGACGGGCCTACATTCAGCAACGCATAGGATAACTCTTCAGATTCTGCAATACTTTGCGGAACGTGTCCTGATACGGACAGGCGGTGACGCAGTGGACCAATACACGTCGGACGGATTGTTTTATCTGCGCACCGATCTTGAATAGGTTTAGTCGAACGCTTCCGCAGGTGGACTTGGCCATGTTGGTGCCTTGCATCGTAACATTAAGAAACTCTGAGTGGTAAAAGAACAACTATCCAAGCCGTTTTTTTGCATCGTGTGCATCCATCCAATGAAAAGTCTATACTTAATTTCAGATATCCTGCTCTCGTCGGAAATGCCCATGGCACTGAAAAACAAACAAAAAGACGGAGCAAAAAGGGACTGACGACGAAATAGCCGTCCGTAGCGAAGCATAGATGCCCTTTATTGCTATTGGCTATTTCGTTGTCTGTCCCTTTCTTGCGGTCCTATACGAACCTGCCATCAAAAAAGCGCCAAACCGAATTCCGGGTAATCATTGAATAACCCCGACGAGATCAGGAAGTCTGAACTTATACCCAATTTCTACAGATGACATATTGGCCCACATACAACAAAAACACTGCGTGCGCCAACGCTTAGCATTAACCATACGTACTCCACGCTGTTGGAATACCCCAATGTCTGGCAATACCCTATGAAAGGTGGACCGGATGCTTCTGCTATTTTCCTCTGCACGGGCCAAAACCTTGAATTTACCAGCAAGCCCATCCGTGCCTGGGCAAGCCTTGCAGCCATCATGGGTAAATTTCTGGAACAACTTTATTTTCGTCATTGGGTAGAGAACGCACAGCCAGTTCAGGAAACATCCAACAATAGCTGTGGTGCATCGAGCAAGGTGCTTTCCCATAGATTAACCGTATTTACCGGTAGCGAACGATTGGGCCATAGGCAATGGTGGCAGCATGGTGTACAAGTGTTTACCGGCGTGCCCGGCGCCGTGAACACGTCGGCGCGTATTTCACGTTTTACAACAAGCAACGGCCCCATCAAACCAGGGCCTACACCACACCGGAACACCCGTACTGCACCGGAGATCACGAATTTAAAACAGTCAACGCCACCGATTGGCAGTTCACGCTGCAGGTGGTATATGATGCATGAAGAAAAGAAAACGAAAGAGAGCGGTCCAAACCGTTCGGTTCTGTGCATTCCTTTCTGTTCGACTATATGGATGAGTTAGTAGCGCAAACGGACATCGCCCTCTTAACCCACCCCAAAAACGGTCCAAGCGATGGGGACAGCCTCATCCCTTGGGACTGGAGAAGAACTGATGAACAGCATACGTCTTTCTATTTTCGTCCTTCTCATTCTGGCTTGTCTTCAAGGCTGCACTTGCTTGTTCGACACCGGCGACGCTCCGGACTCGGACCGTGAAGTGTTGATGTGCGGGCTGGCGAACTGCCCGATAGAGATGATCCTTTGCGTGTTGGATCCTGCTTGCCGTGAAGCACTCGAATGCAACTCCGCATGCGGTTCAGCCGGCGCACAAGCCGAACAACAAGCCTGCAACCTGGTCTGTCAACTCGCTCAAGGAGAAGGCAGCGAGATATACAGTGCCCTGGTGCAATGCTTCGCCGAAAACGGTTGCTTGCCCACCTTGCCGGACGGCACGGACGGCCGATGTCTGGTTACCTGCGAGAACATTCACAACGTGTATGTTCTTGAGAGCCTTGACGAGCTCGAGGGAACCTGGCTGGAGGTACGGGGCCTGAACTGTGGTGTTCCCGGGTCGGGCTGGGAGGGCGGCTACGATGCCCTTCCCTGCAGGGCGAGTTCCTGGATCTATAATGCGGAACAGTGGTGGTACCATACGTCCTTCTGTGCTCCCGCGGAAAATGGAAGCTGCAGCGAAGAGGACCCCGTTTACTTGATCGCGGAACCCAGGATAAGCGACCAGATACCGGGCTTGCTAAACGTTATCTACGCCAACCCGCCCCTTCAACCGCAGGAAGAACGGTGGTACATCCTCTCCAAACCCCATCCGGATTGGATCATGTACAACTATTGCGGCTCAACGCCGGCCGGCGCGTACGCCGGGGTAAATGTCATGACCCGCGCACCCGAAGCGTCCGATGCCGCGATGCCGCCCGAAGTCGCCGCTGCTTTTCGACAAGCCGCCAAAGACTTCAATTTCTCTTATGAGGACATGTGTATCACGGATCAGACCCAATGCCCCCCTGTAACGGCGGAACAGGATGTGCAGGACTGGGTCAATGGGTTGTGAACGGTGGTGAAGCGTGCGCAATTCCCTCAAGAGCCTTTTCTGCCACACCGCCCCCGGCGTCACATGCCCCGTGACGTGGAGATTACCTATACTCAAGGATATGCTGCTATGGAATCTTGCGGAGGCAAGGCGGGATGTAGACGAGCGTGACACGGAGGTTGATGAAGATGACTGAACTCAGATGAATGAGCATGCATTAGGAAAGCAAACAGGTGATGCGGTCTCCAAAAACTGGACAGTGTAATAAGATGTTGAACTAAACGGCTATCGCCGTGGGCGAAACAAGAAGTTTCGCTCCAGTAGGCGTACCTTCCCAGGTGCGCCATCTTGCCACAAGCGCCAGAAGCATATTTCTGGCGCACCTGGGAAGGTACGCCTACAAGCGCCCCCTGTGGTTTTGGTTCTATCTGGTATTACGTGGGTTGGACACCATACGGGCTAGCATTTAGTCCGAAAAAGTTTTTCACTTGGCCCGGCAACTGAAAAAGCTTATTCCTTCTAAGACAGTAGACAGATGTCCAGTAAGGAAGACATCCGTCCGGACTTTCCAATGGAACGCCAACGTATTGTAAAGCAATATCATACGGTTTAATCCCATTCAAATTGCCGAATGGTTATGTGAATTACTTGATAAGGGCTTGTTTCAATCACAAAGAGAAATATCAAAGGCATTTGGGCTGCATCGTAGCCGGATAGGACAGCTTTTAGCGCTGGAAAAACTGCCCGAAAAGGAAAGGAAACGATTGAAACAGAATGAGGGATTGCGGGAGTATCAGTTGCGCCGAAGATGTATGGGCGAGTGAAAGCCTGAATCTGGCGTCGCCAAAATACTTGGGAATGAGAGCATGGCCGTCACCGAGAAGATATACTTTCATTTCATGAAGCTGCCAAGGAAGATAAGCCTGACAAATTCCGGGCAGAGTTGATACGGGTGTGGTCGGTATCCTGAATGAAATGAATAACCCTCCTGCGATAAAAGCAAGAGGGTTATTTTTTCACGCACTATATCTTGACGAAATAAGACACGGCGAGCACTGCCATAAGGGACATTCCGATAACCAACCAGTCTCCCAAAGTCCGTTCGAACAGGTCTTTCGGAAAAAAGGTTTTATTTGTGGAGGTGCAGCATCCGCAGGTTTCATTTTCTCCTTCGCCTTCTCCCTCACCTTCCCCTTCGCCTTCTCCCTCACCTTCTCCCTCGCCTTCGCCTTCACCTTCGAGCAGGCTCTCCCCTTCTCCCTCGCCCTCAACTTCTCCCTCGCCTTCCCCTTCGCCTCCTCCCTCGCCCTCAACCTCACCTTCTCCCTCGCCTTCCCCTTCGCCTCCTCCCTCGCCCTCAACCTCACCTTCTCCCTCACCTTCGCCTTCCCCTTCACCTTCCCCTTCGCCTTCCCCTTCGAGCAGGCTCTCACCTTCTCCCTCGCCTTCATACTCGCCTTCGCCCTCACCTTCGAGCAGGCTCTCACCTTCACCTTCTGGTAGGACTTCACCCTCACCTTCCTCTTCGCCCTCACCCTCGCCCTCAGCAGATTCACCTTCATTCACGTGAGTAATGGTGATGGTGTTAGTCCCACTTGTAGTTATTACCCAAGGTAGAGAATCGTTTAACAAGAATATTGTGGAGCCATTAATTATGTATACTCCTGGAACACCTACAACATAGTACCTTAATTCGGTATTTTCTGAACTGTCACTGCTCCAGACAATGACTCGTGATTCTTCGTCCCATTGACCAATAGGCCCCGTGATATTTGAAACCACTAGACCCGGTGGGATGTTTTCCAGAACAGTCCAATGCTGAGAACCCAGAGGCGGCATGACTGATAATGTTATTTGTGTCCCATTAATTGAACGAGCAACAAAGTTTTCTCCTTCGCCTTCCCCTTCGCCCTCTCCTTCGCCTTCGCCTTCCCCTTCACCTTCACCCTCACCCTCCCCTTCACCCTCACCCTCCCCTTCGCCCTCTCCTTCGCCTTCGAACCCGGTACAATCCACGTTGCCGTAGGAAGAATCGGTGCGAAGAGTCACCCTGTATTGTAACCTAGGTATCTGTACGCAGATAGCGGTATCGCTAAGCGGATTGGAACTCACACCAAGAAACCACAGACTGGACATCCCTAACATCGGACCCAGATCCGTTATGCTGTTCTCGTCCACATCAAGTACCTGCAGATTGGTGAGCCCTTGCAGTGGCGAGAGGTCACTGATTTGATTACCGACCAAACGCAGCGTCTTCAGGCTGGTGAGCCCCTGCAGCGGCGTAAGGTCACTGATTTGGTTATAGTCCAGTTCCAGATTCTCCAGGCTGGTGAGACCTTGCAGCCCCGTGAGGTCACTAATTCTGTTATGTGACAGGGATAGTTCCTTCAGGTTGAGACCCTCCAGTGGTCTGAGATCACTGATTTGGTTCCACTCCAGACTTAGAAGCCACAGGCTGGTAAGACCATCCAGTGGTCCTAA
>JAKJCY010000105.1 GCA_022706235.1 Candidatus Hydrogenedentota bacterium | reverse complement strand
GGCCGGGGCATAACAGTCAGGGGAACCGCTATTTTAACCCAGGACAGGGCAATGAAGCCAACCGCGCCCCGTGCGGAATAGCATCGGTATCCGGCTATGTTATTAAGAGCAAAGGAAGAAGTATTATGGGCGATCAAAAGCACGACAAAGTCAAGATAAAGGTCTGCGTGGGTTCCCATTGCAAGGATAAGAAGAGCAAGAAGATTGCGCGGCGTCTGGAGGACTGGGTTTTGGCATTCGGACTGGAGGACAAGATGCGTGTCACGCGGTGCGACTGCCTGAAACGGTGTAAAGAGGCGGCGGTGGTGGTGGTACCGGCAAGGGACTTGGTTTTTGAAAAGGCAAAACCGGGGGATGCGGAGAAAATAGTAAAAGCCGTTTCGGAATAATAGAAAGCAGCCGCAACCCAAGCCGATACAGGGCGAAGGAACCGGGCTTTTGATTCACGGGAATAAGGCAGAGTACCATAAACAGGGTAAGGGGGGCTGTCAAGGTAATCAAAAGCTTCGGAGCAGACCGCATGACTGGGCAGGCTTCCATTCTTGTTAACGAAGACAATCGTCTTTCCCGTGAACAACAGCTATGGCGGATCAAAATTCTCGTCTCCACCTATTTCGGGTATGCGGGGTTCTACCTGGTCCGCAAGGTGTTCACCATCTGTAAAAGCACCTTGGCTGCGCCGGTGGAGGAAGGCGGCTATGGCATGGGCTTCGAGGCGGTCGCCAATATCTGGACGGCCTACCTGATTGCCTATATGCTGGGCATGTTTATCAGCAGTTTCATTGGCCGCAAATGGGGACCGCGGATATTACTGCTGGGCGGGCTCGGCCTGTCCATGGCGTGTAACATTGTGTTCGGATTCGCTAATTCCTACGCCACCTTCCTTGTCTTTATGTTCTTCAATGGCCTGGTCCAGTCGGCAGGGTGGCCGGGCACTGTGGGTGCCGTCTCGGAATGGCTGCGTAAAAAAGAACGGGGTACCATCATGGGCTTCTGGTCGACCAATTACGTGGTCGGCAATATTGTGGTAAAGAACCTGGGCGGTTTCTTATTGGCAACCTGCAGCATCAAATATGGCAGCTACATGGGCGTGCGTTATTCCTTTTTGGGCTGCACCCTGCTTGCCTTTGCCATCTGGTGGCTCCTCTTTTTTTGGCAGCGTAACAAACCGCAGGATGTGGGACTGGACCCGATTGTCGACTTGAACCGGGATACGGACCGCAGTGTCAAGGCGTCCGTTGCCGAGCGGGTGACGTTTCGTCAGTACCTGGATCTGCTGCTGAACCCCGTGGTGCCGCTTATGGGTTGCTGCTATTTCTGCGTCAAGTTTTTGCGTTACGCGCTGGATTCGTGGCTGCCCACCTTCTTGGACCTGCAGGGCATGGATGTGGGCCGCGCGGCCTATTACTCCGCCATTTTCGACTATGCGGGCCTGGCCGGCGCCATCGTGGCGGGGGTCGTCCTGGACCGGTTCTTTAAGGGTCGCTGGGAGCGGGTGTGTCTGTTCATGAGTCTCGGCACCGTGGCCGGGTACCTGGCCGTAGCCCGTTTCGGAGCGAATCCGTATGCGCTGGCATTCACCTACGGACTGGTGGGCTTTATGCTTTACGGGCCGGATACGCTGCTTTGCGGCGCGGGTTCGGTCATTGTCGCGGGCGAACGGAACGCCGTGGCGGTAGCCGGCATCGTGAATGGCATGGGCAGTATCGGGCCGATTGTCCAGGAGCAGGTCATCGGCAGAATCATGGGGGGCCGTGTCCCCGGCGAGGCGGTTCAACTGGCGAACTCACTCAGCCTGTCCATCAGCGTCTTTTTCGTTGTCTTCATGGGAATTATTGCCTGGCAGGTTTCCAGGATACGCAGAACACAGAATGAAAATGCCGGCGGCTTTTAGAGTCATTCGGGATCGGTTAATTGTTGAACAACGCGGAGAATACGTCATGTCGAAACGCCTTCTTCTAACCGGGTACGGCGGCTTTGTCGCGGGCAGCATTGTCTGGCAGGCGCGTGGGGACTGGGACGTGCACGCCCTCTCCCTGACGGAACCGCCAAGCCGTAGCGACGGATTCACATCCTATCAGTTCGACCTCAGGGACGCTGAACAACTGCGTAAGGTGTTTGATGCCGCCCGGCCTGACGCCGTGATTCACACAGCAGCCTTGGCGGACATCGATTATTGTGAGCGTCACCCGGAAGAAGCCGTGGAAATCAATGTCGGGGTGACGGCTTCACTGGCTACCCTTTGCCGTGATGCGGACACGCGTATGATTCTTTGCTCCACAGACAGCGTGTTCGATGGCGTCAAAGGCCGTTATACCGAAGAGGATGCTCCCAATCCGATCAACACCTATGCGGAAACCAAGATCCGGGCGGAACAATCTCTCCTGGGCGCGGTGAATAAAGGGCTGGTCACCCGGCTCTCCCTGGTCATGGGCTTGCCCGTGCTGGGCGCGGGTAATTCCTTCCTTGCAAAGATGCAAAACGCTCTTGAAGCAAGCAGGGAAGTGCTTTTCCCCGAAAACGAAATTCGAACGCCGGTGGATGTACTTACCCTCGGCCGGGCGCTGCTTGAACTGGCGGCAATGGATTGCACGGGCATCGTGCACCTCGCCGGCAGCACGCGCCTGAACCGCTATGAGATGGCCTGTCGCATCGCGGAGCGCCTCGGCTTCTCCACGGACCTGGTGGTTCCCACCGACTCCAATGCGATGGCCGGCCGCGCCAAGCGTCCCAATGACGCTTCACTGGATAACAGTAAAGCCAGGTCCTTATTGAAGACCCCCATGTGCAATCTGGACGAAGCATTGGATTTGATATTTCAACTGAAGGAAGAACAAGACCATGGCAACTCCCGAAATCAAACATGACCTCTTTATACAATTCGGCAACGAATACGGCCCGGAAGAAGAACAGGCCGTCATAGATGTGCTTCGCAAGAACGCACCCACCAGCGGCACGGCTTGCGTACAGTTTGAAAAGGACTTCGCGGCCTATTGCGGCACCACCTATGCCAGGTGCGTCAGTAACGGTACCGCCGCCTTGTTCCTGTCCATGATCGGTATCGGCCTCAAACCGGGCGACCGGGTCATCACCACGCCGCTCACGTGGATAGCGACGGCGGCCGCGGCGGTGACGCTGGGCGCGGAAATTGACTTTGTGGACGTGGATCCAGAAACCTTCAATCTCGATCCCGCCCGAATCGAGGAAAAAATCACGCCGAAAACCAAGGCCATCCTGCCGGTCCACCTGTACGGGCAGTGCTGCGACATGGACGCCATTCTGGACATTGCGGGCCGGCACAACATTGCGGTGGTCGAAGACGCCTGCCATACCGTCGGCGGCAGTTACAAGGGGCGCAAGGCGGGTTCCTTTGGCGTCACCGGCTGTTTCAGTTTTCATGAACAGAAAAACATGGCCACTTTGGGCGAAGGCGGCATGATCACTACCAGCGACCCGGAGGTTTTCGAGCGTATCGCCCTGTACCGTTCCCATTGCACCCGCGTCTATGGGACCAGCACCAAGTATTGCTCCCTGGATGAAACCAGGTTTCCCCGGGGCAAACGGTTTTGGTGGCAGGATTTTGACGACACGGGCTACAATTTCCGCATGACCGACATCCAGGCCGCCGTGGGCAGTATTCAGCTCAGAAAACTGGATGAACTCAACGGGCGCCGCATCCGCAACGCCGCGCGCATCACCGAAGGGTTGCGCGACGTGCCCGGCCTGCAACTGCCGGTGGTGCGCCCGGAATGCCGGCATGTGTTCCACCTGTACCCCGTGGTGATTGACCCGGATATTTTCGGCATGGACAAGGAAACATTTGTTTACCGTATGCTCCATGAACGGGGCGTCAAGGTGGGCACCCATTATATCCCCCTGCACTGGACCACGGCCTTCCGCAAGCGCGGGTACCAGCCAGGGCAGTTTCCTGTGGCCGACATGGCGGGCGAACGCCTGGTGACACTGCCCATCCACCCGCGCCAGACGGAAGAAGCCATTGCGTACCTTGTCGAAAGCGTACACGCCCTCCGTGGATGATGCTTGCCAACACACGAAAGGAGGTTTCATGCTCAGAAAACTGGTGGAAGCGCTTAAGAACCTTGTACCGCCTCCCGAGGTATTCGATCCGTCGCAATTCAACGACCCACTCGCAGCGCAAGTTGAATGGACGCCCACGCACCCAAGAGGCTCCAGTTTCCGCACCCATAAACTGGTCCAGCTGCATAGCGACCATATTGAATTTCAGCCGGCCCGGGGACTGAAACTCTTCCTGGGAATTTTTTTGTTTGCGGGCGCGTTTGCGCCAATCTCGTTTGTTTTCGCTCTGGCGATAAGCGGGGAGATGTATTTCCCCATGATAATCAGTGTACTGATACCGATTGTTATGGGTACCGTTATCATAATCGTGGGCTATACGCTCTATTACAGGCACTCCGCGCCCATCGTCTTTGACCGGTATAGTGGATATTTTTGGAAGGGAAGGAAGGCGCCGAATGAGGTTTTGAACATCAATGTGATCAAGGATGCCTGTAAACTGGGCGACATCCACGCCCTGCAATTGATTTCCGAGTACTGCCAGGGCGGCAAATCCTCCTATTACAGTTACGAACTGAATCTCGTTCTGAATACCGGGAACCGCATTAATGTTGTGGACCATGGCAACCAGGATAAACTTCGCCAAGACGCGCAAACACTCTCCGCATTTCTACAGGTCCCCGTGTGGGACGCAATCTAGTCCGAGGAAATCTCCCGCAACCATAAAACAGCACGCGCGGTCTAATGCACGGTTTGTTCCTGTATTTCCCCGTCATTTGTCCCCTGGAGCATTACGCGGCGCTATCAACAGTTCCAAGCCCGCGAGAATTTCTTGAATACGATGGTCCGGAAGGACACCGATTTTTTCAACAAGATCCTTCTTGTCAACCGTAAATACCTGTGAGATATTAACCACACTGGCTTTGGGCAGGTTGGCTTCGCCTTGTTTCAACAACACATTTCCCGGGGCTTGTGCGAGACGTAGATTAGATGTCAATACACAGACCACCACCGTGTTGATGCGGCTGGCATTGAAGATATTGTTTTGCACCACCACATGGGGATGCCGGTAGCCCGGAGCGGAGCCCCGGGGTTCGCCCAGGTCCACCCAATAGACTTCTCCTTGACGAATTACCACTCCCCTGCCATCCGTGTCGCATGTCGACGCCGGTGTTGGTCCAGCAGTGCCGCATCTTGCGCATCCGCGCCATCAGCATAAACGGCATTGAGCAAAGCCACCATACCCGCATCGTCATGGCGTTCTAAAAATTCTTTAATGGCCAAGGTAAATACCGTGCCCCGTGTAACCTGCATGGCCGCAGCCAGGGATTCCACTTTATCCATCAGTTCCTTGTCCAGAGATATGGCTGCTTTCACTGTCATCATACGCTCCTGTTATCTTTAAGTTAGTATACCAGAAATGCATTCCTAATCCGCACGTTGAAATCCCCAAAGGGCCCGGTTCCAATTATCAAAGTTGTAGCCGCAAGGCAAAAGCGGTCCGCCGCACCTGTCCTACAAGTCCTGCCGTTCCTACCCGTCCTACAAGACAAAGTTCGTCCCCGTCTTTTCATTCTTCCGGCAAGGTTTCGCGCACTACCCGAATAGCGTTCCCGCCCATGATTTTTGCGGCATCCTCTTCCGAAAGGCCATGACGAAGCAGGGCATCCGTAAGCAAGGCGACACCGGAAGCGTCAAAGGGGGTGGCCACCATGCCATCCCAGTCTGAACCCAGCCCCACATGGTCCGCGCCGACCAGGTTTACGGCATAGAGGACGCTGCGCACAATGGACTGCACGGTACAGGGGCCGATAGCCCAGGGGAAGAAGGCGATGCCGATAACACCGCCCTTCTCCGCAATCCTCCCCGCCTGGGCGTCGCTGATATTCCGCTCATTATCATGAGCGCCCTTGAGCCCTGTGTGGGAAATAAACACCGGACGCGTGGCGCGGTCAAGGATATCGTCAATCAGCGCGGGCGACGCATGGGCGAGGTCCACCAGCATGCGTTTTTCTTCCATGCGGCGCAACACCACCTCGCCAAAGGGGGTCAGGCCGCCCTGTTGACGCCCATGGGCCGAACCGCCCAGGTCATTACCGCCCAGGTGCACCAGCCCGGCCGTGCGCACGCCGGCATCATAAAAAGCGTCCAGGTTCTCCAGGCGCCCTTCGAGGCTGTGCAGCCCTTCCACGCCCAGGAGGCCCGCCGTCAGGTTCGGATTCTCCTCGCGAGCCGCGAGGAAAGCGTCCAGTTGCGGCACAGACTGGATAATATGAAACAAGCCCTCAGAGCGGGCCTCCAAGTCGCGCAGCATGTCCGCCGCATGCATAACACGTTCAAAGGTGCTGCCCAGCGCTTTTTTTGGCCACCTTTCAACAGCGAGCAAATAGGTCATGGCATCCAGTTCCAGGGGAATCCAGGGGATGCCCGCGCGCACCGGCGCCAGCGTGGGAATGGAGAAGAACTGAAGCGCTATATTTCCTTTCCGCAGTCGCGGCAGGTCCACATGCCCGCGTCTGCCCCAGACCAGCAAATCGCGGTTGGAGAGCAGGGCGTCACAATGCATATCCACCACCGTCATCTTCTGATGTGCCGTTTCGGCTTCGGGACGGACCCGGTAAGGCTTTCGCATCAGTGTCCGGTTTACCATGCGGAGCCAAAGATACGCCAGAAAAGAAGGACGGGGAACGCCTGGCCGGGAGTCGGCCAGATTTGTGGAGCACTGCGTTTTCATACGGTGACATTCCTTTACTTGATATGACGCCATAACCGCACGGAAAGGACCTAAGGGACCAAAAGATCATCAAGGACACCGATAACAAACAATCCTTTGGGTCCTTTGAGTCCTTTTCTTAAAACCACGCTCTCAGGGTTGGCTCGCTGGGCGAATGCGGTAAACACCGCCTTTCTCCGTCTCAAAAGCAACATCATTCTCCGCCACAACCGCCTCACCCGCCAAGATGTTCAGCGGCACGGCGGCATGTACCTTGCAGGGCTGCCCGTAATCGGAGCGCAGGATCGCTTCCTTAAGGCGCCCCCCTTCCCAGGCGATATCCACCTCGAAGCCGCCGCGCGCACGGAGGCCGTTTACAGATCCGTCGGGCCAGGCCTCTGGCAGGGCGGGCAACAGGTGGAGGGTTCCGGCATGACTCTGGAGCAGCATTTCCGCCACGGCGGCGGTCCCGCCGAAGTTGCCGTCTATCTGAAAAGGCGGATGATCATCACACAGGTTGGGCATGGTCGACTTTTCAAGCAGCGCGCGCAGGTTCTCGTGGGCGGCGTTACCGTCTTGGAGTCGGGCAAAGAAATTGATCATCCAGGCGCGGCTCCAGCCCGTATGGCCGCCGCCGTGGGCCAGGCGCCGTTCCAGGGTAACCCGGGCAGCGTGGGCCAGTTCGGGCGTTGTCTCAGGTGTGATGGCTTCGCCCGGGTGTAGCGCGTACAGGTGTGACATGTGCCGGTGGCCCGGTTCCGGTTCATCATAATCCTCCAGCAGCCATTCCTGCAGTTGCCCGTGTTTTCCGATTTTATTCGGCGCCAGCCGACCAAGCGCCTCTTTCATGCGCTCGGTTTCCGGATTCTCAACCGTAAGAATTTCGGCCGCGCGGATACAATTCGTGAACAAGTCCCGAATGATCTGAACGTCCATCGCCGGGCCCAGGCACACGCGTGCCGTCTGTCCGTCCGCGGTTCGGTAACTGTTCTCCGGGCTGTTGGAAGGCCCGGTAACGAGAAATCCGGTTTTGGGGTCTTCCACCAGGAAATCGAGATAGAATAGGGCGGACTCGCGCATAATCGGGTATGCCCATTCCAGATAATCGCGTTCGGGGAAAAAGGCGTAGTGTTCCCACAGGTGGCGGCAGAGCCAGCCGCCCGCTGCGCTGAAGGCGCCCCAACTCGGATGTTCACCCGGCGAAGTGAAACCCCAGATGTTGGAGATGGTATGCACGGCCCAGCCCCTGGCGCCGTAATGCACTGCGGCCGTCTTCCGGCCGGGTTCGCGCAGGGAATCGATAAACTTCAGGAAGGGTTCGTGGCATTCATGCAGGTTGGTGACCTCCGAAGGCCAGTAGTTCATCTGGTCATTGATGTTATGGTGATAGTCGGCATTCCACGGCGCCTGGATATGGTCGCACCAGATGCCCTGCAGGTTGGCGGGCAGCGTGCCCGGTCGCGAACTGGCCAGGAGCAGGTAGCGACCGAACTGGAAATACAAGGCCATGAACGCCGGATCTTCTTCGCCCCGGCACAGGGCGCGCAGTCGTTCATTGACCGGTATACCGTTTTTATCGGGTCCGTTCAGGCGCAGCGACACCCGGTTCATAAATGCGGCATGATCGTTCACATGGGCGTCCCGCAATGCGGCATAGGATTTGGCGGCGGCGGTGTCCAGGTCCCGGGCGCATGCCGCCGCGGGATCGGCTTGACGGAAACTGGTGGCGGCGCTCAACAGAAGCGTTACAGCCCGCGCGCCTTGCACGTTCAGTGTAGTGCCTGTTGCGGTAACCTGGCCGTCCGTTTCGGCGGCCGCAAGCATGGCGGCATACCGCAGCCCGGATTCGGGCGTGGCGGTTCCCTGCAAGAGCAGCCGATTATCGCCCGAAATAACGGCATTCGCGGGCGGAACCGTCTCTTCGCTGTCGGTGAAAGGTTCCAGTCTGCCGTCATTTTTCCAGCGGCGGCTGCCGCTTTTCGGATCCCGCGCCAGGGAGGCCTGGAAGTCCAGCGTACCGGGGCCTGCCGCCGTCATGCGGATTACCATCACCCCGTCCGGGGCGCTGATAAAATATTCCCGTTCATAGTTAGTTTTCCCCAACGTATAAGTAACACGCGCTACGCCCGTGGACAGGTCCAGGGATCGGCGGTATTCTTCGGCCGCTCCTTCATCATTAAAGAACAAGCGCAAGTCGCCCAGTGCCTGATACGAGCCGTAGGGATCGTATGCGCCGTTACCCAAGCCCGAGCCCGCGCCTTTGCATACCAGTTTTTTGTTTGCAAGGCGCTCGGCCTCTTCCACCTTGCCCTCGAAGAGCAGGCGCCGGATCTCGGGCAGGGCCTCCAGCGCTTCCGGGTTGTCCGCGTCCTGCGGGCCGCCCGACCAGAGGCTGTCTTCATTCAGGGCTACCCGTTCCTGTGCCACGCCGCCAAAGACCATGCCGCCGACCCGGCCGTTGCCCAGGGGCAGGGCTTCCACCCAGGCATCCGCCGGAGCCGAATACCATAGGGTCATACCGCTTGAAATGTCAGCACCCAAGGCGCCTAACAACAAAATGATCCCGGAGACAGGCAGGATACTCATGGCACGAAGTTCTCCTTAATGGGTTGGCAAAACTCCTGTATCATATCAGATAATAAAGAGGCTTTTCGTGATAGACTATTTTGCATGATATTCTGAAACAGTCTATGAAACAGGAAGCGCAAAAGGATATAAAGGGCAGGTACTCCAATCTCAGGTTGCGCCTTCATCTTCTGTCTGAACACGCCCAGGAAAGGGTATGATCATGGTAAAACAGACACGCAGGCAGTTTCTGACCCTATGTGCAGCGGGGCTGTGCGGCGCATGCTGCACCGCCGTCGCGCAGGGGGATTCGAAGGAAGCGGACTTTACCTTTGCCGCCATCAATGACCCCCATATCAAGGATGAACCCAGCACCGCTCTAATCGAACGCGCCGTCAAACAGATTAACGCCGATTCCCGCATCGGAATGACCCTGATACTGGGTGATATGGCGACGGTCGGCGCGAAAGTGGAACTGGAATTGGCCCGGGGCGCCCTGGACAAACTTGCCCGGCCGTGGCACGCCCTGCCGGGCAACCACGATGTGTTCATGCGCGATGAAGACATCAATGCCAACTATACCGCCGTGTTTGGCCCCACCCATTGGTTCCTCGAGCATCACGGCTGGGCGTTTATCGGGTTCGATTCCTGCGAAGGCGTGAAAAGTGATGTCACCGTGGCCGAAGCGGAATTGACCTGGCTGCGCGAACAGGCCGCGCGTGTCACGCCGGAACAGCCTGTCGCCCTGTTTTGCCATCACCCGCTGAATCCGAACACAGCGAGTTACCGTATTCGCAATGCTGACACGATATTGGACATCTTCAAGGACCGTGCGCTGCAAATCGCCGCCGCCGGACATTATCACGGTAACCAGGTGGAGGAACCGGTGGACACGCTGTTTACCACCACCGCCTGCTGTTCCTCCACCCGCGGCAACTTTGACAAGACCGAGGCGCGCGGCTACCGCCTGTTCCATGTTAAAGGAAATACAGTGAAAACGGAATTTGTGGAAGTGCCCCTGGAGGCGAAGGAGGCTTAGGTCAATCGGACCGATCCGACCACTCACCTACGCCCCGGAATGTCCTATTCAGTCTCAATCCAATGCAGCAGGGCCTCTACGTTGATGGCGCTTTCCCACGGGCGGCAGCGGGTGCTTATGGGCTGATGGTCCCGGTAATATTCCGCCCAGGCGCCGGTGGCATCCGCAAGCGCTAGGGTCTTGTCGTAGAGTTCGCGGGCCATGGGATGGCGAAGTCCGGTCAGGGCGTACAGCAGCAATCCGTAATCATAGCCTACCGCGATATCGCCGTCGGGCCGCGAGGGCAGTTTCCCTGTATTTTTGTACCCGGCCACGATAGCCTCCACTTCGGGCCGCAGTTCTTTAGTGGCGGGCAGGGAGGCATGGAAATAGAGAGGCGTCAGACTGACAGACTGCAGCAGGAAGACTTCAGGTATTGCGGCCGGCAACGGATCGGCATTCATACAAGACACGCATACATAGCGGCCGTTTCCGTTTTGCACAGTCCATTCGACGCTCATACAGCGCTCGCAGACCCCATGCCGCGTGCGGGGCATTGCCGCCGCGGATGCGCGCTCCGGGTTATTCGTTATCAAGCGGCCTTCGCGCATAAAATTCGTCCGGAAGGCATCCCGTACCCCGGCCACCGTTTTACGCGCTTCCGCAACACGGGCCTCATCCCACAAGTCCGCTTCCTCGACAAAATCAAGCAGCAAGGCCCCGCTTTCAACAAAAAGCAGGGTGGCTTCGGCGGAGCCGTCGTTCAGCGCGAAGCGGGGCAGAATGCCCCCGGCGACATAGGTCTCATCTCCGTTGAAGGGCAGCATGCCCTTAACCAGATGGCGCTGCTGTACCTCCCATGCCCATTCGAGCATGGGCAGTATTTCGCGGATAAAGGCCTTGTCTCCTGAACGCTGCAAGTAATCGAAGGCCTGCAATGTAATGTAGCCGGTAATTTCCACGTCATCATTTTCGTGGACATGGTACACCCCGGGGAAACCGAAGGCCTGGGCGTTACGGATGCATCCGCCCCGCTGAAAGGTCTCCCAATAAAAGCGAAGAATCTCGCGGGACATTTCCTCGTGGCCCAGGGCAACAAGACCCCGGTGTGTGCCGTACTGGTCGCGCACATAGCCCAGATGATAGGGATAGCCCGCGAGTATCCCGCCTGCCGCCGCCTGCTGCGTCTTTATCATCACCGCAGTATCGTCAAGCACCTGCAGGAGCCGCGCGCGCCCGGGGGTATCGGCGGGTAATTCGGCATCGAAATCGCGTCCTGAAGCGGTAAACTTACCCCAAGCCGAAAGTGTTTCCCGCAACAATACGCCTGGCGCCGCCGCCAAAACAGCCTCCATATACCGAAGACAGGTTTCAAGTTCGGGACCGCCCGCAATATACACTATCGTTTTGCCGGGGCCGCAGGAAAGGTGCAGGGCCCCATCCGTTTGCTCCGCCCTTGCCGTGCCCTTCCACGCGAGATGATTGAAGACGGCATACGGAAGCGGATACCGCCCAAAAGGTACCAGCGGCATGCCTATGGGCGTTTCCACCAGGAGCCCGCCGCCCGCGCCCAGCCGCTCCATTTCGGGCGACTGATAAGCCGCCAGCCGGAATTCCGGGCCGGATGTGTAGACAAAGGCAACAGGTGATGTCGCATGGACTACACGCACCAGGGCGGGCAATGTGTCACAAACAAAATCCGTTATCACGGCGACAGGAGCCCCGTCATGGCTGACCTCATGCCGCCAGACTGCTGCGCCCCATACCCGTTGCGAGACACAGGACAGTCCGGCGCCCTCAAGGTCCATGCGGCCGATGGTGATGGCGCTGTAAGGCGGACCGAAGACCTGGAGTATATCCGGGCCCTGTTCGTAGACACACAGGCGGCCGTTTCCCAGGCAATGGACCGCGCCGCTGTCTTTATCTCTCCCCTCCCAAAGGCGTTTTTCAGACCAGCGAACCCCGGAAAGAAGATCGTCCTCGGGAGCATCCGGCGCCTGGCAAATGGCACTGGGAGACACCAGGGCAAAAAGCAGGACAGAACCGATTTTCAATGCCGTCTTCATCATTGCTCTTTTCCTTGTCGGATTTATGGGGAGAATATACGCAAAACTGCATCCAAATGTTTCTGGCGGTGTCATGTACCAGTGCTGCCATACCCGGAGATTAGGTTGTCGTGTACCGTGTTTTCCGTGGGCGCTCCCGTCCCCTCAAGGCAAATCGCGGGGAGCGATGTCGCTTCTCTCTGCTGCTCATCATGAATGATGTTGTTGGTCACCATGCAGAACGCCGGATTCTCAAGAAAAAATGCGCAGAAGGCTCCCGGCTTCTCAGAAGAAGCGTTGAATACCGTATTCCCGGTGATGGAGATCCTGTGGTTTGAATCGCCGACCGCTTTGATGGCTTCCTGTCGCGTTGCGGTAAAGGTGTTTCCGGAGATGGTCACATCATGAATGGCCTCAAGAAGAACGCCGCCGCCTGGATCGCCCTTGCGTGAACGCTCGGGATCGAAAGGATACCGGCTGAAAGTGTTGCCGGTAATGGTCAGCTGCGCGGCACTGTCCAGGGCGTGTATGGAATGCTCCGCAAGCAGTACGAAAGCATTGGCGCTGATGGTGATATCCCGGGCGTTCTCGATGCGCACGCCCTCGCCTTTACAATGCGCCAGGGTATTGGCGCTGATGGCGTCCCCGTAACAGTCACCGCGCAGGATCACGGCGTGGCCGTTGCATTCTTCAATCATGTTGGCGGACACGATGGATCCGTAGGTATTTTGAATCACAACACCATTACCGAGGTGATCGTCCAGGTTGTTGCCCGTCATGGTCAGGTTGTACCCGTCAATGCAGTGCAGTGCGTCATTGTTCTCCTCGAACTGGTTTGCGGACACGACACTGTCGTGGCAGCCCAGCAGGTTGAGGCCGGTGGCGGCATTGTAGGTCATGAGAGAGTCGCAGACCCGCGGGTCCTCGTAACAGTGGTCCATCAGGATGCCGTCCCCGCCGTTATGTTCAACGGACAGGCGGCTCAACAACAGTTCATTGACGCGTACCGCCTGGATGCCCGCACCGCTCTTGGGGTTACCCGTAATACGCAGGTCGCATACCTGCACCCGCCAGAGATAGGCCTTTTCTTCGGGAGACACGATCCGGAGCACCGGTTCGCCATTCTCATTCCGGTTCACGATGTGTGTGCAGGTTCCCGAACCCTGAATCATGACATCACCCCTGGATACGATGACAGGCCGGTCAATCTCATATCGTCCAGCCGGAATAACCACCTTCCCGCCCCCGTCTGTTAACTGGTCGAAGGCCGCCTGAAGAGAATCATAGGCGCTGGCGTCCACCACCATGGCATCCTTGCCGCCTTCCTGAAGGGTGGTTTGGCCGGCGACAGGTTCCGCCTGGGCGCTCAGCCCCATGGGCAGCAAACACGGAATAGTAACATATAGCAGCCGGAGGAAATGGTTGTATTTTGGAGATGTGGGTCGCTGTTTTTTCATAAGATATACCGCTTTACCTTGTCATTAGGGTTCCGTCGAATACAGATTCGAGTTGTTCTTATTGCGCTATTGCGGGTACACTCCACCTTGAGTGTAGTATATAAGGCAACTAAAAACGTAACATTTTAGCCGAATGGAGGCAATGTTCATATTAACCTTTAAATGTTTCTCCTCGTCATTGCGAGGAACGAAGCAATCTCATCGTAAAACGGACTTGGGGCAAACCAGATTGCTTCGTGCCTCGCAATGACGAGGAATCATAGTCGGCTGATAAGCAATCGTATTCCTCTCATACTCGAAAATCATGACCATGTTTCTTTAAAAATAAACGCCGACGCGTCGGGGTGGTTCGCTCGAAATGACGGAAACGTACATGTTATTTTAAATCCCCGTGTTACGCCATTCGGCTAAAATGTTGCCTAAAAACAATGTCCGTGTTACCCCATAGTGTCAGGAGCATGCCCATGCGAACGTTTCTTGTTTTTTTAACCATTACGGCCCTTTCCCTTGCTTCTTTTGGTGAAACGCCTTCTTACCGCGACCTGTATGCCGATACCTGGGTGGCGACAGACGCGCTGGGACGGACCATGCCCGACCTGGCCGGAGCGGGGCCTGTCAAAGACGGGCAGCGCCGGGTGGTGGGCATCTTCTATATCACGTGGCACGCCGATTCCCTTCACGGACTGAAAAGCCCCTATGCCGCTGATGTGAATAAAATTCTGGCGCAGGATCCCGCAGCGCGTCTGGACGGCGGGCATCCGCTCTGGACGGAAGGTTCCTATCACTGGGGCGAACCGGAAATGGGGTATTTCCTCAGTCGTGACCCCTATGTGGTTCGCAAAGACATGTCCATGCTCGCCGACGCAGGCGTGGATGTACTGGTCATGGACGTCACAAACGCGGTGCGCTACTGGGACGAATGGGATGTCGTATTTACAACTATGCAGCAGATGAAGGCCGAGGGGAACAAGGTCCCCCAGTTTATCTTCTGGACCTTCAACGGCCCCTGCATCACCGTGGTCCAGGACTTGTATGAACGCATCTACAAAGAAGGAAAATACGAGGACC
>JAKJCY010000104.1 GCA_022706235.1 Candidatus Hydrogenedentota bacterium | reverse complement strand
GGGATGAAGGTCGCGCGCTTCTTCCCAGTAGCGCAATTGCTCGTCCGGTGTTTTATTCTTTTTCAAAAGCGCATCGATCCGGTCGGCGCTATAGGGCGATTCCGGTTTCCTTTTGAGCACGAGGGTGTACTGCTCGATGGCCTTTTCGGTTTCCCCCCTGTCGGCCAGCATATCCGCGAGATGGATGACGTGTTCGGGATCTTCGGGCGACATTGAGGCGACTTCCCAGTAGATAGCCTCCGCGAAGGCATGGTTGCCCGCCTCGGTGTAGAGCCCGGCAAGGCGGGTCAATTCGTTGATGTATAGAGATTTCAGTTCCGGCGCCTTT
The DNA here is from genome assembly GCA_022706235.1 of Candidatus Hydrogenedentota bacterium. Lineage (GTDB taxonomy): Bacteria > Hydrogenedentota > Hydrogenedentia > Hydrogenedentales > CAITNO01 > JAAYBJ01. The sequence goes on along the minus strand of JAKJCY010000104.1, from coordinate 14,593 downwards.
TCCAGGGCCTGATCCATCAGGGCGCGACCCCGGGCAAACTCGGTGGTGACCGCGACAAGGACTCCGTATCTCATTTCTATTTCCCCATTGCCCTTGTGGGTTTCCAGCAGCCGTTCATATAAGGAAGCCGCCTCTTCCCAGCGATTATGGTCTTCAAGCGCCCGGGCAAGGTGCAGGCCGGGTACCATGGCCTGCGGCGCCTGGTCGCGCAGGGATTCCCAAAAAGCCAGCCGGTAATCCGCCTGTTCGGTCTGGCGGCACGCGCGATCAAACTGCACCGCGCTGTAGGGGGATTCCGGCGCTTTTTGCAGCACCCCCGCATACAATGTGATGGCTTCGGCCGTGCTGCCCAGGGCCAGAAGCATATCCGCGAGGTGGGTCTGATGCCACAGGTCTTCCGGCGCGAGGGCGGCGGCGCGGCGGTAAATCGTTTCCGCCTGTTCAAAATCGCCTGAGGCCGCGAGCGTGCCGGCGATTTCGGCCAGTTCCATGGAAAAACCGCCGCCGGTGTACAGTTCATAGCCGCTCAAGCCGAACAATGCATCCGCGCGCCCGGCCGGCGCCGGCAGGAGCGGGATGAGTTCCCGGATTCTTGCGGCGTAAGGACGGTATCCCGGGAAGCGGGTCAGCAGCGCGAAGTAATCCGCTATGGCGTCCTCCGCGTTCCCGGTGGTGAGGAACCGGAACTCGACCGGCAGCATCCTGGCCGCTTTCTCCCACCCGAAACGTTTATATGGCTCGAAGTTCTTCCCGTCTTCCTGCAGGCGCAGGTACAGGAGCCATGGCAGGTGCGCATGGCTGTCTATGTAGTACATGGTTTTAAACAAGCGGGCGGCGTCGGGACGCAGGCCGATGCCTTCAAACTTGTTGGTGCCCAGCGGGTGAAGCAGTAAATTTGCCAGGGGCGTATTGTTAAACCGGTGCTTGGCCAGCAGGAACTCAGTGGGATTGTAGTCGGCCAATTCGTACAGCGGGATGAAATAGAGGGTTTCTCCGGCTCCCTCGGCGGAAGCCGGCACAATAAATTGCCTCGTCAGATAAGCGCCGCGGCGGGGCTGGTACCGGACCTGAATCGGAAACGCATAGTCGGATGGTTCCAAACACACGGCAATATACGCGGTGGCCGCATCTCCCAGCGGCAGGTTCCAGGAGTCCTCAAGTCCGGGCAGGCGTTTTGCCGGACGGAACAAACGATATGCGTCCGCGTCTTCGCAGGTTGTGGGAACCGGAACCCGTGCCGCGCTGCGGTAGGACGCCATCATCCGCCGCACGGTAACGCTTTGCACGACACGAAGCAGGCAAAGTACCAGAAAACATCCCGCCACAAGGACAACAATAATACCGAGTGTCCCGGCCAGGGCTCGCCCCGTATACGCGCCCTCGCCGCGTTTCAACCGGAACGCTTCCCTTAAGGGGCGGCTGAAAAGAAGTATCGGTCCGTGGACCAGCCGTTGAAGTACATACAGGCCGGCCCAGGGAACGACAAAAGTGAGATGAAAGGCGTGGCGCACCTGGAAAAGCAGACTGGGGTACGCCATGAAGTAGCCCAGGACCAAAAGGACGGCCAGCATTGCTCTGCGGCTGCGCAATCCGATCAGGAACAACGCGGCGGCAACCAGGAAGGGGCCCGCAGGTTCTATCCAGGCGGTGTACCCGTGATGCCAGCGGAAGAGGGGCCAGGTTCCCACCGTCGCTTCCATTTTCGCGTACTGTGGGCTGTCCAGGGTCAGGGCGGCCAGGCGCTGGACACTTTCAATCGAGGCCAGGCCGCGCGCAAAGAGGTCGGCGGGAAAAGTGAGCGCCCATTCCCGGAACAGGGTACGGCCCGCGCGGGCATAGGCCGGGCTCAGATACAGGGACATGGGTTCCGTCATGCCGTGCATACGCGCATGAGCATTGACCACGGCATGGGTTTCCGGGTCGCTCGGTGTCAGGAGCAGATCATAGGAAGCATCGCCAAAATACATGGTCTGCTCCGCTTCCCGGCTCAGCCCCTGGAACAGGGTGTGGGTGGTGACACTGCCCGACTCATGACGCATGCCGCGCAGCACGGGCGCCGCCACAAATGCGAACAACGCCAGGAACAGCACGGCGGCGGCGGCGCGCAAGAAGGGGTGATACCCGCTTTTCAGAGGCAAGGCCGCCAAAACCAGGCAGGCGACCGGAAGGCAAATCAGAATATCCTGGCGGAAACCGTAGCCGATGCCCGGAACCAGAGCCAGGGCCGGCGACGCCAGAAATAAAAAGCGCGGCGCCCGCCTCCGGCTGAAACACAGGCCCGACACCGCCATAAACAAGAGAATGAAGGGCGCCTTGCTGAAGTCGCGCAGGGACGGCATCAGCAGGAGGAACGGCGGCAGCAGCAGGGTGAGCAGGGCGCCCGCACAGGCGAAAATCCGGTTCATGCCCAGGCGGAACAGGGAGTACAGAGCGGCCGCTGTGAACGCTCCCAGGACCCCGGCGAGAAGATGAAGCGCGCCGTAATGGATGCCGAAAAGCCGCCAGGCCCACCCCACGGAATAAAATAACAGCCAATGGGTCAGGGGAAAGGTGTCCGTGTACGAACCGAAGATGTGCGGCCCGGAAAAATTCTCCGGGAGGCTTGCGGGATCAAACTGTGCGGCACGTCCATTCAGAAAGGCATCCAGTTCCGGGGGTACGCCGTTCAGCGGCAGTATCATACCCCGCCCGGAGGCAAAGAGCGCAGCAGGGCCGAAAGAAGGCAGTAAGTCGCCCAGGGGACTTTCCGATGCCCCATGCACGGTCCGGCTCACGCCCCAGGCCAGTACTCCCCCCGCAATGACCGTAAACGCCACGATCAAAAAACTGAACAGCGAATAAAAACGCGAGTATTTTTCCCGCCGTAATTCTTTCGGCATGGCGTTGGGGCCGCTCCGTTGGTGGCTGCAAAACATAAAGGCGTCCACATAAGCAGTATGCTGGGCAATCCCTATTTTACGGGTTGACGGGGGAAAACACCAACCGTTATGTCCCGAACGGTTTCCTCCTGTTGTATTCCCGACGCCGTGTTTGTAGAATAGGCGCCATGAGCAAGGGTGATCTTCAGAAATCTTTTCCGTGCACCGGCCTTTCAAGGGCGCGTCTGTGCCGCTATTTGTCCTGGGCGGGATTCTGTCTGGTTGTGACCGCGTTGATGGCGTTTTCACTTGTTCGCGCGGTCATGGCCACCCATGAATGCCTTTGGCCCATCGGCTGGGATCTCCTTCGGGATGTGGGCATGGGTCAGACCATGCTCGACGGACGGTATCCTGAGGATCCGATCCTGCTGAACGAAACCCTGTGGTACAACCCGCTTACCGGCGCCCTGCTCGCACTCGGCAGCCGGCTGTCCGGCCTTTCCATGCCGCGTGTCGGGGTGCTGGCGGGGCCCTTTCTAAACCTGCTGGCGCCCCTGGGGTTTACGGTGCTGGCCACCTGCCTTTTCGGCCGTGCGGCCGCCCTGGCGGGGCTGTGCCTGGTACTGTTCGGGCGCGACCCCGTCGTTCCCGTCTGGGTCACTTTTTCCTATTTCCCCTGGGTGACGGCCTCGCTCTATGCTGCCGGCCTGCTGCTGCTTTTCTTTGCCGTCTACCATGCGTCCCTTGAACGGCGCTCCTGGGTATGGCATGTCGCCGCCGGCGTGCTGCTGGGCGTGACCTTCATGGCCCATACCGCGCCGGCCATCGTTGCCGGCGGCGCCATGTTGCTCTTTGTCGCCTGGGAGGGAGTGCGGTTGATGGGGCCGTTTCTGCTCCGGCGGCAAGAAACAGGCCCGGTGCCTCATCCGGACCTGCGGGAGGCGCGCTGGCTGGCCGCAGTTTTCGCGGCGCTCCTGGCGGTCGCTTTTTTAATCAGCCTTCCCTATACCTGGAGTATTTTGTATAACTACCAGTTTCAGGTGCGCAATCCCGCTCCTTCCCTGTTCGCGCTGGATTATGTCCTTCTTGAACAGTTGCCGGACAGAGTGCGCGAGGCCTTGAATTGGCGGAACCTGTTCGCGGCGCTTGGTTTCCTTACCCTGCTCTATCGCCGCAACCGCGCCGACAGGCTGGTGCTCTGCTGGACGCTGACCGTTTGCCTGTTGTTGGCGCAACACTATTTGTGGCAATGGCTGGAAACCGGGCATGGTCTGAGGGTTCCGGGAATCGTTCCGGGCCATCATGGGTCCATCCACCTGACCGCGGTGCGTGCGGTCTTGTTCGGTGTTGGTGTCGCGGCAGCGGGGAAGGGGGGTGTTCTTGCCGGATGCCGGGCCTTAAGGCGGTTTTGGAGCGGCCGGTCACAATCCTTCTTTTCCGTATTAACGCAAGCCGCCTGTGCCGCGGCCGCCTGCGCTGCGGGTTTTGCCTTGTACGCGGCCCATCCCCTGACTGCGCACCCTGATTTCCAACAACCGGACATGACCCTCTATCATCAGTACCACCAGCGTGGCATCCCCATGTATGAATGGATTTTGAAGCACACGGACCCGCATGCCGTATTTATCTGCCATGAAGACGAACTTGCCATGACCATCGTGATGCCGGCCGCCCGCAAACTGTTGTTCCCTCCCTATATCTATTCCAACCCCTTTGTGGACCCGGGCCCGCTCAGTTACCATCAGCGCTTGCTGGTGGAATCCGTATCGAACAAGGATGCCGTCGCATTCTGTACCGAGAGGAACAAGTATGCCAATGTGTATATGATCCTGCGGGAAGCGGACCTGTCCAGCGTAAGCAGTTCTCCGACGATCCTGTTCTCGGAAGTATTCCGGGCGGAAGGACTGGTGCTTTTCGAGGCGCGTCCCTGCGAAGCGAGACTGCGGTAAGGCCCGCCCTGATGCTTCCAAGGGACGCGTGTAACGGGGTAGGTTCCGTCCGTTCCCCGCGCAATTTTACTGGACAATAGGGACGGCATGGAGTGGAAAATATCCAGCCTGTCCTGCGGTCACGAGGATATTAAAGAAACGCGGACGGTATCTGACAAAACCATTCCGTCATATTGCTGGAATCACGGGCACGGTTGGGTCTATACTGGCCTCGCAAGCGGGCCGAACGGTCGCGGTGCGGTTTACCGCATCGAGGAAAGTCCGGGCTCCACAGGGCAGGACGCTTCGTAACGCGAAGGCGGAGCAATCCGACGGAAAGTGGCACAGAAAATACACAGCCCGCGCAAGCGGGCAATGGTGAAAAGGTGCGGTAAGAGCGCACCAGCGTCGTGGCGACACGGCGGCTCGTCAAACCCCGTCCGGAGCAAGTCCAAATAGGGAACCCATGGCGCGGCCCGCGCCGGTTCCGGGTAGGACGCTAGAGGCGCGCGGCGACGCGCGTCCCAGATGAATGACCGTTTACGGGCGCGTAAGCGCCCCGGACAGAACCCGGCTTACAGGCCCGCTTGCCCGTAACCGTTTGGAGCCGCGTATCGCCATGATCCCATCCGCCGCGAATTTTCGCTTTCCCATTCCCGGGGGCGTTCTGTACGGGTATATATCTGAAAGGGGCCTGCGGGCGTTACAGTTATACGCGGACAACCAGTCCCCGCCGCCCTGGGCGCCCCTGGCGCCGCACCTGGACCGGGGGCGTGAACTGCGGCATTTGCTTGAGCGGTATTTTGCGGGGCTTAAGACGGATTTTGACGCCGTGGCCCTGGATTTGGACACCGGTACGGCATTCCAGCGGCGCGTGTGGCGCGAAGCATGCGCGGTTCCTTACGGCGGCACCACCAGTTACGGTGCGCTGGCACAAGCCGCGGGCGCGTCGCGCGCGGCCCGGGCCGTCGGCACGGCCCTTGGCGCGAATCCCGTTATCCTGCTCGTTCCCTGTCACCGGGTGATTGCCGCCGACGGTTCCCTGGGCGGTTATGGCCCGGGTTTGTTGTGGAAGCGTTTTTTCCTGGCGGTAGAACAGGGCGTTCCGCCGAGGCAAGCCTGGCATGCCGCCCGGTCCGCCGAAAGCGGGTGATACGAAGGGCGGCGCTCAGTAGCCTTCCCAGTGCAACACTTCCTGCAGCGGGCGTTTTCGGGGAACCGGAACGGATGCGGGGTATCCCAGCGAAATCAGGCTGACCAGCTTCTTATCCGGGGGCACGCCCAGCAGGGTTCCCAGTTCCCCGGCATACTCCTTTTTGTCTCCCGCAACCCAGCAGGTTCCCAGGCCCAGCGCCCAGGCCGCCACCAGCATGTTTTGCGTAGCCGCACAGCCATCTTCGAGGTAATACTTGGAATCGGCGCAAAAGACCGCGATGCAAACAGGCGCATTCGCGATGTGCTTGCCGTGCTGGGTGATATCGGCGATGCGCTTGCGCATTTCGGCATCCGTTACCACCATAAACTCCCAGGGTTGTTCGTTGCGCGCGGTGGCGGCCAGCCGGCCGCAGTCCACCACCTCCTCAATGTCGGCGCGGGGCACTTCTTTATGCGTGTCATAGGCGCGGACCGACCTGCGTCCGCGCAAGGCTTCAAGGGCATCCATGGTCCAAAATCTCCTTACGTTGGTTGAATGAGGACTCGGCAACGGCGGGAAAAAGTCCTGCAGGCCTTTCCCTGTTTCCCGGCGAAGCTTACGGCGTCACCTCTTCGGCCTTTTCGCCGCCGAGATAGAGTATAACATCACGGCCGGAGGCCGCATGCTTGGAGATGCTCAATACCCGGTGGGCCGGATCGCCGATCTGGGTTTCCGCGTACTGACGCGCCGCGTCCTCGTCATCAAATACCTCAATGTTGATGTTGTCGTAGGCATCGTATTCTTTTCGCAGGTCCCGGCCCAGTTGCTCAATATCTTCCTGCCTGCCGCCCGGGGGCACCACGCCAATGATGCCCTTCAGGGAGGAGGCGTCCCCGCCGAGTTCTTCCACCATTTCCAGGGAACGTCCCCATTCCTGGACGGCGGTGAATTCGAAGGGTCCGGCGGGTTCCTGTTCTTCCGCCGCAGGTTCCGGTTCCTCCGGGGGTTCTTCCTCCATTTCGGGAAGAATGGGCGGGCTTGAGGGCAAATCCGGTTCCTCTTCCATACCCCGTTGCGCGTCCAGTACCTCGCGGATAATGCCGATGCCCGGACGCGGCACCCGTGCAGGGTCGGGCATGCCGTAACTCTCCTGAAGATCGGCCAGGCGCTGAACCTCCTTGCGAAGCAATTCGTTCTCCTCGCGCAGGTCCGCCATGATCTGGTTAATCAGCAGATCCAGGGTGGCCTGAAGCAGGCGCAATTCATCCCGGACCGTCTGTACCTCCTGCTGCAGGGCTTCCATGGGTTCGCCCGGTTTTGCGGGGGTGCTCTCCTCTTTCGCATCCTCCGGAAGCAGGTCGGGTTTGGGAACCTGGTCCTGCGGAATGACCCTGACCTCGATATGGGTTTTCGGAATATCGAAATCCGGCTTGGCCGGGCCGTCCTCGGCATGGGCCTTTACTGTGACGGCTAGGAGTATGACAAGAAAAATCCGAATCATAGTTGCACTGGTTTCCTTGCGTGTCCCGGTAGCGGCCGTATCGCCGCATGAGAGAGAAACACGCTTCAATGCGCCAAAGTATATCACGTTCATGCCGTAACTGAAAGTTCGGGATTCCCGAAAGGAAGGCAAATCAGATGGTTCGGCACCGCCTCTTTGTCAACCACAACCGCAGGAGAAACCTTCGCGGGACGTTGTCTCCGGTTTAAAAAAATGGTTAAAGCGGGGCGCACCACTGTAATGTGCGTCCTTCAGCCTTGAAACTCTTACTTCAGCTCCGCCGTTTTGAGATAGGCCAAGGCCTTCAAAAAAGCCGTATTGTGGGGAAGCCATACTTCATTGGATTCGAAAGCGGGAATATCCCGGCCGCTGATATCCAGGAACGGCCGGTCATCCCGGACCGCGCGCCAGGTGATCCCATTGACCACACCACCGGGAACGGCGCCCCGCTTTACTCCGGCGAACGTGTACCGATGGTGGTAGGAGGGGAGAGAGACGCTGCCGGCTCCTTCCATCAGGCAGACATTATAGGGATTCAGGCCAAGTACCCAGTTAAATTGGTCGTAAATAAAGACCAGGAATTCCGGGCGCGGTTCCATCTGAAAGGCCAGCGCCATGAATCCGGCGGCTTCGAGCAGGTGGCTGTTGGTGCCGAGATGGAATCCGCCCGTATCCGTCGGGGTTCCGAAATAGTTGGGATTTTCCGGGGGGCCGAACGTGTATACGCCGAAGGGATTCCGGCTGTTCTCGAGCATTCCCTCCGCTTTTCGAAGCACGGCCGGAGCCAGGGATTCCGCCAGGCGGGTTCCCAGCGCCTGATCGCATCGCCGCGCTAGTTCTACGTGCAGCGCCGAGGGCGACTCCACTCCTTGCGGAGGAAAGAGCGCTTCGCACAACTCCGCGGCGATTTTAGCGTAGGAAGCGTCTTCGGTGCAGGTGTACAGGTCCACGGCGGTACTCAACTGCAACAGGTCCCGCCGTCCCGTCTTCAGGGAGTAGGCGAGGCTGCGCGCGGCGGTTTCCACCCATACCGCGTGCTCCACGGCCATGGCGCTTTTACCTCCGAGCAGCACGGCGATGCGGGCAAGCGCCGCCTGGTGCATATCCGGGTCGGCACCCGACACGGGATTTCCCGGCCGCTCGTCGCCCGTGCCCGGGAGGTTGTCCGTCTCCAATTCGGGCGGGCCAAAGTAGCCGTAGCCGGACGTAATGGGCCCGAAGGCGGAACCATCCGCCATGACCATGCGGCGCGCGTGGTCGCCGCCCCAAAGGATTTCATCGAAAAAGGAGGCAAATCCCGAAGGCTCCGTCCCCAACGCGTCAAAGGCGTTCCGTTGTTCGGCATAGGCGCATGCCAGGCCGAACACATAGGGGGCATTGTGGTACTTGTTATAATCCCCCGCATCGTGCCAGCCGCCCCACAGGGGCTGTTGTCCGGCGCCGTCGGGTCCGCAGGCATCGTCCAGGTGGCAGGCGCCATGATAGCCCGGTACTTCCATGCCGCAGCGCTGATAATAGAAGAACCGGAAAGCGGCCCGGGCCGTTGCCGTCCACAGCCGGTCCGGAGCGATTTCAAACGGCAGGGAAATAAATTCAACGCCGTCCAGCAGAACCCGCACGCGACAGGCGCCCGCAGTTTCCACCCCGGTGAAGTCCCCGGTGTAATACTGGAATCCCCAATCGTTTCCGTAACATCCCTGGATACGGCCGGCGTTTTCAAGCGTGCCCTCTTGCAGGACCGGTCCATCCTCCTGTATGACCTGGTACCGGGCGGCTGCGGCTTCGAAATTGGCCTGCGCCACAAAACGTTTGGGAGCGCCGGTAGTGTAGCCCGCCTGGTTGACAAGCACATCGCAACGTGTGGGTTCCTGGAGCGTTACGGTGACTTCGGCGCCGTCCCAGTAGACGGGGCCGCTCTCCGATGCCAGGGCCATGACCAGGCGCCTGGCTCCGGACGGTACGGGGATATTCCCGTTTTCAAGACGGGTCCAGCCCGTCTCTTCCCCGGTCCGGGTCAATTCCGTTTCCCCTAACAGGCCGTGGTCTCCCTGCCATTGCAGGCGGGCGTGACCCGGGCCTCCAGAAAAATAGGCGGAAGCGGCCGCCGTGCGCCAGAAGGCTTCAACAGGTACAGGCTCGGACACTACCACGCCCGCTCCGTTGACCAGCAGGGAACACCGTCCCTCCCGTTTTTTTTCTTCCGTAATATTCCAGGATGTTTCCACCGTGCCGGCAAGGCGCCACCCGCGCGGACGGGACATCAGGGTTTCATAAAAGGGACTCTCGGAATCGAATTGCTCCAGTCCTTCCCGGATTTTGCCCTGTTCAAAGCCACCATATAACGGCAGGGTAACCGACCGCTGGACGCGCCCGGGCCGGACAAACCCGAGGCTGGAGGCACTCTGGCACGAATCGAAGCCCCGCGAGGGCCAGGGCATCGCCGTGCTGGAATACCGGCTTCCCGTGGTCAACCTCCGTAATAACCGATCGCTACCGCAAAGCAGAAGGTCTGTTTGTCCATCCCCATCCAAATCCGTCAGGGTTGGAGGCGAAACGAGCCGCAGGCCGGTTTCATGGCGCCACACTAATCTACCTTGACCGTCAAGGCAGTACAGGTGATGATCGCCCGAAGCGGCCAGCACCTCCGCGCATCCGTCTCCGGTGACATCGCCTAACGACACGGCGGCGTGCACTTCGGTTGCCGTCTGAAAGGTCCAGAGCAATGCGCCTGTGCATGAAAAGGCATAGACATGGCCCGCCCCGTCGCCCAGGACGATTTCATCCCGGCCATCACCTGTAATATCGCCTACGGCGATGGCGGCCGCACTGTAAGCGTCCACGGGAGCGTACAGGGGCGCTTTCCAGGCCGGTTCGCCCGAGGCGGCATCAAAGCGCCACAAGAAGGCGTCATACCGGGAGGCGGCATAGATTTCGGCGTTCCCGTCCCCGTCCGCATCGGCCAGTGCCACGCCCCCGGGGAATTCGTCTCCCGTATTTTGCGCATACAGGAGATGGCCCGTGTCACTTGCGCAAAACACGCCGTAGCGGCCCGTGCCGACTAACTCAAAATGGCCGTCGCCGTCCGTGTCACCCGCAGCCAGACGGCCGCGTGCCAGCAGGGGCGGACTGGCCTGTGTCTCAGACAAGTGCCAGAGAAGGTCGCCCCCCTCCGAAAAGGCGTGGACCCCGGTTGTTTCAGTGGCGACAACCACCGTCTGTTCTTTTTCCGCAGGCCCCGGCATCCAAAGTGCGCCGCCCCATTCAACGGGCCCCGGTTCCCGGCGCCATAAAAGCGTTCCTGTTGCGGCGCACAGGCAGGTCAGGGAACCATCGCCGTTGGCGATGGCGATTCGGCGCAGGCCGTCAGCGCCGGGATTGCTCAAGGCGGGTGCGGATACCAGCCGTTTGGTCCATTTGCCGTCATATTCCCAGCATGGTGCCCCTGTTGCGTCTATGCAGCGCAGGCGCCGCGCCTCACTGTCACAGATAAGAATTTCTTGCCCCGGGGCGGGCGTCATGTCCGCCGCAAGCGGAGGCGTGTACAGGTTGGAAAGGGCTTGGTAGCGCCAGCAGGTCACAGGTTCTTGGGCTGGGACAGGCGGTATTGCCAGATATAGGGCAACTGTAAGCAGCAGGCTCATTTGGTTTTACACCTTGTGTTCCGGTTATGGAGTTCCAGGAATTCAATGCAGCAGGTGGACTTTCCGCGCTTATACCGCCGGACATCTCTCGGCCGTCATGCCGCAAATAAGGGATGTGCGCAAGACAGGGCACTATTTCATGCGGTATCAAACTGACTGGATTCAGGGAGTGCGGGCGATGCGAAAACCGAGGCTGCTGTAGGTGTCACCCGGGGCATGACGGCTCCGGTCGGCGGTGCGGCAGTGCTTCGCGAGGGTATTCCAGGCGCCGCCTCGCCGTATCCGGTCCGTGCCCGTCGCCGGTCCCAGCGGGTTGACCTGCGCCTGTTTCGTATAGTCGGAAAACCAATCCTGGCACCATTCGGCCGCGTTACCGCTCATGTCATAGGCCCCTACCGGACTGACGCTGGCCGTCGTGGCGATGTTCCCGTTCGGACTGACGTTGAGCCCGTTGAACCAGCCGACGGCGGCGGTGAACGGTTCGGTAGTCAAACCGAGCGGATTGATATGGTTCGTTCCCGTATGGTAATTGCACCGTTTCTTGCCGCCAATCGTGTTCGCGCCAAAAGCGTAAATCCAGTGTTTGGAAGCGTCCCAGGCGGCCGCCCGTTCCCATTCGGCCTCCGTGGGAAGGCGGAATCCGCCGGGCTCCGGGCCTATGGCGTCCAACGGCCAGCCGAAAATATTCATCTTATAACAGGGCTTTAATCCCAGCATTTCGCTCAGCCAGTTGCAGAAGGCCACGGCGCCATACCAGGAAACCTCCACGACGGGGTGTTCAGCCGTGGAGTGGATACGCCCCCCGGGCAGACCCGTCCGCACCTTGGGCTCGAACCGCTTTTCTGCCGCGTTATACCTGATGTTGCAGGAGGGGGACAGAAAATTCAGAATGACGTTTCTCGCAAAATTGCCTCCGGCGTAGATATTGACCAGTCCCTGCCACGGTGTGCCGAAGAGGTCGCTGTATAAATATCCCTGTTTTGCCGCCCAGGTGAGCACATCGCAATATTGTTGGTTTGTGATTTCGTATTTGCCGATTTGGTAGGCATCCAGGGTGACCTTGTGCCGGGGCAATTCCGCATCGCCGCCTAAGGCGGCATCATCGCCTTCCTCAGTCCGTCCCATGGTAAAAGCGCCGGCTTCCACGGGGACAATTTCGGGCGCCAGGTAAATGGTGTCGTGTGCCGCTTCATGTTCACCTGCCTGATTGCGCAGTTTAAAATAGATAGTCCGCGAAATCGTGCTCCCGATGACGGTGAAGGAAGGCTCGGGGGAATAGGGCTGCCACGCGGCACCGCGGAAATCCGGGAATTCACTGGCCATGTATTCTTCCGGTGCACTCCCGATGTAGCTGTGGTGCAAGACCATCACGGGGTTTGTCGTCCAGGAATCGCCACGGTTGATCTTAAACGACTCTATCCACGGGAGGGGGGATACGGCAAAGAGCGCCGTCACGGTAATATCCGCGGAAACATGCGTATCTTTCCGTTTCGCCTCGGTGATGTCGTCGCTCCACCCGGTAAACTCGTACCCGCGATTGGGTTGGGCGGTCACCGTTTCGCCGTCCGCCCCATGGCCCACCGACTGGGACGTGGGGCCTTGAAGCGTCCCCCCTTCGCCAGCCGAATAGGTCAACGTATAATGGTCGACTTCAAAGGCGGCCGTGACGGCCCGCGGCGCCGTCACGGGACGGGTGGTATAGGAACCCGGTTGTAGCCCTTCCTCGCTGTCCACAATGCTGAGAATACGCCAGCCCATGTCCGGCGTCACGGTAATAACGCTGGTTTCACCATGATTGACAAGGGCGGGATTGGCGGTACAGGTGCCTTCCCCGACCACGGTGCAGACAATGCTGTAGGTGTCAATGGCAAACTGCGCGGTCACGGTGATGTCGGACGTTACATGGGTATCATGACGGGTCGCCGCCAGGGAACCGTCACTCCATTGCACAAAATGATAGCCCGGGGCGGGTGTTGCGGTTACCGCCGAGCCATTGCTGTTTTCCGGTACCGTCTGGGCCGTTTCCCCGACGATGGAACCGTTCGCGCCTGCCTGGTAGGTCAGGGTATATTGGTTTATGTCGAAGATAACGGATATTACCCGGTTCGCGGTTACCGGCGAAGTGGTATAGGATCCGGGTTTGGGCCCTTCTTCACTGTCGGTGATAGTGCGTATGCGCCAGCCGGCATTCGGGGTTACCGTAATCCTGCTGGTTCCGCCATGGTCTACGGCGGTCGGGTCCGCCGTGCAGTTGCCGCCTCCCGTAACAAGGCATTCAATAGCGTACGTGTTGATGGCAAACTGCGCCGTTACGCTGAGGTCCGCCGTTACGGCGGTATCCTGCCGGGTTGCTTCCTGAAGGCCGTCACTCCACTGGGTAAAGTGATATCCCGGGTTTGCCGCCGCTGTTACCGGAGTGCCATCAGTGTTTTCAGCCACGGTCTGTGTCGCTTCCCCGGTCACGGAGCCGTTTCCTTCCGCAAGGTAGACCAGCACATAGTTGGTGATTTCTCCCTCGGGAGAGCAGCCGGAACAGCCGTTTTTGTGCATGGCCTTTATCAGTATATTATGCAATTCGCTTTCGGGCGGTGGACACCCCATCTCTAAAAAGGTCAGCGGAACGAAGAACAGAAGTAGTATGCAGCAAGAAAGTATGGTGCGCATCACGGCTATCATCCTTTTCATAAGTTTTCGGAGAACGGCGGGAAGAGGAACGCGTGCGCCTCGCCGCCCCTGTTACGCCGACGGTAGAACAAGACACTCAATAAACGCTACTTTTCAAGCGTACCTACAATATAACATAATCCGCTTATCTGATCTACATTAATTAGTAAAACGGCCGGGTACAACGTTACCGTTGTCCCGGCCTGTAAAATCAGTTGTGAATGTGATTAGTCAATTTTGATGAAGCGGTCTTTGCCTACACCGCAAATTTCGCATTTGTCCGGCGCACCGCCATAAACGGTGTTGCCGCAGACCTCGCATACATAGATTTCGGTGGCAGGCAGGTCCTTGCCCGCGTTCACGGCGTCCAAGGCTTCGCCGTACATGCCGGCATGGACTTCTTCCACGGCCATGGCGTTTTTAAACGTCATCAGGGCGGCTTTATTGCCCTCCTGCTCGGCTTCGGCGACAAATCCAGGATACATGCTTTGGTATTCGTGCTCTTCGCCGCTCTTGGCCGCGACCAGGTTTTCCGCAGTGCTTTTGATGCCGCCAAGTACACGGAGATGCGCGTGGGCATGGATGGTTTCCGCGGCGGCAGCCGCGCGGAACAATTTGGCTACTTGGCCAAATCCTTCCTGGTCTGCTTTCTTCGCGAAAGCGAGATATTTACGGTTAGCCTGGCTCTCTCCGGCAAAGGCTTCTTGAAGATTATTGTTGGTGCTCATGGTGGATCCTTTCATTCTTGTTTATATTGGGATGAACTGAAGTGTGGAAGAGGGGATTATACCCGGTCTGAGGCCTTTCGGACAAACAAACATTCAATGCGTTTGCTATGCTATAATAACCGGTAAAACCTGCGTAAC
>JAKJCY010000103.1 GCA_022706235.1 Candidatus Hydrogenedentota bacterium | reverse complement strand
CATGCGGCCGGACCGGTGGTCAGTCTGTTTGTCTTTTCACAGGACCTCGGCAAGACCCTCTTTGTAGGCACCGTGGCCTGGACCTTTACCCTCATCAATCTTACCAAGCTGCCCTTTTACGTGGCCGTCGACTTGATAGACCTTTCCGTGCTGCGTTTCGACTTGTTCCTGGTGCCGTTAATTCCGGCCGGATCCTGGCTCGGAAAGTGGATGCATTACCGCATCTCCGAATCCCTCTTCAACAGGGTCATCATGGCCCTGACGCTGCTCGCGGGGATACAACTCCTTTTTGACGTAAATCTCGTAAAAATGCTTTTGGAGACGATGGTCCGCTAGGCCCCGGCGGTACAAAAACCGATTAACCGAGGACGGTGCACAAGAGGGCAAGCGATGGACAGCTGGACACGTTTCCATACGGGCCGTATTCCTTTTCTTGAACGCCCAAAGCGTATATACTATTGAGCGCCTGATTATTTCTTATTTCCCGGCGGGATAACGGATTATATTATTGTTGAGAGTTTCCGGGCTGTGTAAGATTACAGGCGAAATTTAGGCAGGACGCCTTGTCCACACTACATCGTAAAGGTTGCTCACCATGACACACCGCAATCGCATTCTTGCCGCACTGAACCACCGCGAACCGGACCGTGTTCCTGTGGATTTATCAGGGCACCGCTCTTCCGGCATTGCCGCCATGCTTTACCCCAAACTGCGTTCCGCCCTCGGCCTGCCCGAAGCGCCGGTGCGCGTTTATGATCCCGTACAGCAACTCGCCATCGTTCATGAAGACATGCTCGATCTGCTTGGTATCGACACGATTGAACTCGGACGGGGATTCGCGCTGGAAGACGCGCATTGGGCCGACTGGACCCTTCCCGACGGTACACCCTGCCAGATGCCGATCTGGGCGCTGCCGGAACGGGACGGCTGCCGCTGGATATTGCGATCCCCGTCGGGCAGGGTCATTGCCCAGATGCCGGACGACGTATGGTATTTTGAGCAGACCTACTGGCCCTTCGCAGAGGGCGATGAAGATCTGGAACATCTGCCGGAATTCATGGGGGAATCCATGTGGACCCATATCGCCTCGCCTCCCGGCCCCCTTGTCGCCGGGTTGGAGGGACAGCAACGGTTACGTGAAGGCGCCAAAGTGTTGCGGGGAAAAACCGACCGGGCGATCATCGGCCTTTTCGGCGGCAATCTTCTGGAGATGGGCACGTTCCTTTACCGGAATGACCTCTTCCTCATGATGCTTGCGGCGGAACCGGAACGGACCCATCGTTTTCTCGACGCGGTGGTGGAAATGCATCTGGCGAATCTCGATCCCTTTCTGGATGCGGTAGGCGATCAAATCGATATTATTTTGTTCGGCGATGACCTCGGCATGCAGCAGGGCCCACAGATATCTCCCGCCATGTACGACGAGTTTTTTAAGCCGAGGCACCGCCTCATGTGGACAAGGGTGAAGAATAAATGCCCGCATCTGAAGATTATGCTGCATTGTTGCGGCGGTGTACGGGAACTGTTGCCGGGCCTGATTGATGCCGGGCTCGATGCCATCAACCCGGTGCAGACAAGTTGCCGGGGTATGGAACCCCAATCACTTAAACGTGAATTCGGAAGCGACATGGTTTTCTGGGGCGGCGGGTGTGATACGCAACAGGTATTACCCCTGGGTACGCCGGCGGAGGTCGCGGACCATGTCCGGGCCCAGGTGGAAGCACTGTCGCCCGGCGGCGGTTTTGTCTTCCAGCAGGTGCACAATATCGTGGCAAACGTGCCAACCGAAAATATTATGGCCATGTACCGGACGCTGGGAAGGCTGTGATCGCCGTCCTAAAAGAAGCAGCCGTCCAGGTCATCGACCGGAAGTCCTTGCGCCACCCATGGCGTCACCAACGTCTCCGTTTCCGCAGGTAATGTAAACCGATGGCAATACCGTCGATGGGAGGAATGTAATATGCTTACTATGGCATGTGTTTTGTTGGCAAGTTTTTTTGCGGGTGCTCCAGCCCCGGTCTTTTCCTTGCAGGTGACAGGGGACTGGCGCGTCGAGCTTGGTCCGGGCGAGGCAGGCGGTGTGTCCCTCGCACAGGCGGCCTCCTTCGAGATCACCCCCCCGGAACGCACCATTGTCCGGGATGAGCGCCATGCCGTCCTGCCCCTGTACAACCCGAAGGCAGGCGGCTGGGTGCGGGGCGCGAAACCGCGGGGCATTCAGACCGAAGAATGCACCGCAACCGGCAAATTGTATCCCGAAACTTTGCGCATAAAAGCCGGGCCGGGAGACGCCCCTGTTGTTTTTGTTGAAGGAAAGGACTATCAGATTGAGCCGTTCTGGGGTACCTTCGGCCGCGTCGAAGGCGGCGCCATCGGGAATAACCAGGAAGTCTTTATTGATTACGCGTACGAACCGGACCGTCTCGACACCCTCGCCGTAAACACGTCGGGGGAGGCGCGACTGTTCGAAGGTGTTCCCTCGCTGGGAGTGGTCTTGCCGGGCGACGTGACGGACGGGTTTACCCCTGTCGCCCGGGTCTGGGTGCCCGGCAGGGGCGAAGCGCTGACTGAAGACACTCTTTACCCCATTTATTTTGACAGCCCCGGCGAAAGCCCGGAACCTGTCGCGGAACGGCTCCTGCCTGGCACCTTGGCAAAACTGCGTTCCGGGGAAGCATTGACGGTGGTCACCTTTGGCGACAGTGTTACCTGCGGCGGCGGTGTGGGCAGCGACCAGGCACAATGGTGGCAGGGACAATTTCTCGCGCGGCTCCGTGACCGCTTTCCCGCCGCTCAACTTTCCTGGAAAAACGCCGGGTGGGGCGGTGCCAGCAGCGCGGCCTATATGAAGTCGCCGCGTGGCAGTGAACACGATTATGTGCGGGACGTGCTGGAACCGGAACCCGACCTGGTGGTCATTGAATTTGTCAACGACGCCTACCTGGATGAAGCGGGGGTTGCGGAACACTACGGCACCATCCTGAAAAACCTGCGCGGCGTGGGCGCGGAAGTCATCCTGTTGACGCCCCACCTGGTACGTCCCGACTGGATGGGTATGGACACGAACAAAGTAAAAGAGGATCCCCGTGGTTATGTGCGCGGCCTGAAAGCCTTCGGTGCGGCGAATAACGTTGCCGTTGCCGATGCCTCCGCCTTGTACTGCAACCTCTGGCGGCAGGGCCTGCCCTACATGACCCTGATGGCTAACGCCATCAACCACCCCGACGTGCGGGGCCATAAACTCTTTGCCGATGCGCTCATGGGTTTGTTTCCCCGACAGTAAGGTCAGATTTCCTGACCTCGACTGGGTTTGACAGTGATATTTCGGAATTCATGTCGGCACTTTTTTACAGTCCTCTTCGTATAGGCCGCAAGAAAGGGACAGACAACGAAATAGCCAAAGCCAGCAAAGTACTTGTATCCTTGGGTTAATCATGGCTATTTCGTCATCAGTCCCTTTTTGCTCCGTTTATGTTGTCTGTTACGAGTGCCATACGCAATTCCGACGAGGTCAGGAAGTATGAAGGTATATCCTGCGCCCTCTTTACCTTGTATTCTCTTCCCAACCGGGAACAGGATGAAAGGATATTCATGCCGGCAACACACGAAACGCATAAGGGAGGTGCGGCGCACCTGTTGTATGACGGACGTTTACTCTTCTGGACGCTGCTCCTGACCGGCGGATTTGTCTATGTGGCGGGTGTTCTATGCTGCAGGGATATGCCGCTGCACTCCCGGCAAGGGGACTATGCGGAACTCATTAAACTCCTGGTATCGGCGCCGGTCTTGTTTTACCTGGGGGTGAGGCACACGCTGGAACCTTTTAATCAAGGATGGCGGTTAATCCTGTTTCGAAATATATTTTGCTTTGCCCTCCCCTTTTTTATCGCGCTGCATTGGTATTACCTGCAGGCAATTCCCCAGGTCAATTACTCGCTTACCGTGAATGACCTGAGCCGAATACCTTCCGTCGGTCGCATAGTCTTTCTAAGTGCGGGAGCCTTGATGCTTGGACTGATGTGTTTCCATTTCCTGTTGGCCTATCGCGCCAAATCTTTGGTACCGTACGCGGGAACATTACTTGGGCTAATCGCCCTTCTGGTGGGCATCTCCTGGGCGTTAAGCGACCACTATTCCGTGCACATTCATCATTATTTTTTGTTCGGATTGTTCATACCCTTTGCGCGGTTCAACCATCCGGTTTCGATGGTATGTCAGGCCCTTTGCGCGGGGGTCTATGTGGAAGGTATCAGCGAATGGGGGATGTCAACGTTGTGGTATCCCCATTAAACAATCGGTCAAGCGCTTAGGGCTATTTCGTTGACAATAAAGTATGAGGAGAGCAGGTATGAAGATTAAAAGTAAGACATTTTCAAGCATTCCTGTGCGGGCGCATGTAGTGTCCTGGGGGTTGTTCCTGTTGACCGTTCTCTTTTTTCTGGTGATTTTCCTGGTGTATAAAGAGGAGGCGGTGTGGAGCAGATGGGACGAAGCGCGCGAACTGCGCGACCCGAGTTACGGGGAGCGTATTTATCCGGACAGCGTGTTCAGAACACGTGCCAACACCTGGTCCAATCTCGCTTATGTCCTGGTCGGGATTTATGTGATTGTCATTGGGGTTATGGATTGGCGAAACCCCGCCCAAAAACCGGCCGGTTATCTGCGGTCCCGGCCTGCCCTGGGCATCCTGTTCGGCCTGGCCTGCTGTTATCTCGGCGTGGGCAGCGGCATCTTTCACGCCTCGCTCACGCATTGGGGGCAACAACTGGACGTAGCGGCCATGTATGCACCGCTGGTGGCGCTTATCGCCCTGAACCTGGACCGCCTTTTACCGGCCTGGCCGCTGTGGGGTCTGGCTGCCGTGTTCGCAAGCGCTTTGCTCTATGTGTACAAATGGTCCATGTCGTCGAGCACGGTGCTGCCCGCCCTCATTTTGGGCGTGGGATGTTTTATGGTGGTGGACCGTTTCCGACGCGACCGGCGTACCGAGTTCCGTTGGGGCCTTTTTGCCCTGATTTCACTCGTTCTGGCCATCGCCTTCCGGCAACTGGATGTCGCGGGACGGTTCACAGGCCCGGACACCTGGCTGCAAGGCCACGTGTTATGGCATTTTTTGACGGCCGCGAGTCTCGCTTGTGCCTACAGCTATTATCGTTCGGAAATAAGGGTTGTAACCGACCGGCATGAGAAGAATCCGGTTGAAGACGCATGAGGTAATTTGGTTCAATACCGTTATTCAAGATGTATAGAGTGCTCTGGGGTATCCCCTTCTTTATTGTGGACTGCTACCGTCATACCCGGATGTCAGGTTCCAACGCGGCCTTATATTAGCTTATCGGCTCGCAAGGCCCATAAAAAACAAGACGTTTAGGTATGTTGTTCACGCTTTAGCGTGCTATGTTTTTCGAAGTCCTTGTATTAGCGCGCACACTAAAGTGTGAACAACATCCACAGAATTTTTTTCTGGGTTGCGGGAAGTGTCCGTGTTGGATTTATATTTGGAAAGGATCTCATGAACAACACGCATATCATTAAGATTGCCGGGGAGATGAAACTGGCCCCGGCCCAGGTGAAAACCGTTGCCGGTTTGTTTGCCGAGGGCGCCACAATACCCTTTGTGGCCCGGTATCGGAAAGAGGCCACCGGGTCTCTCGACGAGGTTGCCCTGACGGATATCCGCGACAAACTTGACCGCCTGGCGGAATTGGACAAACGGCGGGAAGCCATCCTGAAATCGCTGGAAGAGCGGAACCTGCTCACCGATGAATTAAGAGCGAACCTCCTGGCGGCGGACACCCTGGCCATTTTGGAAGATGCCTACCTGCCCTACCGGCCCAAGCGCCGGACCCGCGCGATCATCGCCCGGGAAAAAGGACTCGAGCCGCTGGCACTGCTACTCCTGGCGCAGGACGTCGAGGATGTGGAGGCCGCGGCCGCACCCTATGTCAACCCGGATAAAGGCGTGGCGGATACAACGGAGGCGCTGCAAGGCGCGCGCGACATTATCGCGGAGCTGGTGAGCGAGGACCCCGCCACCCGCGCCGCCATGCGCACCCTCTACCTCGACAAGGGCTTTTGTGTCTCGCACGTCGTGAAAGGCAAGGAGGAGGAAGGCGCGAAGTTCAAGGATTATTTTGACTGGCATGAACCTGCCGCCAAGGCGCCATCGCACCGGCTGCTGGCCATGTTCCGCGGAGAAAATGAGGGCATGCTTGCCCTGTCCGTTGCTCCGGTAAAAGAGGACGCGGTGGCCCTCGTGTCTGGGCTTTTCGTGAAGGCAAACAATGGGGCGGCGGTGCAGGTCGCCCTTGCCGTGGAAGACGGTTACAACCGCCTGCTGGGGCCGTCCATGGAAACCGAGGTGCGCGCGGAACTGAAAAAGCGCGCGGATACGGAAGCCATCCGGATATTTGCGGAGAACCTGCGCGAACTGTTGTTGGCATCACCCTTGGGCCGCAAACGGGTGCTGGCGCTGGATCCCGGATTCCGCACCGGCTGCAAGATGGTCTGCCTGGACGCCCAGGGTAAACTGGTATACGACACGGTCGTATATCCCCACAGCGGCGAGGGAGCGGCGCAGGACGCGGGCAAAAAACTGCGTGCCCTGTGCGAGGCGCTTAAAATAGAGGCCATCGCAATTGGAAACGGCACGGCAGGCCGGGAAACGGAAAGTTTCGTGCGCGGACTGGCCCTGGACGCTTCCATTCCGGTGGTTATGGTGAACGAATCAGGCGCCTCCATTTATTCGGCCTCCGAGGTGGCTCGGGAAGAGTTTCCTGACAAAGACGTCACTGTCCGGGGAGCGGTCAGTATCGGGCGCCGCCTCATGGACCCGCTCGCCGAACTGGTCAAGATCGACCCGAAATCCATAGGCGTGGGGCAATATCAGCACGACGTGGACCAGGCCGCGTTGAAACGCAGCCTGGAAGACGTGGTAATGAGTTGCGTCAATGGCGTCGGCGTGGACGTCAACACGGCAAGCAAGCAGTTGCTGATGTACGTGTCCGGCCTGGGCCCCCAGCTCTCAGCGAACATTGTGACCTACCGCAATGAGAACGGCCCCTTTGCGTCCCGGTCCCAACTGAAAAAGGTGCCCCGCCTGGGGCCGAAAGCCTTTGAGCAGGCGGCGGGCTTCCTGCGTATTACCGGCGGGAAAAACCCGCTGGATGCCAGCGCGGTCCATCCGGAAAGCTACACCATTGTGGATGCCATGGCGAAAGATCTCGGGTGCTCGGTGGAAGCCCTGATGAAAGACGCCGCCTTGCGCGGCCGTGTCCGTCTGGAGAACTACGCCAATGACAAGGTCGGCCTGCCAACCCTGCACGATATTATGAACGAGCTGGAAAAACCGGGCCGGGACCCGCGCAAACAATTTGAGGTCTTCCAATTTATGGAGGGCGTCAACACCATGGAAGACCTTAATCCGGGGATGCGCCTGCCGGGCATCGTCACCAATGTCACGGCATTCGGGGCCTTCGTGGACATCGGCGTCCACCAGGATGGACTGGTCCACATCAGCCAGTTGGCGGACCATTTTGTAAAAGATCCCAACGAAATTGTCAAGGTTCATCAGCACGTCATGGTTACGGTGATGGAGGTGAACCTCCCCTTGAAACGCATTTCCCTTTCCATGAAGTCCGGCGCCCCGCGCCCGGAAAAAAGCCGCAGCGGTCATAGGACAGGACCGGAGATTTCCCTGGATGACCTGCGAAAGCGGCTGGCCGATCGCTTTAAAAAATGAACACCATCCCCTTAGGGACGGATGCACACCTGCAGGCAACAGAACTTTTTTTTATGTAAGGTTTCCTGAGAAGGGGGTTCATTCCATTGGAATTAAAATTTCATTGCGCCGCATCCAGGGAGGTGTCCAAGGTGGGTTGAACTGGGCTACCTGCGCCTCGCCAGCGACGGTAATCCCGTCGTCCGCAAGGGCTTTCAGCAGCCTCTCAATGCGACGCTCTGCCCGTCCTTTCGTGGCATAACCGCCAAAGCGGAGGGCCGCCATTTTTTGTGCGCCGATTTCCCGAACCGTAACGGATGCATTATTGGGCTTGGGCAATGTTTCCAGGGTGTACTCCGCCGGCATGATGAAGGAAATCACATGCCGCTCCTTTTCCTCTTGTTCCTGGTGCAACACGGGCGCCGTCATGGCAATTTTCTCTGACTCCTCAGAAACAACAGGGGCGGTCATGCTGATGCCGGTGCTGGCCGTGTTGTTCCCGAAAATATAATCCGCCAGGACTCTGAATCCGCCATAAAGGCTCTTGCGATAGGGCCCATCCATGACAACTTCCGCCCTGAGATGCGGGTCGTAGGACCGCAGTTCATAGCTGCCGGCTTTCGTTATTACGGAGTAGGCAGCCTCTTCCACGTTCCCCTCCGTCACAAGTTCAGCTATACTCCATGCACCCGCAAGCGCCGCGGTCGCGATAAGTGCTGCACCCATCAGCAGTATTCCTTTTTTCGTCAAGTGTTGAATCTCCTTGCCCTCACCGATAAAACAATTTTTCCGTTCGCTTCTATTCCATTTAGAACGCCGCTCCTGAAAGATATGTCATCCTGCACCGGCGCATTGTGCCAAGACGTGGGGTCTTGCTGAAACCTGTCGGGGCAGGCCATAACAAAAAAAGCCGCCTTAAACGTTTTGTATCGTTTAAGACGGCCCTATTCTCAGGGGGGGGGGTGTTTATTTCTGGAGAATCCGTGCCACTGCCGGCGCATCGAGCAGGGCGAATTCCGGAAGGGGCCCGGCAAGGGGACGCGCATAGTTCAGGAAAGCTTCGGTGACATTATTGCCGGCTTCATTGATATAGGTGTCAGACATCTTCTTGGTAAGCCGGGCTACATTCTTCAATTCCGTCAAGTCATAGGAGATGGCGTAATTGCCCGTGCGCTTCATGATAACAGAGCCGTCCTTCCCGTCGCGGATGGCGTAGTTCGCCGCCTTTTCACCCACGGAACGCGCTTCCTCCTGGTCCGTCTCGCTGACGCATCCCAGGAAACTGCGCTGGAGATAACCCAGCGTGTCAGCGCGGACGCGCTTAATCTTGGTGTTTTTCTTGAGATATTCAGCGAGCATATCGCCCAGTGCGCCCGTCCCGGACAATTGTACATTACCATGGGAATCCACTTCACCGCCGGTAAACTGGGCGGCAATAGATTCGCCTTTTTCGTTCTCCACCCCCTCGGAAACGGCGACGACGCAGCGCCCGTATTTGCTGTACACCTCCTGCACGTCGGCGCAGAACTTCTCCAGCGTCAGCGGGCGTTCCGGCAGGTAAATGAGGTGCGGACCGTCATCTTCATACTTCCTTCCCAGGGCGGTGGCCGCGGTCAGGAAGCCCGCGTGCCGCCCCATGACTACGCCGATATAGACGCCCGGGATGGCGCGGTTGTCCAGGTTGACGCCTGCAAACGCCTGCGCCACAAACTTGGCTGCGGAACCGTAGCCGGGGCAGTGATCGGTAACCTCAAGATCATTGTCTATCGTTTTGGGCACATGAATGACACGCAGGTCATAACCGACCGCTTCGGACTGCTTGTTCAGGATGTGGCAGGTGTCCGCGCTGTCATTGCCGCCGCAATAGAAAAAGTAGCGGATGTCATAGGCCTTGCATACATCGAATATTTTGGCGCAGTACGCCTCGTCCGGTTTATCCCGCGTGGAAAAAAGACCCGAGGACGGCGATTTCGCCATCGCTTCCAGATTGGACGAAGCAACTTCGGTCAAGTCCACGAATTTCTCGTTGATAATGCCGTTTACCCCATGCTGTGCCCCATAAACATGGGTAACTTGGGGAAACTTACGCGCTTCCAGTACAACGCCCACCACACTTTGGTTAATCACTGCCGTGGGGCCGCCGCCTTGGGCGACCAGTGCCTTGCCTTCTAGTTTTGCCATGGATCCGTATCCTTATGGTGTTGAGAGATAGACTCGTTGCGATAACAGGGGGGAAGGAAGTGGAATAACAGGTCAAAGTATGCCATAGCCGCCGTAAAAGAGTCAAACCAGTCGCATCGGGTAAAACAATTCACACGCGCCGACGTTATATGTATGGGG
Source organism: Candidatus Hydrogenedentota bacterium (assembly GCA_022706235.1). Taxonomy (GTDB): domain Bacteria; phylum Hydrogenedentota; class Hydrogenedentia; order Hydrogenedentales; family CAITNO01; genus JAAYBJ01. The sequence goes on along the minus strand of JAKJCY010000103.1, from coordinate 4,879 downwards.
GCGTCTTGCTACCAGGCGCCACAAGACAGTTGCCTTTCCATCTAAAATGTGCCACACTGTAACGGGAACGAACTTACAGAAGGAGACTCAGAATGAAGCGATTGCTTTTATCAATCATGGTGATGGCAGCCTTGTGCCTGTTGACCGCCGCCGTAACGGCGCAACCGCCGGAGATCAAAGGGCTGGAAGACCCGGTTGAGGGGCGGTTGCAAATGGGACAGACAACCCTGAAAGACCAGACGGATGTGGCGGTGACGGTCTATAACAACAACCGCGCCCTGGTGCGGGACCGCCGGTCCATCAAATTGCTGCCGGGGGAATCAGCGTTGCGGTTCATGGACGTGGCTGCCGCCATTCTACCCGAAACGGTCAGCCTCCGTTCCCTGAATGACCCGGGAACATTAAAAATCCTCGAACAGAACTATGAATTTGACCTCATGAGCCCGGATAAACTAATGGAAAAATATGTCGGACGGGACGTGACGCTGGTCAACAAGGACAGTGACCTTAATTTTTATGAACAGCCCGCAACGCTGCTCAGTGTGAACAACGGCCCTGTCTACAAGGTTGAGGACAAGATATACCTCGGCCATCCCGGGGTGGTGGTATTGCCGGAACTTCCTGAAGAATTGATCGCCAAACCTACGCTGGTGTGGCTGCTTGCAAACGAGGGCACCGACCACGAAGTGGAAGCCGCGTACCTGACCGAGGGCATGAACTGGCGCGCCGATTACGTCCTGACCCTGAACCGCGAGGAAACCGCTCTGGACATCGAAGGCTGGGTTACCCTGACCAACCAGTCCGGGGCCGCATATAACAACGCCCAGTTGAAACTGATCGCGGGCGATGTAAACATTGTGCAGCCGGAACGCAGGCGCGAGATGAAGATGGTCGCGATGGAGATGGCCGCGGGCGCGCCGCCCATGATGGAGGAAGAGGCCTTTGCCGAGTATCATCTCTACACGCTGCAGCGGCGGACGACCATCCGCGAGAACCAGACCAAACAGGTCAGCCTGCTCAGCGGAACCAACGTGGCCGTGGAAAAACATTATGAATTCCGGGGCGATGCCGGTTTCTACAGCGGCCCCACAGACACCCTGCGCGACCAGAACGCCGATGTCTTCCTGACCTTTAAAAACCGCGAAGAGAACGGGCTGGGCATGCCCCTTCCGGGCGGGGTCATGCGCGTATACCAGGCGGACCAGTCGGGCATGTTACAGTTTTCCGGCGAGGATCGCATTCGCCACACGCCCAAGAACGAGGAGGTACGCCTGACCCTGGGCAAAGCCTTTGACGTGGTCGGCGATCGCACCCAGGATGACTACAAGGCGCTGGGGCCCAACAGTCATGAGTCCGCGTTCACCATTGTCGTCCGCAACCGGAAAGACACCGCCATCAAGGTGGACGTGGTCGAGCCCATGCCGGGCGACTGGACCATTCTCGAGGAGTCAAGTCCCCATGTGAAGAAGGACGCCCGGACGGCTATCTTTACGTTGGATGCGCCCGCCGATGGGGAAGTGAAATTATCTTATCGCGTTCGCGTAAGGTATTGAGAAAAAGCGCGAACAGCCCGTGCGAAGGTAAAGACCAAGATTTCTTCACAGGATGTGGGATGAACGAAGGGATAGGAACATGAAAAATAACGTCTCCGGGATACTATTGTTAGCCGCTTTGTGCCTGTTTCCCGTTACCGCACTGCCGCAGGCGCCGGAACTCAAGAAGCTGGAAGACACGGTGGAAGGCCGGCTGCGGTCGGGGCAGACAACGCTGGAAGACCAGACGGATGTGGCGGTGACGGTCTATAACAACAACCGCGCCCTGGTGCGGGACCGCCGGGCCATCAAGATGCTGCCGGGCGAATCGGCCTTGCGGTTCATGGACGTTGCCGCGAAAATCATGCCCGAGACGGTCAGCCTGAGGTCCATCAATGATCCGGGCGCCCTGAAAATTCTTGAGCAGAACTATGAGTTTGACCTGGTAAGTCCGGAAAAACTGATGGAAAAGTATGCGGGCCGCGAGGTTACCCTGGTCAACAAGGACACTACGAACGATTTCACCGAACAGACGGCCACGTTGCTCAGTATCAACAACGGGCCGGTATACAAGGTTGAGGACAAGATTTACCTGGGCCATCCCGGGATCGTGGTGCTCCCCAAAATGCCGGAAGAACTGATTGCCAAGCCCACGCTGGTATGGCTGCTGGCCAATGAAGGCACCGACCATGAAGTGGAGGCCGCCTACCTGACCGAGGGCATGAACTGGCGCGCCGATTACGTGCTCACCCTGAACCGGGAGGAAACCGCCCTGGATATCGAGGGCTGGGTTACCCTGACCAACCAGTCCGGTGTCGCCTATAACAACGCCCAGTTGAAACTGGTCGCAGGCGACGTAAACATGGTGCAACCCCAGGTCGCTGATATGGAGCGCAGCCTGGTCTATTTCACCGAGCCCGCTCCTGCTTCGCTCATGGTAGAAGAACGATTCGCCGAATATCACCTCTATACCCTCCAGCGCAGGACCACCATCCGCGAAAACCAGACCAAGCAGGTCAGCCTGCTCAGCGGCGCCAACGTGACTGTTGAAAAACAATATGAACTTCAGGGGAACACCGGCGTTTACTGCAATCCCATTGAGACACAGCGCAACCAGAATGCGGATGTTTTCGTCACCTTCCAAAATCGCGAAGAGAACAGGCTGGGCATGCCCCTCCCGGCCGGCGTCATGCGCATATACCAGGCGGACCAGTCGGGCATGCTGCAGTTCTCCGGTGAAGACCGCATCCGCCACACGCCCAAAAACGAGGAGGTGCGCCTGAAACTGGGCAAAGCCTTCGACGTGGTTGGTGACCGCATCCAGGAGGATTACAGAGCCCTGGGACCCAACAGCCATGAATCCGCATTCACCATCACCGTGCGCAACCGGAAAGACACCGCCGTCAAGGTGGACGTGGTTGAACCGATGCTGGGCGACTGGACCATATTGGAGGAATCCACCCCTCACGTCAAGAAAGACTCCCGAACCGCCGTGTTCACCCTGGAGGTGCCCGTCGATGCGGAAGCGAAACTGACCTACCGGGTGCGTATGAAGTTTTAGGCAGAAACGTCTCAAATAACCGTGTTATTTTAAACAGGTTCCCAAATTCCTATTTGGGAACCCGCTTTGGGGCGACTATCAATTCTTATAGGCCCTATACGTCCTATAGGTCCTATACGCCGGACAGCCTCCCTCCATTTCATTATTTATGGGGGAGCCTGAGAGCCTTATGACACCCTGCCTCGCGCGGGCGCGCCCGGCGAGGCCCTGTCTTGTTTTTTGATATGCTACAATAAGGGCTCTATCCCCGTATACGGGGCGACAAGAACCGATTTACTTTATTGGAGACCTGGTATGGGAAACAAAACACGGTGTGCGGCAACGGTTGGCATTATTATGGCGTTATTCGGCGGCGTACAGGGCGGCTGGGCGGCAGATCCCCAAGAGACTGCGGGGTGGCTGGCAGGCGTCGCCTCCGTGGATATTACGCCCCGGGAACCCTTGTGGCTCGGGGGCTATGCCTCGCGCACCAAGCCCGCGGAGGGCACGTTGCTGCCTCTCTACGCCAAAGCGCTGGCCCTGCAGGATGCCGCGGGTAACCGTGCCGTCCTGGTAACGGGCGATATCCTCGATTTCCCGAAACCCTTTGCGGAACGTATCCGCGCGCGGGTGGAGGCAGACCACGGCCTCGCGCGGGCCGGGCTGATTCTCAGCGCCTCGCACACGCACAGCGCGCCGGTCATCGGCACTTCGCTGAAGTGCATCTACACCTTCGATGACCAGGAAGAACAGAAGATCATGGCCTATGCCGATGACCTGGAAACCAAACTCGTGACACTGACCGGCCAGGCGCTGGCCAACCTGGCTCCTGCCACGCTGCATTCCGGCAACGGTATCGCCCGGTTCGCGGTGAACCGGCGCAACAACAAGGAGGGCGCCCTGACCGCCACGACACCGCTTCAGGGACCGTCCGACCATGCCGTGCCCGTGCTGAAGGTAATGGGGCTAGACGGCGCCTTGTCGGCCGTGGTGTTCGGGTACGCGTGCCATGCCACGACCCTGGACGGGTATGAATGGTGCGGCGACTATCCGGGCTTCGCCCAGGCGGCGCTGGAGGCCCGGAATCCGGGAGTCACGGCCCTGTTCTTCGCGGGCTGCGGCGGCGACCAGAATCCGCTGCCCCGCCGGAGCGTGGCACTGGCGCGGCAATACGGCGAAACCCTGGCCGCCGCGGTGCAGCGTGTTCTAGAGGACCCCATGGCCACGCTCGAACCGAACCTGGCCACCACCTATAACGAGGTGGATCTTCCCCTGGATCCGGCTCCCGATGTGGAGAGCCTGCGTCAACGTGCCACGGACGCCGGCGGATATGAACAGCGGTGCACTCAGGCACTACTTGACCGGTTCGATCGTGAAGGCAGCCTCCCCGCATCCTATCCGTATCCCGTACAGGCATGGCGCCTGGGCACTCAAGTACTGGTGGCCCTGGGCGGCGAAGTGGTCGTCGGCTATGCCGTTGCCATCAAGGAACGCTTCGGCCAGGAAACCTTTGTCATGGCCTATGCCAATGATGTGCTTTCTTATATTCCCACCGAGGACGTATTGGCGGGCGGTGGTTACGAGGGACAAAGCGCCCAGATGATTTACGGTCTTCCGGCCCCCTGGGCAAGCGGCATCGAGGCGCGCATTCTCGGCGAAGTGGATGCACGGGTAAATGCCCTTGCACAATAGCCCGCACGCATGTGAACTGCCAGCGACCTTTTTCGCTTTGCGAAACAGGAGGAAAATGAGCGATGATAACGCTGTTTATGATCCTGGCCGCCGCCATGGGAACCGGTACGCCGCC
>JAKJCY010000102.1:6013-15017 GCA_022706235.1 Candidatus Hydrogenedentota bacterium | reverse complement strand
ACGGCTATTTCGTCGTCAGTCCCTTTTTGCTCCGTCTTTTTGTTTGTTTTCCAGTGCCATGGGCATTTCCGACGAGATCAGGATATCTGAACGTACTGAAAACATCGCCTCTTCCTGCCTTGACGGTGCCTTTTTTTTTCGCTTATGCATTACAGCGCCCGGATGCCTGAACCCGGCAAGTTTCCGGACGGAGGAGAAAATTATGGTTGAAGCAGCGGGAACCCCGGACATGCCCGTAACGGTGGAGGCGCTTGGCGTTTCGGAATCTTTTCTGAATTTTCAGGAACACCTGTCCCGGGTGGCCGTGGTCAATCGTCCTGTGCTGCTGGTGGGAGAACGGGGCACGGGGAAAGAACTGGCGGCCAAACGCCTGCACTATTTATCACGCCGATGGGACGGTCCGCTGGTGGCATTAAACTGCGCGGCACTGGCGCCGACCCTGATTGAATCGGAGTTGTTCGGCTATGAGGCCGGAGCGTTTACCGGTGCGGTTGCCCGGCGTCATGGCCGGTTTGAGACTGCGGACGGGGGAACGCTTTTTCTGGATGAGCTGGGCAGCATCCCCCTGTTCGTTCAAGAGAAGATTTTGCGCGTTGTGGAATATGGTGTTTTTGAGCGCGTGGGCGGATCCGAGCCGGTTTCAGCGGACGTTCGCTTACTCGGCGCCACCAACGTAGACCTGCTCGCGCTGGCGGCCGGCGGTCGGTTCATGCGCGACCTGCTGGACCGACTTTCCTTCGAAGTTCTTTTTTTACCCCCCTTGCGGGAACGCCGGGAAGATATTTTACTGCTGGCCCATCATTTCGCGGCACGGATGGCACTGGAATTAGGGAGGACGGGCACACCCGAATTCAGTGCTGCCGTGGAAGCGCAACTGGAGCACTATGCCTGGCCGGGCAACATCCGCGAACTGAAGAACGTGGTGGAGCGGGCGGTGTACCGGGCTGAAGGCAGGGTGGTGGATACGTTATGTTTCGAACCCTTCATCTCCCCCTTTGCCCGCAGCGAGTCCACCAGGGCGGTTCCCACCGTGCCAGCACCCGCCAGCACGCCCCCGGAAGTGTCCGGGGAAACAAATTTCAGGCGGGCGGTGGAAACTTATGAAATCGGACTTCTCCGTGACAGCCTGCGCTATTGCCGCCACAATCAGCGGGCGGCCGCCGCCTATCTCGGCCTGACCTATCATCAGTTTCGCGGGTTATACCGGAAATATGAAAGCAGGCTGATGGATGTCGAATAAGGGTTCCCCTATCGGGAACAACCTGATCAGGGAGTGGGCACACTGGACACGACATGATGGACGGTTTCGGCACACGTGAGCCCCTTTTCCTCAAAATCGGGTTTGAGTATGAGTCGGTGTTCGAGGCACGGCAGCGCCATTGCCCGCACGTCCTCAGCGCCGACCTCAGTACGCCCGCTTAGCGCCGCATGGGCCCGGCTTGTCAGAACCAAGGCCTGGGTGGCTCGCGGCCCCGCCCCCACTTTCACGGAAGTATGATTCCTGGTAACCCGGACGAGTTCCACAACATAGCGCAAAATGGTTTTCGGCATCGTGATTCTGGACAAGGCCTCGCGCAATTGCACCAGCCTTTCCTCGGTTAGCAGGGGTTGCACGATACCCAGGTCAAGAAGGATTTCGGGCGCATCCCGGGTAAGGGTGCGCGCCGCGAGCAGTTGTTCCTCGTCCTGGCTGGGATACCCCATAACAATTTTCAAGAGAAACCGGTCCTTTTGCGCCTCGGGCAACGGGTATACCCCCACAGATTCCACGGGATTCTGGGTGGCGAACACACAGAAGTTCGGAGAAAGGGCGTAGGTTTGCCGGTCAATGGTTACACGCCGTTCCTGCATGGCCTGAAGCAGGGCGGCCTGCGTGATGGCCGGGGCCCGGTTGATCTCATCGGCGAGCAGGAATCCCGAAAACAAAGGCCCTTTGACCAATTCATAAACACCGGCCTGCTCATTGTAGATATGCGTGCCGGTAATGGATTTGGGCGCCAGGTCATGGGTGAATTGGACGCGCTGGAATTCACAGCCGAGCAGGTGGGCCAGGGTGCGCACCAATATGGTCTTAGCGATGCCGGGCACACCCTCGACCAGGGCATGGCCTCCGGCCAGGATGGTAATCAACGCCTGGTCCAGGGCGGCACGCTGGCCGATAATGACCTTGCCCGCTTCGTTGCGCACCTGGTCCAGTACCTGATGGAGATACTCGATTTGTTCGTTCACGGCAACAATTCCTCTATTGTCGAACCTGCGCAGCGCGACGCCATGTCTTCCGGGCGGGAATCCCGCCGGTTTGCATATGTCACGCTACTTTCTATAGTGTAATGCAAGAGAGGAACCAAATGGTAAATCCGGAACACATCAGTTTGCTGCGCCAGGGACCGCGCGCCTGGAATGCCTGGCGCGGTCCGGGCAATTACGTCAAGGTGGACCTGTCGGGGATAAATCTTGAACGCATGAGCCTGCCCGGGGTGAATTTTGACGGCGTATCTCTGTCGGGCGCGCGCCTTATCGGCGGGGATTTGTCTGGCGGTTCGCTCAAAAACGCCGACCTCTCGCAGGCGAGCCTTTCGGGAGCCAACCTCTCCAATGCCGTGGCGTCTGGCGCGAATATGAGCTACACCGACCTTCGCCAGGCGCAAGTGTCGGGCGCGGCTCTGGACGGGGTCAATTTCCGGGATGCGCGCCTGGGCGGTGTATCCTTTGCCCATACCACGCTTCGTGCAGCCAACCTGAACGGCGCCCTGCTCAGTAATACCAGTTTCGAGGCGGCGGATTTGTGCTATACCGAGCTGCGCCGGGCCTCCTTGATTCATGCGAACTTCCGCGGCGCAAAACTGGAAGGCGCCATTTTGGTCGGCGCGAAGCTTGAACATGCCGATTTCAGCGAGGCGTTGCTGGAAAGTGCCAACCTGGAAGAGGCGGATATGGCCCAGGCCTGTTTTAACCGCGCTCATCTGGCGGGTGCGGATTTTCGCAAGACCGTTCTGGACAAGGCCAGTTTTGTGGAGGCGGACCTGCATGACGCCCTGCTTCAGGGGCGTCATCTGGCCCATTGCAGTTTTAACGGATGCAACCTGAGCGGGGCGAATCTTACAGATGCCGATCTCACGGAAGCGGACTTTTCAGGGGCGAACTTGCGGGGCGCCATCCTGACAAACGCGAAAATGTCGCGGGCCATTTTAAGCCGCGCGGACTTGCGTGAAACGCACCTGGAAAACGCGGGGTTGGTCGCGGCGAATCTGGACTATGCGCGCCTGGACGACGCGCAACTTGACGGTGCGAACCTGGTCGCCGCCAATCTCCACCGTATCAGCGGGTGGAAGTCCGCCAGCCTGCGCGGAGTGAACCTGACAGGCGCGATCCGCTCTCCCGAAGCCTTGCGCGACTATGCCAAGGCCCGGGGCGCACTGCTGGAAACCCCGCTGACCATACTGCAGCAGGGGGTGGGCGTATGGAATGCCTGGCGCCAGGCCAGCGGCCCCTTGAAGATGGACCTTTCCGGAAAAGACCTTTCCTGGATTAGCCTGCTCAACGCCGATCTGAGCCGACTGAATCTTTCAAAGTGCAACCTTTCCGGCTGCAATCTGCACGGGGCGGACCTCAGCGGCACCTGCCTGCGGGACGCGCTTCTGGTTGAAGCGAAACTATTCCAGGCGAAACTAATCGATACCGATTTGCGCGCTGCAAATCTCAGCCGCGCCGACATGCGCGGATTGCGGTTCCAGGGAATCAGGATGAAGGGCGCTGTGTGCGCCGGGGCAGCGCTTAACAATGCCGACTTTCGCGAAGTTGATATTTCATCGGTGGATTTCCGGGAGGCGGAAATGTATGAAGCCAACCTCTCCGGCGCAATCGTTACCGGGGCATTGTTTCAAAAGGCCCTGCTGCGCGGAGCGAACCTGTCGGGGCTTGACCTGAGCGGCGCCGACCTGCGGGAAACGGATTTGTCGGGCACCGACCTTACTAACGCCCGGCTCCAGGGGGCTGACCTGCGCGACGCTGTTTTGCGGGGAGCCATGTTGAAAGGCGCCAATCTCGACCAAGCCCAGTTAAAAGGCGCGGACCTGGAGGAGGCGACCTTGCCCGCACGCGGCCGCATCTCTTTCTGGATTAACAAAAAACACAGTTAAGTTCACCCGCCCAACACCCGCTTCACATATTCCGCCACCTGCTTTGCCTGGGCCGCCTGTCCCGTCGCGTTGAAGTGCACCCCGTCTTTGGCGAAATATTCCGGGTGATTCTGCACCAAGCCGTACAGGTCATTGACAGGAATCTCTTTCGCGTCCATGATTTCGGCGGCGATTTTGTTCCTCTCAATGACACGGTCATTCTGGGCGGCATCCAATTGGGACAGGTCCTGTGACGACCTGACAGGCGTGGTGTTAGCCCAGACGATTTTCGCCCGGGGCGCCTCTCGCTCCATCAATGCAAGCAGGCCCTGCAGCCCCTTCCGGTACTCCTCCTCGGAATAGTCCCAGCCGTGCAGCCCGTTGTTGATATGAACCACGTCGAAGTCATACCGCTTGAGAAGCAGGGTAAGTTCCGCGAGGTAATCGGGATTGGAGAGAAACAGGCTGGTGGCATACCGGGCACAGGCGGCCTGCCCAGATAATCCTTGTTCCAGAGCACCATAATACCCCTTCACAATGGAGTCGCCCACAAGCAACACGCGCGGGTTTTCCGTTTCCTTCGCGTTCATCACCCAAATATCCGTCCACTCGATCTCTTCCAGTTTAACGTCCTGTCCGTAAGAAGCGATGCTACCTGCCCACAACAGTACGATTATGGTTTTCACCCAACAAAGTTTCTGCATGTTAATCCCTCATCAATTCCCGGTAGTGTTGTTATAAAAAAGTCAACGCGCCAATCGCGTTATAAAACTCAATACTTGTCTCAAAGTGTCATTTGCCACTTCGCAATTTTCCTGCGCGGCAGCGAGCATGGCCGATTCTGTCTGTATATACGGTGCCGAAATCAGCTCTTCCCGGGCATTGTCAAGGATATCCCTGACTGCCCCGGGGGTAGTTTCCAAATGGAATTGCAGTCCGAGAACCGTTCCCCCCACTTGAAACGCCTGGTACGTACAGGCTTCACTTCGGGCAAGATGGACTGCCTTCGGAGGAAGGTCGAACGTGTCTCCATGCCAGTGAAATGCCAAAATTTCATCAGGAAACCGGAATGTTTCCTGTCGTTCCGATGAAACACCGTAGACCGGGAACCACCCGATTTCTTTTTGCGGGTTCCGGTAAACACGAGCACCCAAGGCCGCCGCGATAAGTTGTGCCCCCAGGCAGATGCCCAGAACCGCTTTGCCCGACTCCACAGCCCGGCGGATAAACGCCTTTTCTTCCCGAAGCCAGGGAAACCGCGCGTCATCATAAACGCCCATGGGTCCGCCCATAATGATCAGCAGGTCAAGGAATTCTAATTCCGGCAGCCGTGAGGACTCATAAAACCTGGTTCTCGTTAGTTCATAACCCGCTTCTTTGACCCACACTTCAATGCTGCCCAAACCCTCAAATGGAACATGTTGCAGATAGTGCACTCGCATCGGTCTCTTTTCCTGTCTTTTAAAGAGTAGTTGCCGCTGGCTTCTTATAACGCAAACCGCGGTCGGTTTCATTGCGTATCAAGGTTATTTTATGGGATTCTACCCGGCGCACATCGCCTTCTTCTTCAGCAGCCCACGCGGCAGCCAGTCCCGCCGCATGGCCCAACGCCATTATGGTCCTTGAAAGCCGGCAACTGGACGCGGCAATGTGGCTGAACCCGGCACCCCGGCAGGCCACGAGCAGATTATCCGCGTCCCTGGGAATCAGGCATCGGTATGGAATACCATAAGGGCCCTTCAATTCTCTGGCTCCCTGACTGCCGCCGTGTATGTCCAAGGCATGGTCCGCCACCGCGACCAGGTCCGGGTGATTCTGGTCCGCGAGTCCGGCCCGCACATCCTGTTCCGTCAGAATGTAATCAGTGACAACACGATAACTTTCACGGATACCCAGCATGGGGGCAACGTCCTTCAGGGCGTAGCCCTCGAACGCCGGGTATGTCCGCAGCCAGGCCCAATGACCGGCGGCGCGTTTCCCGGCCAGCGCCAGTGCCGCTTCGTAACCATTATTTACAAGCGTCTCCCCCGCAACCAGGTCCAAGGTGTTGACTATCAGTTCGTCCATGCTCAGCCCGTAAATAAACGCCGACCTGGAAAAACCATTTGCTTTCTCTTGGTAAGACGATGTTTCCGGAGCACCCGTTTTCACAATGCGGTAACAAAGGGAGATGGCGTTTAGAAACCCGGTGGCTTCTTCCGGCGCCGACGGTTCGTTAAAACGGCTGCGGGGTTCTTCTCCCAGCAGGGTTTCACACCCGGCCTTCCGGCACAACTCAGCGCCGCCCGTGGCGTCGATGAACACCTCTGCCTGAATGCGCCTATCCCCGCCGGACTTGGAAACACAGGAAATCTCCCGGGTATGCCGTTTTGAAACCGTCACATTATGAAATACGGTTTCCAAAAAGACGCGCACACCGGCCTCATCGAGCATGGCCTTCATGACGGCCGCCAGGGCCTCCGGACGCAGGACCACACTGCACTGTTCCTCGGCTGGCTTTCCGGCCCGTTGCAGGGTGTCAGCATAGGAAAAACGGCCGTCTCCCAGACACAAGCCATAAGGTTCTTCTGGGCGATACGTATGCACACGGGGCGCAACGGCAACGGCGTTCACTTCCTGCGCGAGACGTCCGTAAACTTCCTCCGCATAGGAACATCCCGGCCCCGGTTCCCAATTGGATACAAAGGCAGAGGTGCTGGTGCCGCCAAGGCGGGACTCTTGTTCCACCAAGACCACATCCGCCCCCGCCCGCGCGGCTGCCAGGGCCGCCCCGAAACCGCCACTGCCGCCGCCCACGACACACACGTCGCAGGAGAAGGACTCCGCCGCGGTATCAAGAGACAGTATCACCGGAATAAGTACCGTCCCGAAGAAACAAATAAGCACCCCATAAGGTCTCATGAAACTCCTTTCCCTGGCCACATTCGCTCATCATAACAGCGGCGAGAGGAGCCTGCAAAAATTTTCCGCCCATGCGCGGCTCCTGCTAACCATATCCGGCTGCATAAAATGGGAAGCGCGCTGCAGTTCCCGGATAAAAGTTTCCGTCCGTCCGATATCCACAGGGCTGTAATGAAACAGGGCAATCTCAAAGTTCAGATAGATGCTGCGCATGTCCAGATTGGGCGATCCGGTAATGGCCAGGGAGGAATCAAACACCATGGCCTTGGCATGCACCATGACGCGCGGATAGGCGTACAGGGTGGCGCCGGCGGCGCAGATTTCCCGCAAGGCGGGGCCACGCGCGAGGTCCGCCACGGGATGATTCGAGCGCATGGGGACCAGCACGCGGACGTCGCAGCCCGACCGCGCCTTGAGCGCCAGCGCCTTGAGCAGCGAATCATCGGGCACGAAATAGGGCGTCACCATCCATATGCGTTCCCGGGCCTCCATAATGGCCGTCAGCAGCGCGTCGTGAAAGGTGTCTTCCGGCACATCGGGCCCGCTCGGAATCACCTGAATGGTGCAGTCGGCCATGAGGGGGTCCGATGCTCCATGCGCATGTATAAGCGGGGCGTACTCACAAAAGTGGCCGTTCAACGCGGCGGCGCCGTCAACGGATTCATCGGTGGCGTAATTCCAGTCGTCATAGAAAACAGTCTCGATATCTTCCACGGCGGCACCGCATAAGAATACCGACGCGTCGATATAGCGTTCCGGGCAAAAGGACGGACCCATGAACCGGGTTGTCAGATTCATGCCGCCCACCATGGCAACGGCATGGTCTACCACCACAATCTTGCGATGGTTGCGCAGGTTGGCCGACCACTTGTATTGAAGGGGCAGCACGGGCATGAACCGTCCCACGCGCCCACCCACGTCGCGCAGGGGTTGCACAAAGGAGCGGCTGGACCACAGGCATCCCAAGCCGTCGAGGAGCAGGCGGACCTGTACGCCTTGGCGGGCTTTGCGGGCAAGCGCGTCCACCACCGCCCTGCCCGTTTCATCCCGGCCCAGAATAAACGTGGCCACGTTAATGGACTCACGGGCGGCATCAAAGAGCCGCATCATAACATCGAACGATGTTTCGCCGCTGGCATGCAGTACCGCGAAGTTGCCCTGCCGCGGCGGTGGAAAACCCGCGGACATGACAACGCGGGCGGCGCCGACGGGCGCCTCCGATTCCGTGCCGTTTGCGCCCGATGCCGGAAACAACTGTCCTTTCATCCGGATAAAGCGCTTCAGTTTGCGTCCGCCGAAAACAAGATAGAGGGGCACCCCCAGGTACGGCACGAGTGCAATGGCCATCAGCCACGCGGCAGTGCTTCCTGGAGGGCGCTTTTCCCGCAGGACCCGCGCAGCCAGCGCCAGCGCCAGCATAAACCCGGCGACCGTCAGCACATGGTCCAGAACGAGTTGCATAACATCTACGACAATGGCATTACCCTTTCGGCTCGAGCACGATAAACGTGGGCAGGCCCATCACCTGAAAATACTCCACGACCTCTTTAACCGGTGATTCTGACAGCGTTTCGGCCTGAAATTTAATTTTAACGTGGTTTTCCAGCCGGGACAAGACCTCTTCATCCTTCAACACCGTGCGGTCCATGGCAAGGCAGCTTTTGCACCAGGTTGCCCAGAAATCAATGATGACCGGGCGCTTCTGTTCCATCGCCTGCTGCAATCCCTCCTCCAGGGAAGGGGTCCATACACCACCCTCCTCCACCTGCGCGGTTTGCGGCACGGCCAGCGTGTAGGCCAGATGCATGTAATAGGCGGCAAAGGCAAGGATTAAAAGGCCGAAGGCCTGCTTGACCCGAACCATCCACTTGCCCGGCTTGGGCAGGAATGACATGCCCGCACCCAGAAAGGGCCACGGCAGCGCCATGCCCACGCCCAGCCCGAAGGGAAGCAGCAGCGCGAATACATTGCCCTGACTGTACAGG
>JAKJCY010000102.1:0-5914 GCA_022706235.1 Candidatus Hydrogenedentota bacterium | reverse complement strand
TCCTGAGCCTGAAGAATGGTCCAGATGACCACAGGCGCCACACACGCCCCGGCGAGCAGGGCGGACACGGCGCCCATACCCAGCGCCGCCAGAAAGTGACCGCCGCCGCCGTTCTGGAACCCCAACCGGGACTGATACTTGGAAAAATCGATTGCAATGACGTCAAACATGGCCGCGGCCAGCAGCACGAACAGCGCCGCGATGATGGCATTGAACCAGGCAGTTGCGTTGATGGCGCCGAATGCGGAAGAGAGCCCCAGCACCACCACCAGGCCCAATGCGCCGTAGACCAATGCGATTCCCAGTCCATAGGCGCCACCCAGCGCAAACCCGCGCGCACGCGAACCGGCCCGGGCGCCTGCCCCGATGATGGCAACGTTGATAGGGATTAACGGCAGCACGCAGGGGGTCAGATTCAACATGAGCCCCCCGGCCACCACCACCCAGATCATCCACCACCAGCCGGAAGCACCGGCGGGCGGCTGTTCCCCTGCCCCGCCGCTGCCTTTGTCCAGAAAGCCGATAAATCCCTGTTTATCCACATATCCCGCGAGGGTATCCTTAATCTCGAACTGCTCCGCGAGGGCACGCCATTCCGTTGCGGAAGCCGCAACCGGCGCATCGGCCGCCGTCTCCGGTATTTTCCCAACATTCGCCTCCGGCAAAGACGTCACCGGGGAAGTGTTCGCCAGGGCGGCCGGTTCCGGGACGGCAGTTTCCTCCTCGGGTACCACCGTTGCCACCGATTCTGGCGTGGGAGTCTCCTCCACCGATTCAACTGTTGGCACCGATTCCGGCGCGGAAGTTTTCTCCACGGATTCAACTGTTGACGCGGGTTCTGTCGCCTCGGGCGCACCGGGTTCCACCTGGGCCAAAGCGACAGGTGCTTCTTTTATTTGGTCCCAAGGAGCCTGTGCAAACCATTCCGGGATAGAAGATTCGCCGGCGGCTTGTTCCGCAGCCACGGTTACAGGGATGGTAACCGCCTGTTTGCTTGGCTGGGCACAAGTCTTGTCGTTACATGCCTGATACTGAAGTTGCCCCTGAATTTCATACGTCCCCGGCAGCACGGTATCATCCACATGGATCAGAAATCCCAGCACGAATTCATCTTCATAGACGGCCATGGGGTCCGGGGAAAATGAAAAGGTCGC
Source organism: Candidatus Hydrogenedentota bacterium (assembly GCA_022706235.1). Lineage (GTDB taxonomy): Bacteria > Hydrogenedentota > Hydrogenedentia > Hydrogenedentales > CAITNO01 > JAAYBJ01. The sequence goes on along the minus strand of JAKJCY010000102.1, from coordinate 4,760 downwards.
CATCTTGTGTCCGGGATATGCCACGCCCCGGGGGTCGAATCCCGGGATTGCCTCGATTTCCAGCACGGTGGGTATAAGAAATTCATCCAAGGTTTCATGGGCGTTTACATGCCAGCCCTTACTGATGGAGACGCGGACCGCCCCGCGCAAGGTGTTCCCCGGAGCTACCGCTGCGTCTTCCAGAGCGGACTCACAGGTGATTTTCGGACCCGCCTTGCCGGGCATGAATTGCGCCTGCGCAAGCGTAGCGGACAGAAGGGCGATACAAACTATTAATAAAATACGACGCATGTTTACCTCTCCTTATTTTGAACCTATCGCGGAGGACGGGCGCGAAACCGTGTCGCGCCATCCCGTCCCTTGCCGCAAGCATTTTACCAAGCGATACCCGGCGCGTCAGGAACCGCCCCCGATAGAGAACAACTCCAAGGCCGTGCGGCATTTCCGCACATGTTCATCCTGTCCGGCCGTGACCGCCACAAACGGAAGGGGCGGGTCATCGGCCGTACGCTGGCCTGCGCCCTGCTCCCAGGCTTCCCGCGCCGCATCTGCCCGGCCGAGGGCGAGTTTCGTTTTACCAATCCAATACCATATTTCCGAGTCGGTCACCACATAAGGACGGCCGACCTCCAGGTTTTCCGGATAGGTGGTGGCCCGCTCGAAATCCTGTAGCGCGGCATCCAGCCGACCCGAAGCATGGGCCGCTTTGCCGCGTGCCAGCAGGGCGGCCACAAAAATATCCCGCGGCGCGGTCTGAGCCTCCCAATTGGAGAAACGTGCGGTCTCCAGCAGGGCAATACAATCATCGTACCGCGCCTCCGCCAGATATGCCTTCGCCAGCCACGTGGTAATATCGTAACGTACATCCGCCATCTTGGGCATGGATTCCACCAGGCGAATCGCTTCCCGGCGGTTTCCGGGCTCCAGTACCAACGCGAGATCGCGATAGAGGACCTGGTCTCCGGGCCGCGCTTCCAGGGCATTGCGCAGGTACTGCGCCGCTTTTTCAGGCGCATTTTCCTTCTTCCAGGCATGCAAGGCCAGTAACCGCCACGCGCAACCGAGAGAAGGATCCTCTTCCACCGCCCCGAGCCACTGGATCACCGCATCGTCCAGGCGGCCGAAGTGGGCATAAGCCAAGCCCAGCGACAAGCGCACACGGCCCGAGCCCGGCAATGCGGCAATTGCATATTCCATCATGGGAAGTTCTTCGGGCCGCGAAGGTAGCGCCTCCACCTCCGTCAGGGCGGCCGCCTGCTTTAGGTGGGCGGCGGCGGCGGGGGCATCGCCCGCCTTATGAAGGCACCATGCGGCGTGATACCGGGTGAGGGGAGATTCAAGGCCCTGCCGAAGGGCGGCCTCCAGCAAACGCGCTCCCTGACTGTATAAACCCATGCCGGCAAGAAAACACGCCGCTTCCTGAAGGGCGAAAGGCACATCCCCGCAATCCCGGGCCAACGTTTCGGCATAGGTGTCACAAGTGTCCGTGGCAAGCGCGTACAACGCCTTCAGCGTAAAATCCGCCGGGTCTTTCTCCAGTGCGCCTTGGGCCGATTGCGCCGCCTCGGCCGCGTTGCCCACGGCCAGCAGCGCGGCAAGCCGTCCGTTTCGCGCCGCCGCGTCACAGCCGTTACCCCAGTACGCGCGGTCGAACACCCGAAACGCTTCGGCGTAGTCGCCCAGCACCATTGCCGCCCGCCCGGCCAGATAAAAGCCCCGGGGGTCTTTGTCCGGCGTGAGCGCCGCCTTGTATGCTGCCGCCAGTGCCGCGGCCGGTTCATCCAGATGCAGCAGGGCGACGCCCAGGGCATACCAGGCTTCCGTACTGCCAGGGTCCCGGTGCGCCGCTTTTTCCGCATATGCGCGGGCGTTTGTCCAGTCCGCACGTCCCAGCGCAAGCCCGGCAAGGCCGCACAGGGCGGGGGCATGCAGCGGGTCCTGTTCCAGCACGGCCAGGTAGGCATTCCAGGCTTCGTCCGGTTTCGTCTGGCTGTGCAGCAGGAATGCCTCGGCATACAATTCATCCGCCGTTGGCCCGTCCTCTCGTGCCGGTAAAACGGTCAGGTCCGGTGCGTCCACCTTACGGAGTTCGAGCGGCGAAACATAGTGCATCAGCACCGAACCGTCCGCGGCGGTTACGGTAATTTCCACCGGGCTCTCCCCGGAGGCGATATCCAGGCGCGCCGCCTTGAGGGGGCTGAGATCGACGGCGGCCTCCGACAAATTCTTCCCCCCGCCTGCGACCGTCACGCGAGCGCCGGGATATTCGGCCGTGGCCAGCAGGCGCAGCTGCAGCATCTCCTCCGTGCGACTGGTCTGCGCTACTATGTCACGAGTCGCGAATTCGAAACCGTCTCCCAGCCCATGGGCGGGATACCAGAATTCGCGCCAGCGGATTTCCCGGCCCGGCTTCAGCATGCCGTAATCGGACTGGGTCAGGAGCGGCCCGCTTTGCACTTCGATATATTGTGCATTGACCGGACCCGCGTCGGACAGGGACGTCTGGCTCGCGATACCGAATTCGTCCTTGCCCCAGGTCCAGGCTTTCTTGCCCGGCAGCTCATGATGATTGGCGTAGGAAACGATGCCCTGGTCCAGGTTCTTGTCATAGGCCCCGAAGAAATCATGATCGCATTCGTAGCCGAAAATGGAAGACATGGTCTCGTAGTTTTTAAGATAAGACAAATCCTTGCCTTCATGCACGGGCCATTGATAAAAGGAGGTGCCGTTATGGTCCGTGCCAAGCGTCATGGGATAAATAAAACGGGTACCCTCGAGGTTGGGAAACGCCGTGCAGTTCCAGAAATAATAGGGCGCCACCGTATCAAGCGGGTTGTAGATGCGGATGGTTTCGTCCAAATACGCCCGGCCCGGATGGAGCGTTACTTCCACGGTCCAGCGGGTGCGGAATATCTTCTCCACGTTGCCGATGACCAGGGTGGCCGACCCGTCACTGTTTTCGCGCACGAGGACATCCACGGGCGACACCACGGTTACCGTATGGCCGTGGGGCCCGGAATTCCACTCGATGCCGCCGCTGATCCATGCGCCTCGCATGGCTATCAGGGCGGGTTTTACAACATCGTTGCGGTGGAACATCTCCCGGCCCGTCGCTTTAACCAGCACGGACCAGATGCGTCCGCCGAGTTCGGGAACGCAGGTAACACGGAGATAGTCGTTCTCGAGAACCAGGGCGCGGTAATCGCGGGGCGCGCCTGCCTTGCCGATGAGGTCCTGCCGCGAATAGGGATAATAGATATCCCCCTCATAGGCGCGCATGACCGGATGGGGGTCATCATACCAGGGATAGGTCTGCAGCGTCAGCACTTCTTCGCGGTGTTGCACCGCGTCCGCAACGCCGTCCGCCGTCCAGGCCGCGACATATACAAAAAAGACCAACAGAAAAAAACGGACCGCGCTCCGATTGTGTTTCATCGCTCCTACTCCTGCTTGTAACCGTACACACCCCGGGACAGGCACAGGCCCCGTTCAGCCCATAAAATCATCGCATAGCGGGAACCCGCGCTTCAATACGCCCCACGCCCCCCCAAATCCGCACGTAAGACACCGAGTTATTGGCGTAAAGCCAATAAGGACAAGGAACGATAGAAGCGGCATCCCGCCGCGTTGCATCAAGGCGGACATGCGGGATGCAGTCACGATGGAATCTGCAGGATGCCGCTTCTACAATCTCTCCATTACTTACGTGCGGATTTAGACGCCCTGGGAACGATTGAAAAACGGGCGGCGCTCATGATAGCCTTAATTTCTATGTTGCGCTCTGAACGCGCCAACATTCATGTCACCAGGATGCAACCTGAAGGAGGTAAAACGATGCGGTCTATGTTTATGGTGTGCTCCGCCCTGTTGCTCGTGTTGGCCGGTTGTGCCACGCTTCCGGTGTTTGTGCCGCCTGCGGGCGTGGCGGTAATCGCCCACCGGGGCGCCAGTCACGATGCCCCGGAAAATACACTGGCCGCGTTCCGACTGGCCCGGGACATGGGCGCGGACTGGTTCGAGCTGGACTGTCACCTAAGCCGGGACGGGCTGGTTGTCGTCAGTCATGACAATGAGTTGGAACGCACCACCGGCGCGCAGGGCACGATAACGGAGTCTGATTACGCCTATTTACAGAGCCTGGACGCGGGCGCCTGGAAGGGCGCCCAATTCGCCGGTGAACGGCTTCCCTTATTCAGCGAATGCCTGGACTTCGCGAAGAACAGCATCGGGGTGTATGTAGAAATCAAGAATGAAGCCGACGACACGGCCTTGATGGGACAAATTCTCAAGGAAGCGGAACCGTATCCGGTCATGACCCCGGAATTTGCCACCTGGATGATTAGGGCCATTGAAGCAAACGGCACGCGCAATCTGGAACTCACGCGCAAGACCATCGCCTTGATTCGCGAACGCGGCATGGCACAGCAGGTGGTTATCCAGTCCTTCTCTCCCATCATCTGCGCCATTGCCAAAATCGAGGCGCCGGAAATGCGGGTGGAAGCCTTGTCCGGCGTCAAACTGGATGAACACGACATGTGGGAACTGGTAACGCGGTGGCTGTTCCTGCTCGACCTTGACGGCCTGAATCTCAGTCATGAGAGTGTCACCCCGGGCAGGATGGCGACGGTCAAACAGGCAGGTAAGACCGTGGCCGTGTGGACGGTGGATGAGAAACCAATCATGGATTGGGTTGTGGGCCTTGGCGCCGACGCGATCATCACCAACCGGCCGGATGTCGCATTGTGCGCCCTCGGCCGCCG
>JAKJCY010000101.1 GCA_022706235.1 Candidatus Hydrogenedentota bacterium | reverse complement strand
CTCTTGTCGGCCCGTAGTGTCGGCAGGAGTCTACAAGAACAAACATTGTATAATGCCCGGCAACGAAAGGAGTTCCACGTATGAATATAGCCATGATCCCGGCCCGCATGGGCAGCCAGCGCCTGAAACAGAAAAACCTGCGGGAACTCGCCGGAGTGCCGCTGATTACCCGTGCCATTCGCAAATGCAGGGCCGCTGGCGTTTTTGACGAGATTTGGGTAAATTCAGAGCATGACGCCTTCGGCGATATCGCCCGCGAAGAAGGCGTCGGGTTTCACAAGCGCCCGGAAGAACTCGCGAACAATGTCGCCACCAGCGAGCAGTTCGTGTACGAGTTTCTGCTCAAGCACCCGTGCGAGTATGTCTTTCAAGTGCACTCCATCGCGCCGTTGTTGACCGCCCCGCAGGTGACCGCGTTTGTACACGCCATGACCGAAAATCATTACGATACATTGCTCAGCTGCACCCATGAACAGATCGAATGCGCCTATCATGACCAGCCTGTGAATTTCACCTTCAACGAAAAAACCAACTCCCAGGACCTCGATCCTGTACAACGCATTACCTGGAGCATTACCGGCTGGCGCCGTGACCCTTATCTCAAAAACTTTGAAGCGGGCAAAACGGCCACATACTCCGGCACCATCGGTTTTTATCCCCTGGACCGCTTCGCCGGGCACATCATCAAGACCGAGGATGACCTTAACATTGCGGAAGCCCTGCTGCCGTTGCGTGAAGGGGCGTAAAAGCAGGGAACTTCCCCCGTTTTTTCGTATTTGTACGGCAAGCCTGCAAAAAAAAGCGGGACAGCCACCGGCGCAGTTCAGGATTATGTGCATCGCTTATGGTTTCTGCGTACGCCACAGGCGGTCCTATTTTTCCGGGAGGGTGTTGAACAATTCCACGAGCCGCTCGTTGATTCGTGGAGTGAGAATACGGTGAATATACCACTTGATCAGGTGGTTGGGGTCTTCGAACTGGTCGTCTTCATAGGTATAACTGCGTTCTTCGTCCCAAAGTGGCAGGGCTGTCCCGTAGACGGATTTCCCTTCTTCGTAGAGCGCTTCCAGTTCCTGGTCCCAGTCCTCCGGCCTGTTGCTCCAAAAGGCTTTCGTGGTCGGCGTACGTAAAAGAACCATGCGCAAGTCCTTCTCACGACAGTACCGCAGCATGTCGAGAAAAGCGATGCGGTTTGTTTCAAAATGGCTGTATTCATTGAAAACTCTGATGTAGTGCCGCATTTTATTTTCGCCGTCAGCCGGTGCCACAGTATAGGGGGGTACAATTTTGTGGACATCACTTCGCGGCGGCGTTTCCCCGGCTTTAGGAGATGCTGATGGTAAATCCGCATCCTTAGTCTGTGCCGACGCCGTTTTCGGCCCGGACAGGCCGTCAAAAAGTTCCTGCCAGGTGATTCGTTTCTCAAGTTCCGGCTGGTCCAGCTTCGGGCCGCATAAGACCGGCCGGAGCAGCCTGTTGTGTGAAAGGAAATACAGGAAACGTTCCCGCCACGAAATATTCGGGATATCCCACCAGGGCACGCCCCATGCGGCCAGCTCCTCGTAATCGCCTTCACGGCCTTTGATGGCGTCCGTTCGCAGCAACAGCGTGTCAAAACCCACAACAACCACCCGCAGCCGGGGCAGATGACGCTTGAGATTGCGCAGGATGGCGAAATGGGTGCTGTAATCCGAACCGCCCACGCTGATATTGAGTGCGGGCAGGCAAAACTGTTTAACGTCCAGGGAACGCTGCTGTGAGTTGCCAAGAAACAGGATTTCGGCATCCGTGTTTTTACTCCACTTAGCCTGGGGCATGGCGGCCTTGGGATTCAGATAGGCCAGGAACCCGCTGCAGCCCAGGAGCACCAGCAGGCCCGCGATCGCCAGTGCGCCGTGCCAAAGATGATACCGGGCGGGCAGCGAAAAGGCTTTGCGCCAGCCGTTAAAATTGAGCATAGATGAATTCATAATTTTCCACCCGTCCGCAAAGCACTATAAAGGCGAACAAAAGCATATACACAATAAAACGTACCGGGCCGGGCCACTTCTTGACCACCAGCATGTCGCCCGACCGTTCCTTCATCAGATGGAGCAGAAACAGCGGCCAGGAGAACAGGAGGATGTGCAGAAGCCAGTCCGGCCGGGAGAGTGCGGGGACGGCCAGGTTCCTCAACATCACGCCCGCATCGCCGATGGTTTTCACCCGGAACAGAATCCAGCCGAAGGCCGCCATATGAAAGGTCAGGAAAATGCATGTCAGGCGTGTCCACAACCCGGGCGCTGTCTCCGGCGCGCCGCGTAATTCCCGCCACAGGCGGTGAACAATCAACGCGGCCCCGTGATAGGCACCCCAGAAGATAAAGTTCCAGGCCGCGCCATGCCACAGGCCGCCCAGCAGCATGGTCATGAACAGGTGTGCATAGGTGCGGAAACGCCCCTTCCGGTTGCCGCCCATGGAAATGTACAGGTAATCCCGAAGCCAGGTGGACAGGCTGATGTGCCAGCGGTGCCAGAACTCCTGCGGGTTCATGGAAAAATAGGGCATGCGGAAATTGAGTATCGGGTCGAAGCCCATGAGCCGCGCCACGCCCCGTGCCATGTCGGAATACCCGGAGAAATCCCCATAGATTTGCAGGGTATAGGCGTAAACACCCAGTAACACCGCCAGGCCGTGGTGCTCGGAAGGCGCATTGAACACGGTGTCCGCGATGACCGCCATGTTGTCGGCGATTACCACTTTTTTGAACAAGCCCAGCAGCAGCAGCCAGGCCCCTTCACGTACCATGGGATAGGTAATATTCCGTTCCGAGGCGATCTGTGGCAGGAAGGTGCGCGCCCGTTCGATGGGCCCTGCTATCAACTCGGGAAAGAAACTCACGAAAACCGCGTAATGAAGCAAGTTCCTGGTCGGTGCGGCCTGGCCCCGGTAAATGTCCACCGTGTAGGTGATGCTCCGGAAAGTATAAAACGACACCCCCACCGGAAGCAGAATACGCAATGTGATGGGGTCGGCGTTCAAACCAAGCACCTGGAGTAATGCTGTCAGGTTATCCGCGAAGAAATTGAAGTACTTGAAGGTGAAGAGAATCCCCAGGTTTACCAGGAGACTCAGGCACAACAGCAGTCGCTTACGCCCCCTTGAATCGGTGAAACCGATACCCAACCCCACGCCGTAATCCACCACCGTGGTGGTCAACAGCAACGCCAGGAAACGCCAGTCCCAGGAAGCGTAAAACACGTAACCCGCCGCGAGCAGCCATACATTCCGCGCCGCGCCGCGCAGGGAAACATAGACCAGGTAAAATAGCAGAAAAAAACAGGCAAAATTTACGGAGTTAAAAAGCATTACGGATTTCTTCTAACAAAAGTAAAGGATGATTTTAAGTTGGTTCAGGAAACCGGAAGGCGCTGTATTATCGCAAAAGACGGGGTCGAAGTAAAACACCTTTTCGACGGCGAATCTCATTCCGTTATGCTCGTTGGCGATGGGACTATTGAAAACAGCCAAGCAGCGAAACGCACCTGACCAAACCGGCCACTGCCCGTAATCCAAAATGATACAAACGGACTGGGTGTTTACCCCTGGGATCGCCGCTCCCCAGAGCGGCCAACCACAGGCAAAGACACCGAATCGCCACCGCCAAAGCCCTCGGGTGAGTCCTTCTTCAATTCCTCGTCCATGCCCCTGCACCTGCCGCTCTGGGGAGCGGCGATCCCAGGAATTTCAACGCTGAAAATAGTGTCATCGAAATGGCCTTAGGCGCAGAACCTGGGAAGGAACGCATCAGACAATGCTGTTCTTCGACTACCCGTTCTTGAACGTAGTGATGCACGGGGACGGTATTGACCAGTTGGCATCATCCTAGGCCCCATGATACAATCCAATTGTCAGTATCATGGCGTTTGCCTGGCGAAAAGTCGTAGTTACAGCCAGCGTTTGTCCCGCCATGAACATGGGATACCGGATGATGTTTTATAGGAAATACCTCTTGAACCGAACTACTGATTATTTTGACGGCGTTACAGAGACATCAGTGTTCTGTTCTCTTCTGATAGCGGTTGTCGCGGCCCTGGTTCCCGGTTGCGGCAAGTTGTCCGCCCCTGCCGAGACATTCCCGTCTCCGGGGGAGATGTCCATGATCTCCATGGAAAAGGCGGGCGAGGTGTATGGATGCGGAAATGTGCTGCTGAACGGCGATTTTTCAGCCTGGAATGAGGAGGGAACCGTGCCGGAGGGCTTTGTCGTTCCCGACAACAAGGTGATACACATCGTGCGTCTGGAGCCTCGTGGCGGTGCCGGTCTTCATTCCACTGACGAGGGATGGTCGCAGAGTGATATGGATGGCGGCTATGCCAACTCGTTTCACACCATTATTCCCGAAATTCAGGTGGGCCGGACCTATGAATTGTTCGTGCATGCGTTGGTGTACAATCAATCCACGGTTTCCGTCAATGCATATCTGCTAAACGAAACCGGGACCATAGCGGCCACGTGGCCGGACTTGGTGGTGATTACGCCGGGCCATGCCGAACTACAGGAACACACCGCCAGAATCAGGCCCGAAGGCACGGGTTCCCTGGTCATTGCCTCCCAGAGCAACAAAAACACCAAGTTTCCCGCCCGGGTTTGCTGGCAGGAATGGCGCCTCACGGCGTCATGGTTTTCTGACGGGGGACCTGTGGCGGCGGCGGTCCCCGTGAAGTAAAACCACTCCGCCAGGGACAGGCCGGTTCCTCACTTGATTACGAAAGACAGGGTATGGACAACGTCATATATGCCTTTGGTTTTTTTTACGGGATAGGCGATAAAATAAAGTATTTTGAGCGTTTGGACGGACACTTAAAGCGTCACGGGTATCGGTTGGTCCTGGTGGACGAGGGGGATACCGTCCCGGAGACCGCCTGTGAGGCGGCGGCCTGTCCGCCTTTCATTGCCCGGGGACAGCGCATTCTGGGCGACACGTTTTTCAGCAATGATGACCTTACTCCGGACCTCCTGTATGCGGGAACCCTGGATGCCGAACTCCGCCAGAAACCCCTTGCAGCGGAAGTGCTGCGTTCTCTGCTGTTCATTTCCTTTGTCCGGGAAATGTTCAAAAAAACGCCGCCGGCCTTGTGCCTGTTGTGGCACCAGTTCAACGGTCGCCATCACGCCCTGGCCGCCTTCTGCCAAGAACGAAGTATTCCGTTCCTGTTTATGGAGTATGGTTCCATGCCCGGCACCATTGCCTTTGATCTGGAAGGGCAGATGGCGGAAAGCCGGGTAACCCGGGAATCAGAGGCCTTTTCGCGGCTGCCGGTGGATGAAACGGATCGGGAAGTCGCCCGGCAGATGGTGGAAATGGCGTTCAGGGGGAAAAAGACCCGCAAACCCCAGGCATCTTCCGTTGATGTTCCCGCCATTGCCGCATCTTTCAAGGCGCAAGGCCGCAAGGTCATTTTTTATGCCGGCCAGAACGACTGGGCGTCGGGCATTCTGCCCCAGGCCTGGCCGGACGCCAAAATACACAGCCCCCTGTACGCGGATACCCTGGATGCCCTGGGCCACCTGTCCGTGCTGGCCGAAAGAAACAACTGGCAGATACTTTTTAAGCCCCATCCACTCGTACAGGACCGCCACCGGGACTACACGGTGGACTACCCGGACCGGATCAGCCTCGTGGTAGGCGCGAACATGTTCGAGTGCATCGAATGCGCCGACGTCTGCGCGACCATTCTGTCCCAGGCCGCCTATCATTTCCTGATTCATGACAAGGCGTGCGTGCTCCTGGGACGGAACCAACTGAGCGGGAAAGGGTGTGTTTATGAGCCTTCGGGGAAGGGCGATGTGGAACGGTGCTTTCAAGATGCCCTTAAAAAAGGCTTTGCCCCGGAACAGAGGGAACGGTTTTTGACGCATGTGGCGCAACTGTGCCGTTACTACCTGTTCGCGCTGGATGATGAGGCGGCCGCCGTCATGGGGCGCGATGCCGACCTTGCCGCGGAACGGCTCACGGGAGTTGTCCGCAACGGACTCCGGGCTGACGGTTTCCCGTTTCACGAAGATATTATTCAGGGGCCCGCCTGGAAGCGGCTGCGGGGCCCCTCAAACAATCGCCTTCGTTCGTTCCTGTTGACTCCTCTGAAAAAGATACGGCCCTTCGTGGAACGGGCTGCAAAACAGTTGCCCCGGCCGGTATATGTGTTTCTCCAGAAATCCTATCACAGGATACTGCACAGGCTTTGAGTCAAGATATAGAATGCCCTGAACAACCATGCATCCAAAATCAAAGACCGTTTTGTTCGTATGCAGTGTGACGCTCCATCCCGTCGCGGGCGGCGGCTCGGCGCGTATCTGGGCGCTCGTGGACTATCTTCGCGACAAGGGCTCTGAGGTGCACCTGGTGTGCAATAACCATTCGGAGGAAGCCAACGAGGTGATTCGCGGGAAGGTGGATCGGCTCTGGATTACGAATCAGGACGCCGTACCGGACATTCCCTTGCCCGGCTCCTCCGGAAACCATCCGGTGCTCCATTCTGTGAGGGACCGGTTGGTAGGTCTCGCGCGCCGGGCAGGACGCAAAGCGCCGCAGGCCCTGCACCAAAAGGTTGCGGGACTGCCGTGGGTGAACCAGAAAGTGCACCTTCCCACGATTCTTTACGCCAGAAAAGTCATACATTACCTCATGCCGGATGCGGTTATCGCGGAGTTTATCTATGCGGCGCGCTGCCTTGAAACCCTTCCCGGGAATATACTCGGAATCATTGATACGCATGATGTTCAACATCTCCGTCAGGAACGGGCCAGTGCGGCCGGGGTTACCTTTGACGGTGCCCTGTATTCCCGCGAGCAGGAGATAGAAGAACTCCGGCAGGCCGATGTATTGGTCGCGATTGAGGGAGGAGAAAAGGCGATTCTCGAAGCAATGTGCCCGGACCGGCATGTTATTCTGGCGGAACACGGGTTCGAATCCGGTGAATATTTGCAGGCTCCTGATGACAGCAGAACCGTTCTGCTTGTCGGGAATTTATACAAGCCCAACCAGGAGGGACTCGCCCTTTTCCTGAAAAATGCCTGGCCGGTCCTGTTGGCCGGGCGTCCCAACGCACGATTGGTTGTCTGTGGCAAAGTTTGCGAGGCTTTTAAGGGCATGGAGTTTCCGGGCGTATCGTTTCAGGGAGTGGTTCCCGATTTGAAACCCTGGTACCGGGACGCGGCCGTGGTAATCAATCCGACGCCCTTCGGTACCGGCCTTAAAATTAAAAGTGTCGAAGCGCTGCTGTTTGGCAAAGCGCTGGTTGCCACAGAGATCGGCGTGCAGGGCTTGTTCCCGACTTCAGCGGATGCCGCCGCGTCTCCGTGCGTGGTCTCCGCCATCGAGGACATGGCAGCGCCTCTCCTGCGCCTGCTGGACCATCCGGAAGAGCGCAAGGAACTGGAGCGGCGCGCCTTCTCGTTTGCCGCCGCGCGCTTTTCCCCGGACGCCGTCTACGGGGAGTTGCTTTCCGTACTGGAAAATGCATCAGCTCATAAATGTGTGTAGGCGCATACGACGATTTCGGTGACAAATAATTATGAGTTCTGTTTGTTACCAAGAGGAGCGTTATGTTCTGGTTTAGTTTAAGAATCCACAAACAACGCGTCATTCCGGTTTTTCGCGGTGGAAAAAGGACGTGTAGCGGAGCGGGTTTCAGGCCGCGAAAAGACCGGAATCCAGTTCCTGAAGCCGCGGATGCGGGACCGTCCGTAGTTGTATTATGTTTCGAGACGGGGGCAAGGTATTCATTGCAGCGGGTCGAATCTGGATTCCGGTATTTTTCGCGTTTTCTAGTAACGTTCTTCGATGCGGGCCAAAGGTCGCGAAAAAACCGGAATGACAGTGCTTGGGCTTGTTTTTCATGGAATGGGAAATATGTTGATGCAGGCGTTTCTATGCGCTTTTTGTTTCTTTGTATCATGGTGTATTCTATTGCGCCATAGGTGCCTCTTCTTCCGGGCGATGTACCTGCCGAAGCGCAGGTGCTTCAAAGAAAAGTGTCCTCCCTATTCACGGGTGCTGTAGTGTTCCCGGAACAAACGCTACGCCGGGGCGGATTTATGGAAGTGGCAACAGGCGTACATGGTATATGTTACACTGCAGTTGAGGATCCATTGTGGGACGTATTCTGATATCACATCTGGCACCCTTCAAGCCGTCCGAAATCGGCTTCTTGCGCGACCTCGCGAAGGCCTTCGAAAAACGCGGTCATGAGGCGATCTTCTGGTCGGGCATCTATGACGCATCCGCGTTCGCCGGGCGTTACCTCCCGATAAACTGGCGGCTTAAACGTCTGACGGAAGATTATGCCGTCCCGCTGCAAAACGTGGAGGACGCCGGCGCCCTTATTGACCGGGTAAAGTGGCTGGCGCGGATTGAACAGCTGGCCAAACAGGACTTCCGGGGGGATCGCACCCCGCTGCTGGATGCCCTGGCAAGCGTCAGTTACCAGGTCATTGAGGGGGTGCGGCCGGACCTGTTCCTGTCCTGGAATACCCTGTGTCCTCATACCGGTATCGCCTGTGACCTGGCGCGGGCGAAGGGTATCCCGTCGCTGCTGCTGGAGCGGGCCGTGTTTCCGGACACCTGGTTTATCGAGCCCGGGGGACTGCTCGGGCATTCCCTGCTCGCGGGTGTCCCTGCCGGAGACCTCATCGCTGAAGATCGGCGCGCCGCGTACCGGGATATGGGCGCCAACTATCTCAAACGTATTTCCTTCGCCGAGTACAACCGGTATGCCCAGGTACAGCATTCTCCCGCCATGGACAGAATCCTCTGCGACCCTTATGACAGCCTGCGCCCGAGGATTGTGTTTTTACCACCCGATGACGGTTCCCTGGGGTTTGTGCCCGCCGAACATGGCGACCGTAAAAAAACATTGCCCGGGTTCCGTGACAGCCTGGACGCCGCCGTCCAGGTTTCCAAGGCGCACGGCGGCATCACCGTCTTCAAGCCGCACCCCAGTTTCCTGGAGCGGAATCTGCCTGAGGAGTTGGGTGACAACCTGTTCGTTATTGACTATGATTTCCGGAAGTTGATCGAATGGGCGGATTTTGTGGCCACCACGGGTTCCGGCCTGGAATTCGTGGCCATGGCCATGGGAAAACCGGTACTGTTGAACGCCTCGGATATCCTCGCCGGTAAAGGGATTGCCTATGAAGCGCTCCTGCCCGAGCAGCTTCCGGATGCGGTGGACGCCGCCTGCACGCGCAGGGACTGGGAAGAACGTTGCGTCCGGTTTCAGGAATTCTGCGGCTACCTGGTCGCCGATTTCCTGGTGTCCACATCGGACGCGCCGGAGCCCTGCCTGACGCCGGAGGCTATGGTGAACCGGCTCTGTGAAACCTACCGCCTGGGCGGGACGGGCACACCGCCCGATTACGCCGAATTCTATGCCCTGCGGGACGGACTGCTTTCCGACAAATGGGTAAACAAACTCAGACAGGGTACCGCCATAAGCGCCATTGTTTCAGACGGCGAACAGGAGCAGCCCTGGGACAACCCCGGGGAACTGGCCGAAGGAATACGTGAAAGACGTTGGGACCGGGTTATCCTCGATTTCGACCATACCCTGTATCTCGGCAATTCCACCGAGGATTTTTTGAGCGCCGCCCGGCCCGGATTCGTCGCCTATCTGCTGGTGCTTTTCAGCGACTTCATCGTCGCGTTTTCCGGGCGGCGGGGATGGTGCCGGCCGGAGCGGTGGCGCGATTATATGCGCGTATGCGCCGTAACCCTGCTGATGCCCTGGACATGGTGGTGGTGGCGGTATACCGCCCGTGCGCGTTTTGAGCGGAAAAAGAACCGTTCTATCGTGGATCCCCTGCGCGAATCCGGTGCGCAGGATGTCTTTGTGGTAAGTTTCGGCATGGGCCACGTCATCCGCCCCCTGCTTAAGGGCCTGCCTTTCCCGGCAACCCTGGTCTGCGGGGAGATGAATAGGCGATTATCGAACCTGAGAAAGAAGGGGAAGATACAGGCACTTCTCGAACATCGGAAGCCGGAGGAACTCAAGAAAGCCGTTTTCGTTACGGATTCCAAAGACGATGCGGAACTGCTTACGTATATTCCCGATGCGTTCCTGATTCAGTGGGAGCCCTATCCTCCCAAGGCCTTTGAAACAGTGTATGTTCCGATGCGTTATGCCGTTCAGGGGAAATATGCCCGCATTAATTATTTCTGGAACCAGATTATCGGCGAGGACTTGCCGCTGCTGCTGCTGGCTTATGCGTTGACACCGTTTACGGCGGTCACCCTCGGGCTGCTCTTCCTTTCGCTCTATGCCGTCTATGAACTGGGCTATTGGGAGAATGACCATGTTGCAGCGGCGCGGGAAGAAAAACCGACCCTGCGCGCGGAGGCGGTGCGCTTTAAGGACTACCCGATTCACCGTTCCGCCTGGACCTGGGCGGGCGTTTCCGGAGTGCTCGGGGTGCTTTCCTTCGCTCTGTTTACACAACCGCCGTTTGCCTCCCCGGTACTGGCGGTCGTCCGGGCGGGCATCCTTTGGACCCTCATACTGCTCGTGCTGTACGGCTTGTTCAAGGTATTTAATTCGCTTAACACCTATAGGCGCATTTACCTGTTTCCATTCCTGCACGGCATCAAGAATTTTGCGTATGCGGTGCTTCTGCCCCTGTCTCTGCCGGGAGCGTTATTGCTTGGCGCCCAGGTTCTCAGTCAATCTTCCATTTATCTCATTCATCGGCACGGCGGGCGTACGAACCAGTTTAACCGCCAGACCTACCGTGTGGTTTACCTGGTGTTATTCGTCGCGGTAGCTGCCGTGGCGTTGCCCCGACCTGAAGCGCTTGTCAGCTTGCGGTGGCTTCCCATCGGTTTGTGGTTGGCATACCGGATCGCACGGAGGAGGTACGGGAAAGATTTATTCAGGCGTTTATCTCAAATTTTCAGGAGTGTGTATAAACGCTTATTCTGTTGAAAACCGATGCGTTGATGCCTATAGAAATTAACAAAGCCTGTCTATTCCGCTTCATATCCAAGAGCCACAATCTCTTCCGAGAGTTGTTCCCGTATCTGGCGTAACAGAATCCCGTATCTGTCCATATTCTCTCGCCATCCCTGGATTCGGGCGCGCGGCCTGCCCGTATCGGAGTAAAGCGATACCCGCACACCAAGAAATTTTTCCGCCAGTTCACAGTCAAGATTCAGAAAATCAAAGATTATTTTAAAAGTTTTCTGAGGTTCCAATAATAAGTCTTCATAGCGTACGGGCAACATTTCATAACAATTAGGAACGGGTTCCGTGTACCAGGTGCGCACATGTTCCTTAAACGCCTCCGCTACGGTCAACCCCTGTTTATAATGGGCGCGCAGGAAGTCCCGGTCGATGGTGCTGGCATAGAAATAGTCCACCTCATTCAAAAATTCATCCTGCCGGATGGCTGTTTTTCGGTTGGTTTCGGTATATTCGATGAAGGATATGAGAACATCCCTGGGGTCCCGCTGCAACCGGATGATTTTGGAGGGCAGGGGTCTGTCAGGCAAAAAACGATGCCATTCGTCTTCAAAATAGGTGGGGGAGGGGCTGTGCGATTTGACCGTGAGGGTAGTATCGGGGCCCTCGGCAAGTTTGCCGTAAATACTTTGACAGCGCATGCCGGTGGAGCCCTGAAGCACTGATTGTAAAAAGTTGCTGCCGGCCCTGGGGTAGGACAAAACGATGGTCGGTAATAAATACGGCAACCCGGCGGCGATTTCCCGTGCGCGCAATAACTGCAGTTTCATCCGAACCGGCGGCAATGTGGATGTTTTTATAACGGCCTTGTCATCGTTTAATAGGCGCTCCAGTAATTTATCATCGCTGAGGATACGTTCTTGTGTTTTGGTGTTCCACACTAGCAGGGCCAGTTGTTCCGCAAAGGGCTCCTCCCACAGGGAGCCTCTCAAGAGTGCCGCCAGTGCTTCCCTTCGCATTTCTTCCTGCAACACGAGTTTTTGGCGCACCATGTCGGATTTGGAAGCTTCATGAACAAAGCGTCCGGTCAGATTAGGGTTTTCAAACACAAAGGGATACAGCCGGCCGTCACGAAGGATGGCCTCAAGCGCCTCTGAAAAGGAAGGTTGCCATAACGCATTTTTTATGACTGCCCGGATAATGTGTTTTTGTAAATCTTCGTTACCGGCGATCTTCGCACGAAATGAATCGTCCGCCAGGGCGGTCTCTTGAAACCCCGGCGCGAGGAGCATACGTTTTTGGACGGTGTCACTTTCCACTGCGGCCTGTTGAACTTCAGAGGTCTTGATCATTGCCTTTACAAAGTCGTTGTTCTTAACCGACGCCTGTTGAAACTCAGGCGTTTTGATCAGTGCCTTTACAAAGTCGTTGTTCTGAACCGACGCTTGTTGAAACTCGATGGCATCAAACAGCGACTTGGCAAATGGCGTGTCCTTTAGAAGTTTTAGAAAGAGCCGCAGCAAGTTCTCAGGGTTTTGTAGCAGTGTTTTGGGAACGTTTTCTTTGTCGGCAAGGGACTGGATAACCCTCTCATAAACACTACCGGCTTGCGTTTCGCGCTCGAGAAGGGCGGAAAGTCTTTTCTCAAAGAACGCGCTTTCTTCAATACGGGCATGCGCCTGATTGCTATTCAACACATCGCGCAGCAGTGTGTCACTGGACGTGAAGGTTTGTTTCATTTCCTCGGTTGCCGCCAGTTCACGCAGCAGATTTCCGCGTCGCCGGATGAATTGTACAAGCTGTTGACGCAATCTTCTTTTGATGCCTAAGCCCATGGCTATTCTCCCTTGGTAAGCATTTACTTTTAGTCCTCCTCCACGCGCACGGTATACTCATGGGTGATCTCCGTGACACCGTAGCAGATGCGGCCGCCGCTTTCCACGAAGAACTCCTTTACGATATCGCGCCACAGATAATGCTGGCCGTCGGCGATGGGCATCATGATGACATAATGGCCGGGCGCGAAATCCAGGTCGGGAATACGAACTTCATAAAAAATCCGCCCGTCATGGATATGTCCGAAGCGGTCGTCCGTGGAGGTGGCAATGGCCGCAAGCAGCAGGCCGTCTTTCCGATGAAAGTTCAGAGTAGAGTATAAATGTTCCACCTGCGTTTTTAACTTGAAACTAACCCGAACCCGCAGGGCGCTATGCAATTTTATGGCAGAGGTCTCCTGCCCGTCCACCACAAGAGTACACCGGACATCCTCAACGTGATCATTTCCGGAATGAACAGGCCCGTAAAGAGAATTCTCGCCGCTACTTTTGCTCTCTTTGGGGCGCTTTTCCGGTTCCTTTTCCAGAGGCTTATTTGAAACCGGGGTCCCCTTCGCTTGGTCACGGGCGAGTTTCTCTTTTTCTTCCGCCTCAAGATAGCCATTATAGGTTTCCACCACCCCCATGGAGGGGCCAATGGCCATGATACGGCCTTTATGAAGCCAAAGGGCATCCTTGCACAGTTTTATAACCGCACTTTGTGTATGAGATACGAACACGATGGTGACATCGCGTTTTTTCAAGGCTTCCATACGCGCGTAGCATTTATTCCGGAATGCCGCATCCCCCACGGCAAGGATTTCATCAATGAGAAGGATATCGGGCTTCAGATGGACCGCCACAGCGAAACCCAGTCTGGCCTTCATGCCGCTGCTGTACGTTTCAACGGGGCTGTTGATGAATTCGTCCAGCTCGGCGAAATCAACGATTTCATCCACAATAGATTTTGTCTGCTTCCGGCTAAATCCGTAGAGGGCGGCGCTGTTGTAGATGTTATCCATGCCGGAAAGCGCCCCGTTAAAGCCGGCGCCGAGGTTGATCAGCGCCTGGACCCGCCCATCCATGACGATGCGGCCGGCATCAAGTTTGATGAGGCCGTTCATCATCTTGAGCATCGTGCTTTTCCCGGAACCGTTACGGCCGATAAGGGCGAGGGTGTCGCCCCGCTCCAGGCGGAAGGACACGTCATTGACGGCGAAGAACTCGTCCTTACGCAGTTCCAGGGACGGTTGCCGTCCTAGCAGATGGTTGTACAGGTCGCGCATTCCGTAACTGAGATGGGCATTGGCGTTACGGGAGTATTTCTTATAGACATGTTCCACTTGTACGATAGGAGCCATGTTACGCCTTCTCCGAAAGTACGACGATGGAAATGTGGAAAATAAACCAGGCGAAGAGGAACACGCCGCCGAAGAGGAGAATGCGTGCCGCAAAATGGCCGGGATAATGCATGACATCGTTGGTGGCCAGCATGCGCAGGTCCAGAAACAGGGGGGAGATAGGGCTGACGGCGTGGACATAGGCCCAGAGCCCCGTGAGCGGCAGCGGCCAAAGCACGGGGGAGAGGTAGCGGTAGGGTCCCAGGCCGATGCGCAGGGCGGTGCCCACATCGCTGTAAATGGCATTCAGGGGCGCAAAGAAGAGGCCAATGGCTGCCCCCACCAGGATAACCGAAGGAAAAAGAAGGAGAAACTTGAGGAACCCCACCAGATTAAAGGCGCTTTGCCCGCTTGCCAGCGCGCTGTTCCGCAGCAGCAGCGAAAAGAAAAGCATCACGGCGAGACGAAAGAAACAGTTAAATGCGATACGGAACAACACGGAAAGGATCAGCGCCTCGGGCGGCAGTTTCAACTGGCTCAGCAGGGACTTAGAGTTCTTTACCAGGTTCACCATGCGCATGACGGATTCCACGAAAGTGGCGTACATCAATAGGCCGTAGATGATGAAGATGGCGTAGGGCATATGGGTTTCGCCGGGATTGATGACCCGGGTGCGCATGAGGGAATAGAAAATGAAACCGAGCACCAGCGGGTCTATGAGCTCCCAGATTAAGCCGAACTGGGACTTGGAGTAGTCCGACTTGATATCCTTCACCACCAGCCGCAACGCCATATAACGAGATTGTATAAGGCCGAGCGCCATGGCCTTAAGGACGCGTTTGGGGTTGAACGCTTCGGATTGGGGGGTATATACAACTCGGGACATAATATAAGGGCTATCACTCCTGACGAATCCGCTTGAAATGGGATTATACCATAGGAAATTACTAATTGATAACCTGGGGCAGGGAACAGGGAACAGGGAACAGGGGACAGGGGACAGGGGACAGGGGATAGGGGATAGGGGA
>JAKJCY010000100.1:14852-15146 GCA_022706235.1 Candidatus Hydrogenedentota bacterium | reverse complement strand
CTTCTTTTTGATGTCAAGCCGCTCTATCACCACTTCGATGATCATATCGCAATCCGAGATCTTTGCCATGTCATCCTCGAAATTGCCAATCTCGATCATATCCATGTAGGACTTGACGTACAGGGGGGCCGGCTTAGCCTTCAGCAAGGCTGCCTTGGCGCCCGCCGCGATTGCATCGCGCTTCTTTTTGTTCTTCTTGTCCTCTTCGGACAGGTTCGGGGGCACAATATCCAGCATTACTGATGGAATACCGCAGTTGGCCAGGTGCGCGGCGATTGCCGCACCCATGACGCC
>JAKJCY010000100.1:0-14769 GCA_022706235.1 Candidatus Hydrogenedentota bacterium | reverse complement strand
CAGGATCTATACTACACCATTTCGATGCACAGGTCAAGTTTCTTTTCCAGACAGACATGGAAGGGTACAGAGCGTATTGAGTCAGCCGCGTTCAATATATTATTTTGCCCGTGCCATTAAAATCTTGAATGTGTCGGCTATTAACGGTATGATGATAGCCGTGACCTACGGGCATTGTGTTTGAGTGGCGAATAAATCTGGCAACATTATAAATACAATTATTTGACCAATCTTCCTGCCGAGTTGATGATGCGTATCCTGCATATAAGTGACCTTCATTTCTGGACCATAACCTGCAATCCTTTTTATTTATTAAACAAGCGCCTGCTCGGTAACCTGAATCTTGTGACGCGTCGCCGATGGTATATCCGCCAGGAACGGGCCGATTCATTTATCGAATTAATGGAAGGGCTTCGTCCCGATGTGGTGCTTGTAGGTGGTGATTTGACTACTACAGCCTTGGAGAGCGAATATGAGAAAGCCTCAGGTTTCCTGTCCCGGCTTCAATCGGTTTGTCCTGATATCTATGTTATTCCCGGAAACCATGATTATTACACGTTTGAATCCCAGAGGAAAGGTCGCTTTGAACAGTATCTGGGCCGGTACAACCCCTCGTCGGACCAAGCGGTTTGTTACCGCCCAATAAATGATACAGCCTTGGTTTGTTTGCCTACGGTGCGTCCGAATCTATTCAGTTCGCGTGGGTTTATATCCAAAGCGCATCGGGATACCGCACAGAAGATATTGCGGGAAGTGCGGGAGCGACAAATTATTGTCCTCGCCCATTACCCTTGTTTATATACAATCCCCGAGTATCATACCGGACTGACAAGGCGCCTGGAGGGGGCATTGCCCCTTCGGAAAATGCTGGGCGGGTCTGGTCGTTCTGTTCTTTATTTAGCGGGACATGTGCACGTGTTTAGTCACAGGCGTGACCCGGTTTATGCAAATGTTACACAAGTCACCACGGCGCCACTATTTTATGAAAAAAATAAACAGCCCGGCGGATTCACGGAGATAGTGACGGACAAAGACGAACTCAAGATATTTCCATGGACCTATGATGAAGGCTGGACGCGTTGCAGGGAATCGTTACCCGCTCCGGCATAACGCCTCTCTTCTTCCCCACCCCCTCACCCTGAAGAGTCACGCTAGGTTTTTTTGCTGGTCAATATCCAAGTATCGCCATTCCGGGCAATATTCATGACTTCGCTCATGGCGCTGGTGTCCAGTGGTCCCATTCTACCCGTCCAGGGGCATTGAACGACAGGGACAACCCCGGTCTCCGATTGTATGGTGATGCTCGTCGTGCGGCTATTTTCCCGGGAGGCCGATACGAGAAAAGCGCCGGCGGCGCGCAAGGTCGAAAAGGAGACATTGTCCCAGGACTTGGGGATTGCCGGGAAAACGCGGATGACTCCGGCATGGCTTTGCAGCAACATCTCATTGAGTCCCGCAGCGGCGGCGAAATTGCCCTCCAGCGTGAAAGGACGGTACGTAAATTTGCTCAGCCCTTTTCCGGACTGATCGCCGTTGCAGTGAAAACTGTTGCGCAGCACGAAGGCCGAGGCGAAGGTCTCCAGGGCATGCTCAGCGGTTCCTGCGTCTTCCGCCCAGGCTGCGAGGTTGGCCAGCCACGCAAAACTATACCCGGTCCACCAGTCCGTTCCCAGCCGTTTCAAGTCCTCCATCGTGGCAAGCACCGTTCCCGCTTGATACCGGCCAATCAGGCCCAGCGGATGAATGGCCATGGCATGGGAGAAATGACGATGCGACGCTTCCAGGGGAAAGCCTTTGGCCACGAGCAATGCGCCCGAAGACGCCAGGGCAAGCGGGGGCATTTCATTCAGCGCACGCTCCCAGCGGAGGGCTTGGTCATACCGGCCCAGTTCCTCCGCCAGTTCCGACGTTTTCGAGAAGGTCCATCGAATCAGGGCATTGTCATAATTGGTGATGGACGGGAACCAGGCTTCCGGTCTGTTGTCGTTGATTTCGGGCGAAGAACTCAGGGGCAAGGTCCGTTTCCCGTGGGCATCGCGCTCATTGGTAATGGCCTCGAGGAACACCGCCACGGCCTCCAGCCACGGATAGACGCGCTCTTCCAAAAATTTCCGGTCGCGGCTGTATTGCCAGTGCAGGTAGAAATGATGGGCCAGCCACGCGCCCGTGGTGGCGGAATGGGTGTATTGACGCCAGCCGCCGATTTGTTTCAATTCCAGGTCGCTGGTCATGGGCACATTCAGGCCGGGCATATCAAAAAAACGGTGCGTCCAGTCCTCCGCGTTTTGTTTATATTTCCAAAGCCAGTCCAGGAATCCCAACCCTTCCTCGAGCCGGTTGCCGCTGTAGCATGGCCAATAACTCAACTGCGTATTCAAATCATGATGATAATCCCCTTTCCAGGGCGGCAGTTTGCCGTCGTCGGCGGTCCAGGGGCCCTGCAACGTAATCGGCGGGGCGCCGCGCCGTGCCGCCGACCCGAACTTGTACATATCGAGATACCATTGCCGCTCGATGACCGGGTTCGGTACATGAATGCGACCTTTGTTCCAATATCCGTCCCACCACGCTGTGCTCGCAGCCCGTAATTCGTCGGCCTTGTCCAGGGCGGCTTCGGCCCGTGCCCGGGCCAGTTCCGGCGGAGAACCGCCCTCCCGGCTGGAGGCAATGCTCCACGCGGCCAGCAAGCCGTTGCCCCGGGGGCGTTGAGCCAGGTGCACGGCAAAGGAAAAACTTTCCCAGCCCTGTTGACTGAAAGCGGCGAACCCCTCCCCCGCGCTTTCCAGCGGCGGCGGATAGCCCAACTGCGACAATTCCCCCATGACAAACCCTGTGGAGCGTTGGTCGTTGGCCGTACCCGCAAAATCCGGGGCATTCAACCGGAGCGCCGCGTCCGGCGCGCCTTCAACTTCAATCACCCCCACTGCCAATTCCGCGTGTATCCAGACGCGCACCCGGACCTCCCCGGCAAAACGCATTTCCGCCAGGCCGTTGCGCAGGTCAAGGTGTCCCTCCTGGAACGCCCTTGTTTCCGGAAAGCTAACCTCTATTCTGCCGGCCGGAATCTTCGTGGGCGCGGGACGATGATAGGGGTCATCATATAACGCTTTGAGTTCCTCATATCGGCCCTCCCGTTCCCATTGACGCATCCGGGTGTAGGAATAGTCCTCCGAATAGTATTCGGGAACGGGGCGCAGGTCCCATAGGTCAGTTCGGTCCAGCGAGATAGTTAAGGGGGCACCGTCGCCCCAGACCAACGCCCCCAGAATACCATTGCCCAAGGGAAACGCCTCGTCCCATGTGGACGCCGATTCCGTATACTGCAGTCCATGGCGGGGAGCCGGATATTCATTTAAGGAGGCGCTCATCACTGTTGTAGGCAACAGTAAAACCAGAATTATCATACGGCATTCCTTGAGAAAGTTAGCGTATCCGGCACAGGAAGAGGAGTTCTTATTTCCATGCCTTCAGCGTCGGAGAAAGGATTTGCGCCGCCTTTCCAGTCCCTTCGTTTATGGGGCGATAAAAACCGATTCCGGTCTGCCTACAGCGGTCTGTTCCGTCAAGGCATTGACAGCGCCACGGCGGCATTCATGCGTGAAAACCCGCAGGCAGCTTTTTCCATGGATGCGAACGTCCAGGGGGCCTTCCCGGCAGATTTTTATATAAAAAGGCATAAACGCGTCATCCATCCAAAAGCGAATCGGGGCACGGTACAATTCAAAATGAAACATGATGTCAGGGTCTTTTAACGCGCGGGACAGACGGCACAAATCAAAGCCCTCGCGCCAGAAACGTCTGCGCTCTTCTTCGAATTGCGCTTCACGCCAGATAAATGCATGTACACCGGGCAACGTGAGCGCCGCAGACCCATTTCTTAAAATGCGCCGTAAAAATGTAATATCCGCTGCCCGGGACGCTTCATAGCTTTCATTAAAGCCTCCCCCTTCGATGAAAAAGTCATGGGGCAGGCTGCAATGCCGGCTGGACCAGTACAAGGGGGAATCCGGCCGAGCGGCCGCCATAAGATCTTTGTCGTGTTGCATGAACCAGCGAGTCAGACTGCCGGCATGGAGTGATTTGCTTCTTTCTACCGCGCCCTGAACAATTGCACGGACCGGATGTTTCCTGTGCAGGTCGAGGTGGGAAGAAAGCAGTCGAGGGCCCGCAAGCAAATCCTGGTCAAGAAAAAGAAGCCATTCACCCCGGGCACTGAAAGCGCCCACATTCCGTGCATGCACTTCTCCGGAACCAGGCGCATACAGGCACTTTATCGGCATGGGCGCTCCTGCCGCGTAGTGCTCCACTACGGCAAGTTGTTCCCTGGTAGAACGCCCGTAAAGCACAAATATAACTTCATAACAAGCCGCCGGTAAGGTTTGTTTCGCCAGGCAGGCAAGCATGGCGGGCAATGCCCTGGTCCTGTTCTCTAAAGCAATGACTGCGGTAATATCGGTTTTAAGCATGTCCTGTCCTGAATGATACGGATATTCCCCTCGGGGAACCTTTGCCAATAGGGCGTCTTGCGAAAACCGCTTTAAATTTTGTCAAGCGTTCTTATCGTATCATAAGTGGGCACGGAAACAAACAGAAACAATGCGTTTTACCTGGGGGCAGAAAAAAAATGAATTCAATATTGCCATACGAAATAAGGTTTATCACCGTCCCTGCACAAGGCGACTTCACCTGGCATCATAGGCGGTTTGGTTCTGTTTGTTTTAGGACTTTGAATTACTATATGCTTCACCTTGGACGGGCCATGGCGCACATACGAAAATAAACCCTTTCAAAACAGCAAAAGGAAACCAAGAATCATGGGTATATTAACCGAGATGGTAAAAGGCTATTTTGAAGCGAACAACTGGGAGTATGAATGCAGTCCGACGGAGGAGGGACTGTTTTTGGCGGGGATTGAAGCGGAAAATACCGAATTTGATGTCGTGATACATGCAGACGATGACATAAATCAGATCACTTGTTTTTGCATACATCAGGATACGGTTCCTGAAGAAAAACTGAACGATGTGGCCGAATACATGACACGTGTCAATTTCAGCAATGTGTTTGTGGCCTATGACATGGATTTTGACGATGGCGAAATACGCATGCGCGCAAGTATGAATCTCGCGGATATGAAACCCACGCCCGATATGCTAGATACCCTCATACAGAACACCCTTTCGTTGGCGGACATTTACTATCCTGGTTTGATAGCGGTATTGGAGGACGAATCCAGCCCGAAAGAGGCTCTTGATGAATGTCTCAGTAAAATGGGCGATATGGTTGACGAAGACGAGGAATGAGGCATCGTCATTTGTGATCATGTGCCTTGGAAGGTGTTTATTCCAAGCCTTCTCTATCGCATGTGCTTCCATCCCCTTTGCAGCACATTAAGGTTCCATCAGCGCTTGTTACGGGCCCTTTGCACCCCTGCTTTCTGAATCCAAAACGCTTGCCGGCCAGAAGATGCGCGACGGTCCACAGTATCAACACGCACGACAGGAAGATGAAGGCAATCGTTATGGTGAGTACTAAGGAGTACATGAGTTTCGGAATCCGCTTCAGGTCAGCGATACGGCGTGGATATCCATTCCCGTTCAATGAAATCCTGTGCGCCGTACAAAAGAGGCTATAGAATATCATCTTTTCATCGGCAAAGAAAAAGAAAACTTTTCCAAAGTGTTGTTGGGCACAGAGGGATTCGTCTTCAAACAGGGGGAAACAGGAGATTGAGACGAAAATGCGGCGTCTGCAGGTGTCGCTCAATCATCTAGCCCCGGATATGTCATCACGCCAATGCCCCTTGTCGTACAACTGCGGAACCTCTATGTATCGATAATCTATCCACAGTTTTCGCACACGGCAATGTTTTTCATCCTGCCAGTAAGGTTGGTTCTGAAGACTACCCCCACCCCTGCTACCCCTACGCCTGCCACGGCCTGGCGCGGTTGGTTCCGGTTGCGGCGGCAATTGCGATATCGGCATCCCTTGAAATTTGAAAATCAAACATGCCGACGCAGATAAAGTCCGCGCCGTTACCAAAGGCATAGCTGAAGCCCTTTTCCGGAGGGATCGCTCCGGCGGCAAGCACCTTGAACGCTATCCATGGTTTTTTGACCCCCTTCATGTACTCTATTGTAGCGGCAGGGTCAACACACCAGAAATTGTCGTGAGGGTTTCGGATGACTTCATCCGTCTGGTCGGGCTTTCGTGCTGACCAGTATTCTTCGGAATGTAACGTTTTTACATAGAAGTCCGGACTGATGCCGGCTTCCTCGCAGGCGGTTATGACTTCCAAAGCATGACCGCCAACGCCAGCAGGTAAACCACAGGCTTGAATGAAATGTACTGTTTCAGCCACAAGTTCCAAGTCGCCGTCCGATACCAGTCTGTCTCCGACGGCCCCTTGTATATAGGCCATAGTTGCTCCGTTGTCTACGGCTGATTGCACACCGGTTTTGTAATCTCCAGGTTCGGGGTGCACTTCCGATATCCACTGGATTTTGCCGCCCTTTTCGTTCCAGTAGCGGTTAATGATATCACCGGATACAGGGTTCGTCAGAATTGTGTTGATTCCATATTGTTCGCATAGGTGCAGTGTTTCCAGTATCTTATCGTCCGTATTGTAGGATTTGAATAACTGTGATACATATAGGAGGTCCCTGCTGTGCGCCCATCCGCCAATAAGATTGCCGCCGCAGATAAGACGGCTGATGGAAATATCTTTGATTTTACCTTTAGGCATGGGGGTTAATGCCAAATCGGGTAAACCGGGGTTTTCTCCAGACTGTCCCATATGGGAGAGCAAAATTTCTTCTTCCATTCCGAACGTGCCGGCAGCCGCAGCCGCTGCACCTTTCAAAAAAGTACGCCTGCCTATTTCGTTTTTCATAATGTTGGCTCCTTAAAAACAGGTTGAGGCTTGCGGCAACGTATTCCCGGGAAAGGATATTATCTCTGCTATTGTATTATGAACAACTATCCCTGCCCTGGTGCAGGGTTTACTTTTCTTTCCTGTCCCGAAGTGCCTGCGCGTATTCCAATTCACGTATACGTGTGCGGATGTCCTCCAGCAACTGCCGGTTAACGCCGATAAGATCCGCGATAAGGCCTGTGATGACCAGGGCCATGCCGCCTCCAAGCATCAGGGCACTGAACAACAGAGACTGAATATGTCCCCTGCCCTCTCCAATGGAAAAGAAATACAGGAAGCGGACCGTTGGTAAGGTGCCGATGAAGAAAATAATGACGCCCGGGATGGCGAAAAAACGGAAGGGCCGGTAAGTCATAAAAATCCGGGTAACGGTAAACAAGGATCGGCGGATATATCCGGGGATGCTGTGGATCAGCCGTGAGGGGCGCAAATCCCTGTTTGTGCGTATGGGCACCGATATGATAGGGATATTCTTTCGGCCAGCCTGGATAATGGTTTCCAGGGTGTAGGTATAGCTATCAAAAACGTTGATTCTCAGAGCGGCTTCGCGGCTCATGGCGCGAAAACCGCTTGGCGCGTCCGCAATTTGCGTGCCGCTGGCCATGCGCACCACCTTGGAACCAATCTTCTGCAACAGTTTCTTGGTAAGAGACCAGTGCTTGATATTTGCTATGGGACGTGCGCCCACCACGATTTCCGCTTCTCCGCGCAGAATGGGCTTGATGAGAGTCTCGATATCATCCGCATTATACTGATTGTCGGCGTCCGTATTAACAATGATATCCGCCCCGTGCTGGATACAGGCATCAAGTCCGCACATGAACGCCTTTGCGAGGCCGCGGTTTCTGCGGACGCTGACGACCTTGTGTACCCCGTGTTCCCTTGCCACTTTTACCGTCTTATCCGTGGACCCGTCGTCAATGATGAGATATTCAATAAGGTCGATCCCCTCAATTTCCCGAGGCAAGGCGTCCAGGGTAATGCCGATGGTTGCCTCTTCATTAAAGCACGGGATTTGTATGATCAGTTTCATAATGTTCTTTTGTACCGCAGGAATACCGACCATGAACTTACTTCTTGTATTTTACTCTAACAAGGGTGGGAAAGCCAGTCCTTCAGGTTTTATACCGTCTGGGGTCGATATCGTATCTGTTCACCCGTAGCCCCATCAGGCGTTCGCTGATGCCGAGTTGGCGCGCCGCTTTGGCCTTGTTGCCCCGGGCATCCTTCAATGCTTCGATCAGCATCTCCCGCTCAACGCGGGCCAATGTTTCTTCCAGCGTTCCCTTGATAATGGTATTGGATGCCTCCGAGGTTTGTAGCGTGGGCGGCAGGTGGTGTCCGTGTACGACGTCATCGTTGGTAAGCAGGACGGCGCGCTCAATGCAGTTTTCCAGTTCCCGCACATTGCCGGGCCAGTGATAACTCATGAGCATATCAATGGCGGGCGTGGATATGCGGCGCACATATTTGTTGTTCTCGCGGCCATGCTTCTCCACAAAGAAATTGGCCAGTTCCAGAATATCTGTGCGCCGCTCACGAAGGGGCGGCACCACCACAGGAAAAACATTGAGCCGGTAATAGAGGTCGGGCCGGAATTTTTCGGAGCGCATCAGCGCCTCCAGGTCGCGGTTCGTGGCGGCGATCACACGGACGTTTACCTTGATGGTTTCATTGCCTCCAACACGTTCGAACTCGCGTTCCTGCAATACCCGTAACAATCGTATTTGTACCTGAGGGGATATATCCCCGATTTCATCAAGGAAAATAGTGCCCTGGTGCGCAAGTTCGAAGCGGCCTTTACGTTCGCTGGCCGCACCGGTGAAGGCCCCCTTTTCATGGCCGAAGAGTTCGCTTTCGATGATACCTTCCGGAAGGGCGGCACAATTCACACGAATGAAAGGTTTTGCGGCACGGTCACTGTTATAATGGATGGACTGGGCAACCAGCTCCTTGCCCACGCCGCTTTCTCCCCGGATAAGCACGGTCGTATCGCCTTTAGCCACTTTTGAGATCAGGTCGAAAACGGATTGGATGGCTTTAGAATGCCCGATAATATTAGCCGGCTGAAATTTCTTGCGCAACGCCTCCTGCAACCGGCTGTTTTCCTCCAGCAGTTTGTCATATTCTTCCTGTTGACATTGGCGCAAGCGTACGGCCCGCGCGATCATGGATGCGATGATTGCCATGAGCCGCAAGTCCTCGCCGAGGGATATCTCCTCTCCGAAAATACGGTCGGCACTCAGGGCCCCGATTATGGCGGAATCCATCTTGATGGGAACGCAGATATAGGAAATTCTCTCCCGATCTATGTTCTTGCGTGCATGGGTCCGGTTCAGAAAAATAGGTTCCTCTGAAATGCTGGGGATAATAACGGGAAGCCCCGTTTGCACTACTTTGCCGATAACACCCTCGCCCAAACGGTACCGCCCCCGCTGCAATTGCGCGGGAGAGAGCCCATGAGCCGCGCATATCGTTATTTCATTCAGCTCCCGGTTCAGCAAGGAAATCGTTCCACGGAGCATGCCTGTATGTTTCGAAATGGCGCGCAGAATCGGGACCAACTCATCCCGTAAATCAAAACTGCGGTCGAGCAGCTCACTGATTTCGTAGAGCAGGGTAAGCTCCGTCACTTCCCTTCGAATTTGACTGCTGTCCTGTATCATATTCACTTTTTCATTTCTGTAATCAGATACGCGCTGACGGCATCTCCCGGCACACTCCTTCTTTGCGACTTACACCGTCCTTCCACGTACCGTTATCCCTGTTTCCCGGTAACGCTAACGTTTAGCAACGCCGTTTCCGGTCTGCCGGGAAAAAACGAAATGATCCTGTCCGGCCCATGATAGAATGCCTGTCACGGCTCTGAATTACTTATTCTGTGCCCGTTTTTAGCAGGTCCCTTTCAGGACTCCTCCGTATCCCAACGACGCTGCGGATGGTGGTTGATTGAGAAAGGGCCTTTTTCGGCTGCCGGTACTATTAGACCTAGGGCTTGGGTATTTTGACCTCAGTACCCATTACAAGAATGTCCGGATTTGTCAAGGCATTCGCTTCCACAAGTTGCTTGACTGTAACACCATATCGAACCGCAATTCTGTTTAAAGTATCACCAGGTCCCACCACATGAACAGCGGGTTTTGTAGCATCCACCCCGCCGGAGGGCGCTGGTGGTATTGATACTTCCGGGGCAATAGTCTCTTGACTCGGTGCCGGGGAACTGGCGGTGTCCACAGAGGGAAGCCGGGGAATGTCTCGCGGCTCAGGTATGTTCTCAAGCACACCGGGTTCCAAAACCGGAGATGGGCTGACCGGAATTACAGTGTCCGTCATTTCCGGTGTCAAGGGTGTATTTTGACGAGTATCTCTGTTTGTTCCCGCCGGCACCAGTGGCGGTACAGATTGAACCGGTTTATCAGGCTTGTTTACTGTGGAAAGGTCGGATGAAGGGGTATCCAGTGGCAGTGTTTCGGGCAATACTTCGGCATCCAGTAGCGTTTCCCGTGAAGAATCCTGACCAACGTTCGAAATCAGTGGTTTTTCTATCGTTACGTCATCAATGCTCGTTGCCGCTCCGGGCGCCTCCACAGGCGTCGCCGATACTTCGTTGGACAGGTCCGATTCCCCGGCGGGAGAAGGCGCATTTTGAACGGGCGCCGGTACCGGCCCGCCTTCCGCCGGGGCTTCCGTTTGCTTGATTCCGGCGGGGTCCTTTTTCCCTTCTGGAGAATCCGCTTCCTTCCCGGAGGGATAAACATCAAGATTGGCGCCGAACTTGATGTTGGCATCTTGCATTTTATTCCATCCCATAATGTCCTTAACGGTAACGCCATATTTATTTGCGATTGCGGTCAGTGTCTCCCCCTGCTTTATGGTATGAACCACTTTTCTTGTATTCAGAGGAGGGGTTACTGTCTCCATGGGAGAAGATTCTGTTTTTTGCTCCGGTTTTAAGGTTTCTTTCGGTTTCATCGCGGCAGCGGGAGCAGGCACTTCGGTTTCATCCGAAGGCTTTTCGACTTGTTGCGCCGGCGCTGAAGGGGGAACGGCTTCGGTTTCCTTTGCGGGAGCGGCATCAACCACTGATGCCCCTTCTCCTTCTCCTTCAATCTCCCCCTCCGCGGGAATGGGGGCCGGAAGCGCCTCCGGCGCCTTCTGGCCCATGGCGCGGGCAACTTTTTCCCGGCAGAGATCAAGCCGCCGCCTGGACAACTCAAGTTCTTCTTGTTTGAGGGTCCCCTCGCTTACCGCCTGTTTAATGGCCTGTATAATTTCCGCCATCTCGCCGGCGGAGATGGAGGAGATTAGTACGGCGTCACAACCTGCGGCGAGCGCAGCCACAACGTTTTGTCCGGTCGTATTCTTTGACCATGAAGCAATGGCGCTCATATCATCGGCAATCAGTACGCCTTCATACCCGGAGCGTTTACGCAGCATCTCCTGGACCAGGGCCGGCATCAGCGATGTGGGGCGTCCAGGCGCTTCCGTATCCAAAACGGGAATGGAGGCACCCGCTATCAATATACCCGAAACACCATGAGCCGCAGCCTCGGTAAACACCTGTATGGTCGCTGTCAAATTGTCGGCACTATCTTCCTTAATGGTAGGAATGCCGCCTTCTGTGAGCAGGGCGGAACCGATGCCGGGATAATGCCGGGCGACCGCAAGCACACCCTTTTCCTGCAGTCCATCAATATAGGCTATTCCCGCCCTGGCAACAGATTCCGGAGTCGTTCCCAAATAATAGGGGCGTTCTGAAAGCTGACGTTCCTTCTCATCGAAAACATCCAGTACAGGCGCCAGAAGCATTCCTACGCCTAATTTCTGCGCATAGGCCGCGGTTTGTTCACCCACTTGCCGAATAGCGTCCAAGGTTTCCAGACCGGCTATCTCTTCATAAGAAAGCGCTTCCGGCATCTGCAGCACGTTTCGGCTTTGTCCTCCATCCTGGGCCGCCAGGATAAGGGGCCCGGAGGCGGGCCTTGTATCCAGCGCTGCCAACGTGGTTATTTGACCGACCAGCCTGGTGATTTGTGCTTCATTGACCGTATTGGGTGAGCGCAACCATATGCCGCCCGGTTTATTGCGGTTTAGCAGGTCGGCGCTATCCGGGTCCAGGCCGGTGCCCGGTATGCCCACAATCAAATGCCTTGCCGGCCAAACCTCTTCCAGATTAGCCGGTTGCACTGTGATGTCCAGCTCCGGAACAGTCGCCTCCGGCGTCCCGGAAGCGGGAGGCAACGGTGTCGCCGTTTCCAGTGCCGTGGATTCCGTTGCAGGGACTTCCGTATTCTCCTGTCTCAGTTCAAACCACGCGTAGCGCAAAATGAACCCGACAACAACCCCAAGCAGAAAGGTAGCTATCAAGGATGCGGAGGGACTGGTATACCAGGATTTGGTCTTCATATCTTTTCTTCGAACATAAGGTGACGGGGTGTCTCCCCCATACCAGGAGTCTTTACTCATCGTTTTTTTCCTATACATTTCCGTAAGAAACTAGACGGCTTGTTTCTTGGCGCCAATACCATACCTTTTTCATTGAACACAGTAAAGTGCTATTGCATCCTATTGTAGCGTATCCCGACCCTTGGACGCATCTCCCCCGCGCAAAATATCCAAAATTTCCCGCTGGTACAGGAGACGCAAAATCTTGTTGCCTTCAGGATTGAGATGACAATGGTCATTAAACAGGGTTTGCCCGGGAACGCCGTTGGGTTCGGCCGAAACGATGGCCCCTTCCACGTCGGCAAGATGCACCTTGTGTTTACGGGCCACCTCGCGGATAATTTCGTTTTCGGCATCCGATGACTGGTGTCTGGGTGAGGCATTTCGCAGCAGTTCCCGGCCTCGTCGCAGTCCGGCATCGTATTGTCCCTTCTCGAACATGTCGATGACTTCCTCATACAAAGTCCCGTCCGCTCCCGGCAGATTGGGCCGGAAAAGATTTGACGGAACGGTTCCCAGTACCAGCGGGATTCCGTGGCTCGCGAATAATGCCGCCATGGATTCCAGGTTTTTCTTGAATGCGTTCATTCGCCCGCGAACTTCATCGGGAGTAAACGTGTGCAGCCAGGCCTTGGATGAATCCGGAATGGAGTCGGCCAGAGTTCTCAAGTCGCTGGCCTCCTGAAGTGTGGCGATTCGGCGGCGTGCCCAAAAATCACGTATCAGTCGAAACAGCGCCGACTTGCCCAGAAGACGCTGGGCGGGGGTGTATTGCCGGTTGGCGAGGTGCATCTGCTGCACCTCCTCAAATTCGTTGTGCCCTGAATAGAGGAGCACGATATCGGGGTCGTACTGAACGATTTCCGCGGCAATCAGCACCAGACGGTGCGTACCGTAGGATAGGCCGCCGCAATTTATGATTTCGACCTGGTCAAATCGGTCGGTGCATGCCGTTTCCAGAGCCTGGCGCAGTTGTGAAAATTCATAATCCAGATAGTTGACGGATGACCCGCCCAACGCGAAAATTCGAAGTGTCCGCGGCGGTTTGTGGAGGGCAAAACGCTGGTGCTGGAAGGAAATCCCCTTGTCCGGGTTTGTTTCCATAAAGCCGTCTTCCGCTGGAACAAAAAGCATGCTATCCCGATCGAACCCCTGGCCGATATCCACCGGCAAGGGCGGCGACCTTCTCTCGTGAACCCGGGAGGCGATCTCTGCCAGGCCAAACAGCAAGACTACCGGCAGGATGACGTAGATCCCCTGCCGGATGTAACGAAACGCGGTTGCGGATATCGATGTCTTACCGCTCATGAAAAATACGCTTCCTTCTGTGAGACTTGCTTTGCCGGGACGACAGCGCCACTGGACCTGAGACGCAACTTGTGCAGGTATTCCCGGAGGGATTAAAGATGGCGCAACGCTTTTTTCCCGATATCCTTGCGATATTTGGCGCCGTCAAAGTGGATACGTTCCACCGCGGCATAGGCTTTCTCGATGGCTCCTGGGAGCGTCGGCGCCCAGGCGGTCACATTCAAGACCCGGCCGCCTGAAGTGACCAACTCCTCTCCGTTTTGTTTAACGCCGGCTATGAACACCTGAACATTGTCCAGAGCCTCAGCGCTTTCAATTCCCCGTATGGGCTTGCCCTTTTCATAGGGGCCGGGGTAACCTTCGCTGGCCATCACCACGGTAACACAGGGCTGGGGCTTGTACTCAATGTCGTACTCCGCGAGCGTTCCCGTGCAGCATGCTTTAAGTATGGGTACAATATCGGTATCCATCCGCGGCAGAATGGCCTGTGTTTCCGGGTCGCCGAAACGCACGTTGAATTCGATTACCTTGGGGCCTTCTTTCGTGATCATCAGCCCAGCGTACAGGATGCCGGTGTAAGGCATGCCTTCTTCTTCCATGCCGCGCAGGCACGGCTCAAGAATTTCCCGGTTGATACGGTCCATCATGGCGTCGGTAATGATCGGCGCCGGCGAATAGGCGCCCATACCGCCCGTATTACGCCCCTGGTCTTGGTCAAACTCCCGTTTGTGATCCTGGCTGGACGCCAGCGGTTTAAACGTTTTCCCATCGCAAAAGACGAGTATGGAAGCTTCTTCCCCCACAAGGCACGCCTCAACAACCACTCGTTGCCCGGCAAGGCCGAAGGTATTTTCGATCATGGCTGCGCGAATGGCTGCTTCGGCTTTTTCTACCGAATCCGCCACGGTAACGCCTTTACCCGAAGCCAGCCCGTCCGCCTTGATTACAATCGGCATTTCGGCGGCGCGGATGTAATCAATCGCCGATCGTGCGTCATCGAAGACAGCGTATTCCGCAGCGGGAATCTTGTGCCTTGCCATGAATTCCTTGGCGAAAGATTTGCTCGCTTCGAGCCGGGCGGC